>NZ_CP181244.1:319708-639417 GCF_047837985.1 Neisseria sp. CCUG12390
GTTTCATCAAGTGCATCAGATACGGTTTCCGCCTCAATAATGACATTACGGCTAAAAACCTCTCTAACTTCAATCTCAAATAATGCCATATTCAGTTTCTCTTTATATTAAATAGTAATTTTCCGATACTGCCCGCGAGCAGAAAATTCAATCACATTCTGGTCACGCAAAATCTGCAACTGCTGGCGGATTTTATCCTTAATATGATTGTTTTCAGGAAATTGAACTGCCAATTGTTTCTCGAATTCATATATCTGTCTCAAATCAAATTTTTCAGGCAGCCTTTCAATACACCTCATAATGGCTAATAACCATCCTTTGCTTGCTGTTTTCTGTTTTCGCAAAAACAGGTTGGCATTCCATTGTTCGTGTACCTGTTCAGGCTCAACAATCCGAGCTTGATTAATCAGTAAAATTTTGCCGCTTTCAGGCAGCCTGCCGATGTTTATCGTACAACCGACCCAGCCTGCTCGTTTTGCTGTCTCGGGCAACGGTTTACGGCGGACAATCATATCAGTGGTCATAAAATGTTTTGGCACAAGCATCAATTGCTGTACAGAATAATCAGCTTTTCGGTATGACAGAAAAAAGAAGTTGGGATTATCATCAGCCTGAATGCGTTCAATCATGGTTTGATATGCGCCATCATTAACCATTTTTCCTGTTGATTTTCCGTTTTTGCTTTTTAACTCAAACTGTTCATCACATTGTGAACACAAAAAATCTTGTACAGGACGGTTATTCGGTGCTTTATTTATTGGCTTGCAACCGCAGTTCGGGCAATAAACATTTGTACCCATCCAGTTTTCAGTTAAAACACGCGCAATTTGTGAAGCACTTTTATAACCTTCTGCTAAACGTGTATCAAAATGCAGCTTCATTGCACAAAACCTTTTGTACAAGCAGTAAACGAAACCGTTTTGCCTAACGGCACATAAGGCGGGTCGCAATACACCACGTCATCGTCATTTGCCCCACCCAAGGCCGTCTGAAAATCGCCGCACAGCAATTCGATGCGGTCGGATTTTCGGATAAACCCCAGCATTTCCGCTTCGGGAAAGTACGGTGCGGCATAACGCCCGAACGGTACGTTAAACCCGCCTTTGCTGTTGTAGCGGCAAAGCCCGTTGAAGGCGTGGCGGTTCAGATAAACGAACAAGGCCGAGCGTTCGGCTGTATCTTCGCTTTGATTGAATTGTTCACGCAGCGCGTAGAAACGGTTTTCCTGATTGTTTTCGGGCGTGAAAAACGAACGCGCGTAAGAAATAAATCCTTGTTTTTCCTTTTTCAATATCCGATAGAGATTGATGAGGTCGGCGTTGCTGTTGTTCAGCAGATAAGCATCAAAATCTACAGCCAACGACAAAGCCGCCGAACCTGCAAACGGTTCAATTAAACGCTTGCAAGGCTTAGCGGGAAAATTGTTCTGAATAAACGGTACAAGTTTTGCTTTGCCACCTGCCCATTTTAGAAAAGGTTTTCGAGATATTTTCAATTGAACAATCCAAGTTTCCAAGAAAGTTTAGTGCAAAAAATTTTACCGCTTCAACCGCGCAAACGCATCCGCCATCGCGGTATTGCCTACCGCCTTTTCCCTTTGCCCTTTCTCTTTCAGGCTGCCTGAACGGTTTGTGCCGTTTTTTTCAGTCGGCCTGCCGTTTTTTGCCGGGCCGCTGCCTGCGTCGTCGTTCAGGCGCATGGTCAGCGCAATGCGTTTTCTCGCGGCGTCCACTTCCAGCACTTTCACTTTCACCACGTCGCCGGCTTTGACGATGTCGCGCGGGTCTTGCACGAATTTGTCGGCGAGCGCGGAGATGTGGACGAGGCCGTCCTGGTGGACGCCGATGTCGACGAATGCGCCGAAGTTGGCGACGTTGGAGACGACGCCTTCCAGTATCATGCCTGTCTGTAAATCGCTGATTTCGTTGATGCCTTCGGCGAAGGAGGCCGTCTGAAATTCGCCGCGCGGGTCGCGGCCGGGTTTTTCCAGTTCGGCGAGGATGTCCATGATGGTGGGCAGGCCGAATTGGTCGGTGGTGTAGGCGGCGGGTTTGATTTGGCGGATTTTGTCGCGGTTGCCGATGAGATCGGCGGCGCTGATGTGCAGGTCGTCGAGCATTTTGGCGACGACGGGGTAGGCTTCGGGGTGTACGGCGCTGGCATCCAGCGGTTCTTTGCCGCCGTTGATGCGCAAAAATCCGGCGGCCTGCTCGTAGGTTTTTTCGCCGAGGCGCGGCACTTTGAGGAGTTTGCGGCGGCTGTCGAACGCGCCGTTTTCGTCGCGGTAGGCGACGATGTTTTGCGCCAAGGTACTGTTTAGTCCTGAAATTCTGGCGAGCAGCGGCGCGGAGGCGGTGTTGACGTCCACGCCGACGGCGTTCACGCAGTCTTCCACCACGGCATCGAGCGATTTGGCGAGCTGGGTTTGGTTGACATCGTGCTGGTACTGGCCGACGCCGATGGATTTGGGGTCGATTTTGACGAGTTCGGCGAGCGGGTCTTGCAGGCGGCGGGCGATGGAAACCGCGCCGCGCAAGCTGACGTCGAGTTCGGGGAATTCTTTGGCGGCCAGTTCGCTGGCGGAATAGACGGATGCGCCGGCTTCGGAGACGACGATTTTGTGCAACCCTTTTTCAGACAGGCCTTTGATGAGTTCGCCGGCCAGTTTGTCGGTTTCGCGACTGGCGGTGCCGTTGCCGATGGCAATCAGTTTGATGCCGTGTTTTTTCACAAGCGCGGCGAGCGTTGCCAAGGCGTTGTTTTCCTGATGTAAATAGACGACGGCGGTGTCGAGCAGCTTGCCGGTGTCGTCCACCACGGCGGTTTTGATGCCGGTGCGGTAGCCGGGGTCGAGGCCGAGGGTGGGCAGGCGGCCGGCCGGCGCGGCGAGCAGCAGGTCTTTGAGATTGCGCGCAAACACGGTAATCGCGTCGCTGTCGGCGTTTTCTTTCAGACGGCCTAATGCGTCGAGTTCGAGCGACAGGAAGATTTTCGCCCGCCAAGTCAGGCGCACGGTGTCGCGCAGCCATTTGTGGCCGTCTGAAATCTGGAAATGCGCGGCGATGATTTTTTCATACGCGCTTTGCTCGGTAACCGGCGTTTCATCGGGCTGATATTTGAGCGCGACGGTCAGCACGCCTTCGTTGCGGCCGCGCAAAACCGCCAGCGCGCGGTGGCTGGGCATGGTGCGCACGGGTTCGCGGTGGTCGAAATAATCCTTGAATTTTTCGCCGTCGTTTTCTTTGCCTTCAAGCACTTGCGCATGGATTTCCGCTTCTGCCCACAGCTTGTCGCGCAGGCGGCCGATGAGTTCGGCATCTTCGGCGAACTGCTCCATCAGAATGGCGCGTGCGCCGTCCAAAGCGGCTTTGCTATCAGGCACTTGCTCATTCAGGTAGCCTTGCGCGGCGGTTTCCGGGTCTTGCGGCTGCTCGGCCAGCAGCGCATCGGCGAGCGGCTGCAAACCGTTTTCGCGTGCGATTTGTGCCTTGGTACGGCGTTTGGGTTTGTAGGGCAAGTACAAATCCTCCAGCGCGGTTTTGTTGTCGCAGGCTTCGATTTGCTCGCGCAGGCCGTCTGAAAGCTTGCCTTGTTCTTCAATGCTTTTCAGCACGGTTTGCTTGCGCTCCTCGAGTTCGCGCAGATATTGCAGACGCTCGGCCAGCGTGCGCAACTGCGTGTCGTCCAGCCCACCCGTGGCTTCTTTGCGGTAACGGGCGATAAACGGCACGGTCGCGCCTTCGTCAAGCAAATCGACGGCGGCTTGGATTTGGGAAACGGTGGCGGAGAGTTCGGAGGCGATGATTCGGGTGATGTTCATGGTTTTTTGGGGCTGAAGGCCGTCTGAAAAAAAGGATTTATTATAGCGGATACCGACAAAAAAGGCCGTCTGAAACGGGTGAAAGTGAAAGGCGGAATGTTGGCCGTACCGTTCAGACGGCCTTTTATGGCCGGTATGCGTTTCGCTATGGAGTGGGCGGATTGGGCAAATTTGACGTCGTTGCGAATGCCAAACATGATTGGAGACATGGGAAAGGCCGTCTGAAAAATTTCAGACGGCCTTTCCGTTTGCGGGCATCAACCCGTCTCAAAAACTGCCGGACATCACACCACGATGTTGACCAAACGACCCGGCACGACAATCACTTTTTTCGGCTGTTTGCCTTCCATGAATTTCACTGCACCCTCGTTGGCGAGTGCGGCGGCTTCGATTTGGTCTTTCGGCGCGTCGGCGGCGACGGTGATTTTGCCGCGCAGTTTGCCGTTGACCTGCACCATGATTTCGATTTCGGATTTGACCAGCGCGGCTTCGTCGGCTTGCGGCCAGCCTGCGTCCCACAGTTTCGCGCCGTTCAATTCGCTCCACAGGGCTTCGCTGATGTGCGGCACAATCGGCCACAGCAGGCGGGTAACGGCTTCGAGCACTTCCTGCGCCACGGCGCGGCCTTGCTCGCCCGAGGTATCGGTTTTGTCGAACTGGTTCAAGAGTTCCATCACGGCGGCGATTGCGGTGTTGAACTGCTGGCGGCGGCCGTAGTCGTCGCTGACTTTGGCGATGGTGCTGTGCAGCTTGTGGCGCAATTCTTTCAGCTCTTTGTTCAAGCCTTCTTGGCTGCCGGAGAACGCGGCGACGCTGCCGCCCTGTTTCAGGTATTCGAACACGGTGCGCCACAGGCGGCGCAGGAAGCGGTGCGCGCCTTCCACGCCGGAATCGCTCCATTCCAAAGACTGCTCGGGCGGGGCGGCGAACATCATGAACAGGCGCGCGGTATCCGCGCCGTAGGCCTCAATCAGTTCCTGCGGGTCAACGCCGTTGTTTTTCGATTTCGACATTTTTTCCACGCCGGCGATTTGGACGGGCTGACCGTCGGCCTTGAGCGTGGCGGATACGGGGCGGCCTTTTTCGTCGGTCTGCACATCGACATCGGCCGGATTAATCCAGTCTTTGCTGCCGTTTGCGCCTTCGCGGAAATAGGTTTCGCACACCACCATGCCTTGCGTCAGCAGGCGTTCGAACGGTTCGTCCACCTTGACCAGGCCTTCGTCGCGCATGAGCTTGGTGAAGAAACGCGCGTACAAAAGGTGCAGAATCGCGTGTTCGATGCCGCCGATATACTGATCGACGCTGCCCCAGTAATCCGCGGCTTCGGGTGCGACCATGCCGTCTGAAAATTTGGGCGACATATAGCGGAAGAAATACCAGCTCGATTCCATGAACGTATCCATGGTGTCGGTTTCGCGCTTGGCGGGTTTGCCGCAGCAAGGGCATTCGGTTTCGTAAAACTCGGGCATTTTGGCCAAAGGCGAACCCATGCCGTCGGGCACGACGTTTTCCGGCAAGACGACGGGCAGGTCTTTTTCGGGTACGGGCACGTCGCCGCAGCTTTCGCAATGGATAATCGGAATCGGACAGCCCCAGTAGCGTTGGCGCGAGATGCCCCAGTCGCGCAGGCGGTATTGCGTTTTCGGTTCGCCCGCGTTCAGGCTTTGCAGTTTTTCGCCGATTTTGTCGAAGGCCGTCTGAAAATCCATGCCGTCGAATTCGCCGCTGTTTTTCAGACGGCCTGTTTCTTTGTCGGCATACCAGTCCTGCCATTGCGTTGCGTCGAACTCGTTGTCGCCCACCGCAATCACCTGTTTAATCGGCAGGCCGTATTTGTTGGCGAACTCGAAATCGCGCTCGTCGTGCGCAGGCACGGCCATCACCGCGCCGTCGCCGTAGCCCCATAAAACGTAGTTGGCAATCCACACTTCCAATTCTTCGCCGTTGAGCGGATTGATGACGTAGCGGCCGGTCGGCATACCCCGTTTTTCCATGGTCGCCATGTCGGCTTCGGCAACCGAGCCGGCTTTGCATTCGGCAATAAATTCTTGCAGTTGCGGCACATCGGCAGCGGCGGCAGTAGCCAACGGATGCTCGGCGGCCACAGCCACATAAGTCGCGCCCATCAGCGTGTCGGGGCGGGTGGTATAGACTTGCAGGAACTGCGCGTAATCGCCCTCCAAACCGGTTTTGCTGTCGTCGGCCACAGCGAAGCGCACGGTCATGCCGCGCGATTTGCCGATCCAGTTGCGCTGCATGGTTTTGACCTGTTCCGGCCAATGCTCCAGCTTGTCCAAGTCGGCCAGCAGCTCTTCGGCGTAATCGGTGATTTTGAAGTAATACATCGGGATTTCGCGTTTTTCGATGATTGCGCCCGAACGCCAGCCGCGCCCGTCAATCACCTGCTCGTTGGCCAAGACGGTTTGATCGACGGGATCCCAGTTCACCGTGCCGTTTTTGCGGTAAACGATGTCTTTTTCAAACAGCTTGGTAAACAGCCATTGCTCCCAGCGGTAGTATTCGGGCGTGCAGGTGGCGACTTCGCGATCCCAGTCAATCGCAAAACCCAAGCTCTTGAGCTGGGTTTTCATGTATTCGATGTTGTCATACGTCCATGCGGCAGGGGCGACGTTGTTTTTCATCGCCGCATTTTCCGCCGGCATACCGAACGCGTCCCAACCCATCGGCTGCATCACGTTGAAACCGTTGAGCAGCTTGAAGCGGCTCAATACGTCGCCGATGGTGTAGTTGCGCACATGCCCCATGTGCAGCTTGCCGCTGGGGTAGGGGAACATGGACAGGCAGTAGTATTTCGGCTTGGACGTGTCTTCGGCAACGTTGAAAATACGGGCTTCGTCCCATTTCGCTTGCGCCGCCGGTTCGATGGCGGACGGTTGGTATTGTTCTTGCATGATTCGTTTGCTTTACGTTGGAAAAATAAAAAATCAACGTGAAATTATAGCAGTTTATCGGTCGGATTGTCGGCAGTTTGCGGCGTTTTCCCAATAAATAAAAAGCCGTCTGAAAATATTTTCAGACGGCTTTTTATTTCCCTTTATCCCCTTGAGATTTGCGCCGCCGCCCATATCTGCACACCAGTTTTAACACTTATCCATTTCCACTACTAAGATTATGAGCAATAAAGACTTTTACGAAACCCTCGGTGTGGCGCGCAGCGCGAGCGAAGACGACATTAAAAAAGCCTACCGCAAGCTGGCGATGAAATACCATCCCGACCGCAATCCCGACAACAAAGAAGCGGAAGAAAAATTCAAGGAAATCCAAAAAGCCTACGACACGCTTTCCGATAAGGAAAAACGTACCATGTACGACCAATACGGTCATGCCGCGTTCGAACAGGCAGGCGCGGGTGCGGGCGGGTTCGGCGGTTTTGGCGGTTTTGGCGGCGGATTCGGCGGTGCGCAGGGATTTGATTTCAGCGATATTTTCAGTCAGATGTTCGGCGGTGCGGGCGGCGGCCGGCAGCCGAATTATCAGGGCGCGGATTTGCAGGTCGGCGTGGAAATCACGTTGGAAGAAGCCGCCAAAGGCATTAAAAAACGCATCAATATCCCGACTTACGAAGAATGCGACGTGTGTCACGGCAGCGGCGCGAAACCGGGTACGTCGGCCAGCACCTGTTCCACCTGTCACGGCAGCGGCACGGTACACATCCGCCAAGCCATTTTCCAAATGCAGCAGACTTGCCCGACCTGCCACGGAACGGGTAAGGAAATCAAAGATCCGTGCGTCAAATGCCGCGGCGAAGGCCGTACCAAAACCAGCAAAACCGTTGAAGTCAATATTCCGGCAGGTATCGACGACGGCCAACGCATCCGCTTGAGCGGCGAGGGCGAACCGGGACAACACGGTGCGCCTGCGGGCGATCTGTACGTCAACGTACGCGTGAAAGAACACAAAATCTTCGAGCGCAACGGCTTGGATCTGCATTGCGAACTGCCCATCAGCTTCGCCGTGGCCGCACTCGGCGGCGAAGTCGAAGTGCCGACTTTGGACGGCAAAGTCAAACTCAATATTCCGAAAGAAACCCAAACCGGACGCCGTATGCGTGTGAAAGGCAAGGGCATCAAATCGCTGCGTTCCAGCGCGACGGGCGATTTGTACTGCCACGTCGTCGTCGAAACGCCGGTGAACCTGACCGACCGTCAGAAAGAATTGTTGGAAGAGTTTGAGAAAATCTCCACCGGACTCGACCGCAGCCAAACGCCGCGCAAAAAATCGTTTTTAGATAAATTGGGCGATTTGTTCGATTGATTTTTGTGGTTTGAAAACGATAAGGCCGTCTGAAAATGTTCAGACGGCCTTGTTATTTGCTTGATTTTTATTTAAAAACCGAGACTTTTGCAAAACCCGAAATATTCAAAAATCTAATCCGTCATGAGCTGGGCAGGCGGGAATCCAGAATTTTAACCTGCTGTAATTTCTAAATGTTTCTGAAACCGATAAGTCTGGATTCCCGCCTGCGCGGGAATGACGGAAATAGATCTTTTGGTTTAAGTTGAGTTTTGCAAAGGTTTCAGCCTGATTTCCAGGTATGACAAAGGCCGTCTGAAAGTTTTCAGACGGCCTGATATTTTTGCAAGACTTTTCTCACGCCGCAAATAATGGGGTCAATGACGGCGGCAATTGTTGAATAAGTTTATGTTTTTAAAAAATCTAAATATTTTTAAATATTTGCGGGATTGTCCGGCAGGTAAACATCGAAACGCGTGCTTTTGCCGGAATACTGGTAGGCCGGCTTTTGGCCGTTGAGAAATCCGCCTAAGCGCGGACGTTTGACGATGATGCGTTTTTTTGCAACGGCGCAGGCGGCTTTGAGCAGGGCGGATTCGTCTTGCGCCATGCCGACCAAGCCGTGAAAGTAGGCCATTTCTTTTTTGACGGCGGCGGATTTCTGCCGCTCGGGATACATGGGGTCGAGATAAACCGCATCGGGGCGGCCGGCGGTTTGCGCGATTTGCGGCATGAGTACGGCCGCATTGCCGAAATGCAGGGTAATCCGCTTGGCGATGTCGGCGGTTTCGGGATGCTGCAGGGCACGGTCGAGGCCGTCTGAAAGCAAACAGGCGACGGCGGGGTGTTGCTCGAATGTGCGGACGTTCAAACCCAAAGAGGCCAAGACGAAGCTGTCGCGCCCCAATCCGCCGGTCGCATCCCATACGGTCGGGGCGGCGGTGTGGTTGACGGCTTTGCCGATGAGTTCGCCGCCGCCTTGGGTGCGGCGGTGGCGGGCGGCTCCTCCGGTGAAATCGACTTGGACGCGGCCTTTTTCTCCTGCGCGGCACAAGCTGATGCCGTCTGAATCGGCCAGCAGGTATTCGCCGCTGTCGGGCAGGACTTCGGTAACAGTCAAACCAAATTGTTGCGCACGTTCGTGCACGGATTCGGAGGCGGAATCAGTGAAGTGGATCAGGGTCATGGTTTCAGACGGTATTTGTCGTTGGAAAGGCCGAGACTTTTGTAAAACCCGAAAGTATTCAGAAATCTCTAATCCGTCATTAGCCGCGCAAGTCCGCTACGCTCCCCCGCGCAGGCGGAAATCCAGACTTATCGGTTTCAGAAATATTTAGAGATTGCAGCAAGTTAAAATTCTGGATTCCCGCCTGCGCGGGAATGACGGGCATGGCTTTTCAGGTTTAAATTGAGTTTTACAAGGTCTCAGGCCGTCTGAAAATTGGATTGGGATGTCGGTATTTCAGACGGCAGTCGGTGGTTTTCGGTGCAGCGGCGGATTCGGCAGGTCGGATTGGTTTGGAAAGGTGCGTTTTTTCATCCCGACTGTATGGGTGGCGGTTGTCCGCCCTACATGATAGTCGTTTGAAATAAAAATAATACAGCGTTGCCGGCTCCTTATGCACGGGGTTGTACATGGCGGCTGCTGTCGCCTTGTCTTATTTCTATCTCAAACGACTATATTTTCTGTCCTGATGAATTTCAGATGGCCTTGTTTTTGAAACAGAAGTAGGTTTCTCAGGTTTTGTCACTTTGGCAATACGTTTTTTCCGATTCTGGTTGCGTGGGCAGCGAGTGCCCACCCTACATTATTTTCTGTCCTGATATTTCAGACGGCTTTCCGCTTTGCAAAGTCTTGGCCGTCTGAAAGGGTTTAGTTGATGTCCAAGCGTTCCATCCGGTAGCGCATCGAGCGGAAGCTGATGCCCAAAAGCTTGGCGGCCTGCGTGCGGTTGTAGCGGGTTTGTTCCAAGGCTTGCAGGATGATGTCGCGCTCGATTTGGTCGAGATAATCCTGAATCTGCATGGTGCGTGGGTCAAACGGCGGCAAGGGTGCATGTTCCAGCGGAGTTTCGGTCACAGAATCGGCGATGTCTGTTACCGAAAGGGTATGGTGTCCGCTTGGCGTTTCATTGGCCGGGGTATTGTGGATCTGTAAATCGTCCAGTTGGATGATGGTGCCGACGGTCAGGGCGACGGCGCGCTCGAGTATGTTTTCCAGTTCGCGGAAGTTGCCCGGATAGCTGTAATGCAGCAGGGCTTCCTGTGCTTTGGAGCTGAGCTTGTAGGTTTGGTCGCCGTGGCGGTGTTTGTAGAGCAGATACAGAATCAGCGCGCCCAAGTCTTCGCGCATTTCGCGCAGGGGCGGCATTTTCAGCGAAACGACGTTCAGGCGGTAGAACAAGTCTTGGCGGAATGCGCCGCTTTCGACCAGGGCTTCGAGGTTTTTGTGGGTGGCGCAGACGATGCGCACGTCGACGAAGGTTTCGCGGGCGTCACCGATGCGGCGCACGGCTTTCTCCTGAATCGCACGCAGGAGTTTGACCTGCATGGCCAGCGGCAGGTCGGCCACTTCGTCGAGAAACAGCGTGCCGCCGTCGGCGTGTTGGAAAAAGCCCAAACGGTCTTGGTCGGCGCCGGTAAAGCTGCCTTTTTTGTAGCCGAAAAACTCGCTTTCCATCAGGTTTTCGGGAATCGCGCCACAGTTGACGGCGATAAAGGGCTTGTCTGCACGTTCGGAAAGCTCGTGGATGGTACGCGCGGCCTGTTCTTTACCGGTACCGGATTCGCCGGCGATGTAAACCGGCACGTTGCTGCGTGCCAGACGGCGGATGAGGTGGCGCACTTCGACCATCTGCGGCGAAGTGCCCAGCAGACGCGGCATATCAGCTTCGCCGCCCAATTGCGGTGCATCGTTGGCGGCGTTTTCGCTCGCAACGAAACGTTCTTTGATGCTGCGCAAACCTTCGGGTACAGAGAATGGTTTGTTCAAATCGCGCGCAGGCGGCTTGGCCGGTACGGCGGCCGGAGCAGGGCTTTTGTTCAGGGCGGCGGAGACGGGGGCAGGCGTCGCTTTCGGCGGAGGCGGGGCGGTATCTTCGACATTGTCGGATACGGAAACCGCCGACTTGACCAGCGAACGCAGTTGCGACAGGGTAATCGGTTTTTGCAGGTAATCGAATGCGCCCGCTTTCAGGGCTTCGACGGCTTGGTCGGCATTGCCGTAGGCGGTAATCACGGCGACAGGCGTGTCAAGCATGAGTTCGTCGATGTATTGCACGACCTCCAAACCCGAGCCGTCGGGCATACGCATGTCGGTCAATACCAGCGAATAATCGTTGTTGTCGAGCTTGTCTTTGGCCTGTTCCACGCCTTCGGCGGTTTCCACGCGCAACCCCATTTTCATCAGGGTCATTTCCATCAGGTCGCGGATGTCGGCTTCGTCATCGACAACTAAAACGGGATCTTGCAGCTTACTCATTGCTGTCCTTCGGTAAAATCAGTTCAAAACCGTTCATTTCGGGGTGGTAGTGCAGCTGCCCCAAGTTGGCGTGCGCCAGTTCGCGGGCAACGTATAACCCTAAGCCGGTGCCGTGTTTTTCAGTGGTGTAAAAAGGCTCGAACAAATGGTTGCGCACTTCGGGCGGCACGCCTTTGCCGTTGTCGGCCACCACAATCGAAATGTGCATCCGGCCGCTGGGGCGGATTAACACGGTAATGGCGTTTTCGTCCTGACGGCTGTGACGCCATGCGTTGTTGCACAAATTCCACATGATTTGCTGAAGGTGCATTGAATCGGACAAAACCGTCAGGTTGGAGCCGTCCATGTTCATGCGCAGGCAGCCGATGGCGGCGGGATTGTTCAAGGTGAATTCCTGCTTGAAGCCGAGCCAGAATTTCATCAGGTGTATCGGCTCGCGGCTGATGCTGTCGCGCTTGTTGAGCAGGGAAATGTCTTCCAGCATTTTGTCGATGCGCTGGATGTTGCTGTCGATGATGCCGTAAAGTTTGGCTTTTACCGGGTCGGTGTCTTCGCCGTCCTGGAGCAAATCGCTGGCGAGGCGGATGGCCGACATCGGGTTGCGGATTTCGTGCGCCAGATTGGCGGTAAGCTGCCCCAGCGAAGTGAGCTTGGTGGACATGGCTTCGGCGGCCACTTCGCGCAGCGAACGCACATACAGCATCAGCAGCTCGGTTTCTTCCTGAATCAGGGGGACGGCGCGCACGTGCATGGCGTGTTGGAAAATGTGGATGTCGGTTTCAAAGGCTTTGTCGGGCTGGTATTGCCAACGCGAAACCAATTCGCCGAAAACGAATTCCTGCTGGTCGACGGCCAGGCTCGGAAAGTAGTTTTTGGCCTGTTTGTTGAAGAGCCAAATCCGTTGGGAGGCATCGATCACAATCACCGCTTCCTGCACGCGGTTCAATACCAGCCGGTTCAGACCGCTGATGCGGCGGTAGGCAAGCTGGTGTTTGTTGGCCGATTCGGTGGCCTGCTCGAGATATTTGGCGGCAAACGACGTGAGCGTCGCCACCAGATAGCTGGCGCCGATCAACAAAATGCATTTGGTGGCCGTTTCGCTTTCCCAAGCCAGCGGTGCGAAACTGATGCCGCCGTCCAGGAAAAGCAGTATGACAAACAAAAGCGAGGCATAGCCTGCGTAAAGCATCGGATAATGACCGTAGCTGAGCAGGCAGGAAGTGGCGATGAAAGGCAGCACCAAAATGGCAAAGCCGGAATTCAGCCCGCCGGCGATGTAGACCAAAATCATCATCATGGAGATGTCGACTACCGCGCTGGCGTTGGGCAGTTCTAAGGATTGCCATTGCCAGTCGGGGCGGAAAACCGAGAGGAAAATCAAAAAGGAATACAGAGCCGCCCAACTGTAAAACTCGATGGTCGGAAAAGCCATGTGTTCCATTTTGATGCCGCTGTATGCCCCCAAGACTTGGAAAACCAACAGCGACAGCACAATCACAATGCGGGCGACATTGATGAGTCCCGGAATGCGTTCGTTCAGGTTGTCTAGTTCCTGATGACTGAATTTTGTCATTATCAGTACGCCTTAATTTATTGTTATCATTGTAAATATTGATAAGAAATTACGGGCAGTCTCCTTCGGGCTGCCGGGTTTGCGCTTTGTCCGGCGCGTTTGGCCGGCCAAGATGCGGTCCGTATTACTCTAGAATATCATGATTTTACATGAAACCCGCCGTTTTCGCCCGGGTAAGATGCTTTATTTATGATATGGGTTGCCGGCGGGCAACGGTTTCAGACGGCCTGTCTTACGATGCTTCCTTAATCCCGTCCAACCGGCCCGACAGTTCCAGCACCTTGCCTTTTCTGCCGCGTTTGTTTTCGATGTCGCAGATGCGCAGTTTTTCCTGATGCGCCGCACCGCGTTTGCCGGTGCTTTCCACGATGAATTCGGAAGTGGTCATTACGGCGGCGTGTTCGAGTTTGAGGCCGTCTGAAAGGCTGATGAGCTGTAAGCCGCGGCCTTTGGCCATGACTTCGAGTTCGCCGATGGGAAAGGCGAGCAGGCGCGGTTTGCTGGTGGCGAGCACGACTTTGCAGTCGGGGTTGATGAGCGATACGGCGAACACGGGTACGGGCGGCAGCACGGTTTCGCCGGCTTTGAGCGTCATTACCACTTTGCCTGCCTTCACACGGCCGGTCATGTCGCCGAGTTTGGCGATGAAGCCGTAGCCGCCGCTGCCTGCGAGCAGGTAGTGCTGTTCGGGCAGGCCGGTAAGCACGGCGGCTATTTGCGCGCCGTTTTGCAGTTCGATGAGCGACGTGAGCGGCACGCCGTCGCCGCGTCCGCCGGGAATTTCGGCGGTGTCGAGCGTGTAGGTGCGGCCGAGGGTGTCGAGCACCACCACCGGCCACACGCTGCGGCCTTCGATAATCTGCTTCAGGCCGTCGCCTTCTTTGAAGGCGGTCTGGCTCAGGTCGAGGTTGTGTCCCGCGCGGCTGCGTATCCAGCCTTTGTTCGACAGGATGATGGTAACGGGTTCGTCGGCGGTGGTCTGCGTGAGCGTGGCGCGGCTGGCTTCCTGAACCAGCGTGCGGCGTTCGTCGCCGAACTGTTTCATGTCGGCCTGCATCTCTTTGATGATGAGCTTTTTCTTCTCGTTTTCGTCGCCGAGCAGGGTTTTCAGACGGCCTTCTTCTTCGCGCAACTCGTTCAGTTCTTTTTCGAGTTTGAAACCTTCCAAACGCGCAAGCTGGCGCAGGCGGATTTCGAGAATGTCTTCCGCTTGGGTTTCGGTCAGGCCGAACGCGGTCATCAGGTCGGATTTCGGGTCGTCGCTTTCGCGGATCACGCGGATGACTTCGTCGATGTGCAGAAACGCAATCATGCGCCCGTCGAGAATGTGGATGCGTTTTTCCACTTGGCTCAGGCGGAATTTCAGACGGCGTGTGACCGTGACCGTGCGGAATTCCAGCCATTCGGTCAGAATGGTTTTCAGGTTTTTCTGCGCGGGGCGGTTGTCCAGACCCATCATCACGAGGTTTACGGAAACATTGCCTTCGAGCGAGGTTTGCGCCATCAGCGTGTTGACGAAGTTTTCCGGCTCGATGCGGCTGGATTTCGGCTCGAACACCAAGCGCACGGGGTGTTCGCCGTCGCTCTCGTCGCGCACTTTTTCGATTAGATCCAGCATCAGCTTTTTCGTGTTCAACTGGTCTTGGTTGAGCTGCTTCTTGCCCGCTTTCGGCTTCGGATTGGTCTGCTCTTCGATTTCCGCCAGAATTTTCTGCGCGCTCGTGCCGGGCGGAAGCTGGTGCACAATCACACGCCATTGGCCGCGCGCCAGCTTCTCGATTTCGTAACGCGCACGCACGCGCACGCTGCCTTTGCCCGTTTCGTACATCTGCCGCAAATCCGCGGCCGGCGTGATAATCTGGCCACCGCCCGCAAAATCGGGCGCGGGAATGTAGGCCATCAAATCGGCGGTTTCCAGCGACGGCTTTTTCAACAGCGCAATTGCGGCTTGGGTCACTTCGTTCAGATTGTGCGACGGAATTTCCGTCGCCATGCCCACCGCAATGCCGCTCGCGCCGTTGAGCAGCACCATCGGCAGCCGCGCGGGCAGGTGAACCGGTTCTTCAAACGCGCCGTCGTAGTTCGGCACGAAATCCACCGTTCCCTGATTGATTTCAGAGAGCAAAAGCTCTGCAATCGGCGTGAGCCGCGCCTCGGTATAACGCATCGCCGCCGCACCGTCGCCGTCGCGCGAACCGAAGTTGCCGATGCCGTCGATCAGCGGATAGCGCAGCGTGAAATCCTGCGCCATGCGCACCATCGCTTCATAGGCCGAACTGTCGCCGTGCGGATGGTATTTGCCCAAAATCTCGCCGACCACGCGCGCCGACTTCACCGGCTTCGCCCCGTGCGTCAGCCCCATATCGCGCATCGCATACAGAATGCGCCGCTGCACGGGCTTCTGGCCGTCTGAAACCTCCGGCAGCGCACGCCCCTTGACCACGCTCATGGCGTATTCGAGATAGGCGCGTTCGGCGTAGCGGCCGAGAATCAGGTGGTCGGACTGGATAGGGGAAACGGGAGTCTGCTCGTTCATTGCTGCGATGGGAATCAGTAAAATTTAACCGGCGTATTGTAAAGCAAAACGGCATTTCCTGCTTGGATTTGAAAACCTCTGTTTAAGGCTTCAGGCCGTCTGAAAAGACGCAGGGTTTTCAGACGGCCTTACGCCAGTATTCACGGTTTTGTGATTTCACCTATGCACAATATGAACTGGTTTGCCTTCCAAAGTTACGCTAGACTTTTTTCGACTACATAAAACTACATTTTGTCAAAGGAGATTTTATGGAGGTCCAGTTAAACGGTTCGACCCGGATTTATTATGTCATCGGCGACCCGATTGCGCAGGTGAAATCCCCGAGTCTGGTCACGGAAGCGTTTCAAAACAAAGGTTTGAATGCGGTGTGCATCCCGGCGCACGTTGCACCCGAGGATTTGGCCGCGTTTTTCGAAGGCATCAAAAAAATGAAAAACGTCGACGGCCTGATGATTACCGTGCCGCACAAAATCGCGTTTGCCGATTTGTGCGACGACTTGTCCGACGCGGCGCGTTTCCTGCATACCACCAACTGCGTGCGGCGCGACGGCGGCAAATGGCTGGGCGATATGTTCGACGGTCAGGCGCAGGTCGAGGCTTTGCAGCGCAACGGCGCGCAATTGCAGGGCAAAAAAGCGGTTTTGGCCGGTGCGGGCGGCGCAGGCACGGCGATTGCGTACGCGATTTTGACGGCGGGCGTGAGCGAGTTGGCCATTGTCGAAACCGACCAAGCACGCCGCGACGGTCTGATTGAGCGGCTAAACGGCTTGGGTTTGGGCAAAGTCTATGCCGGAACCACCGACCCGACGGGTTTTGACATTGTCGTCAACGCCACGCCGATGGGGATGAGCGAGGGCGATCCGCTGCCGTTTGACGGCGACAAGCTGACCGCGGACATGTTCGTCGGCGACGTAGTAACCACGCCTGCGCTGACCGCATGGATTGCCCGCGCGCAACAAGCCGGCTGCCGCACATCTACCGGCATGGACATGTTTGAAAGTGTGCGCGATTTGATGGTGGATTTTTTGCTGGAAAAATAAGTTTCAGACGGCCTTTTGTCGGAACAGGCCGTCTGAAAATATTATGCGGCCTGATTTATCCGTTTTCGGTAGGCAGGCACGCGTTGCCTACGGTTTGAAAGAGCAGGCAACGCCGTCTGAAAAATTCGGAAGAACGGCTTTCAGACGGCCTTAACCGTTTGTGTACAGGATTCTGCACGGGCAATATTTCACATCTTGCGGCGGTAAAGGCCGTCTGAAAACCGAGTTCAAATAGATATTTGCGGCAGGGGGCACTCGCTGCCCGCCGTTTGGAACCTTTGTTTTCGAGCAATGCGGTGCCGTCCGAACATTCAGAAAAACCCTTTCAGACGGCCTGAGTCTGCTTTGTACATTATTGCGCACGGATAATGTCTGCGCGTTTGGCGGCTGCACAGGCCGTCTGAAAACCCAATTCAAATCGGAGAATAAATCATGGTAAAACAAGTAGATGTATTGGTTATCGGCGGCGGTGCGGCCGGTATGACCGCTGCGCTGACGGCCAAGCGCGAAGGTTTGGATGTTTTATTGTGTGAAAAAGCACCGTATGTGGGCGGCATTACCGCGACTTCGGGCGGCACGACGTGGGTGCCGGGTACGCATTTGAGCGACAAGGCCGGTGTGCCGGATAAGGTTGATGATGCACGCACGTTTTTAAGCCATGTCTGCGCCGGTCGCGGCGGAGACGATTTGCGCGAGGCGTTTCTGCAATCCGGTCCCGAGATGATTAAGGAATTGGACGAACACACCGACGTGAAATTCGTTGCCGCCACAGCACACCCCGACTATATCGGCAACCTGCCGGGCGAAGCCTACGGCGGCCGCGCGCTTGCGCCCGTGCCGTTCGAAGCGGCAGTGTTGGGCAAAGATTTCGACCGTGTGCTGCCGCCGCGCCGCGAGTTTATGGGTTTGGGCGGTATGATGGTCAACCGCAGCGAATTGGATGCGCTGCTCAATCCGTTCAAAAGCGCGGACAATTTCAAAACCACGATGAAAGTGGTGCTGCCGTATTTCAAAGACCGTCTGAAATTCAAGCGCGGCACGCGTCTGGTGATGGGCAATGCGCTGGTGGGGCGGCTGTATTACAGCCTGATGAAGCACCAAGTGCCGGTGTGGTTCGAATCGCCGCTGGTGCGCCTGACGTTGGAAGCGGGCAGGGTCGTCGGTGCGGTGGTGAAACAAAACGGCGTGGAAACCGAAATCCGCGCACGAAAAGGCGTGGTCTTGGCGACAGGCGGCGTCGGCCATAACCAAGCCTTGCGCGAACGGTTTTTTCCCAAAGGTACGCCCGATTCTTACGCCCCCGAAAGCAACACGGGCGACGGCATTCAGGCCGGTACCGCCGTCGGTGCGGCCTTGGCCAATCAGGAAAATCCGGCTTTGTGGTTCCCGACTTCCTACAACAAGCTCGACGACGGCTACCAAGCGATGTGGCCGCACATCATTCTCGACCGCGCCAAACCGGGCTTGCTGGCGGTGTTGCCCGACGGCAAACGCTTTGTCAACGAAAGCAATTCCTACCACGATTTTTCCAGCGCGCAAATCCGCCGCAGCCAAGAGCAGGGCGCAGCGGTGCTGCCGGCTTATCTGATTGTCGATGATGCGTTTGTGAACAAATACGGCTTGGGCTTCATCATGCCGGGCGGCAAATCCTTGCAGCACTATCTGCAACGCGGTTATCTGAAAAAAGCCGCCAATCTGCGCGATTTGGCCGCGATGTTGGACATCAATCCCGACACGCTCGAAGCGACGGTAGCGCGTTACAACGAACTGGCCGCCACGGGCGAAGACAGCGATTTCGGACGCGGCAGCAGCAAGATGAACCGTTTCAACGGCGATGCGAACGTGCAGCCCAACCCGTGTCTGCGCCCGTTTATTACCCAAGGCGCGGTGTACGCGCTGACGGTCAAGCCGGCCGATTTGGCGGGCAGCTTGGGACTGGCGTGCAATACCGTCGGCCAAGTGCTGCACGAAAACAGCCAAGCCATCGAAGGTTTGTATGCCTGCGGCAACGATTTGGCGTCCATCTTCAAAGGCACTTACCCCGGCCCCGGCACCACCATCGGCCCGGGCATGGTGTTCGGCTGGCGTATTGCCAAACATTTGGCCGGAAAGCTGTAAGCGTGCAGGTCGGCCTTGAGGGCATTCGTTGGTTTATATGAAAACGATTCATTTCAATATGCCGATTTTTCAGACGGCCTTTACCTTGCAGGCCGTCTGAAAAATACGGATTCTGTTATACTGAACCGTTTAGTCATACCGTTACCTAAAAAGGATTATCATGAGCACGCTTTTTCCGAATGCGACTTTGCGCGACCGCGCCCCTTTCCGTTTCGACATCGTCGGCAGCTTCCTGCGCCCCGAAGCCTTGAAAAAAGCCCGCAGCAAATGTGCGTGCGGCGATTGCTCGGTTGAAGAGCTACACCAAGTGGAACACGCTGAAGTGAGCCAATTGGTGGCCAAGGAAAAAGCCGTCGGCCTGCCGAACGTGACCGACGGCGAGTTCCGCCGCACTTGGTGGCACTTGGACTTTTTGTTCGAACTGTTGGGCGTGGAACTGGTGGAAGCCGAAGAATACAGCACACAATTCCAAACCCATATGCGTCCGATTACGCTGAAAATCACCGACAAAATCGAATTCCCGAAAGTGCATCCGTTCATCAACCATTTCAAAGCCCTGAAAGCCGAAGTGGGTGATTATCCGGTGAAATTCACTATTCCGTCGCCGAGCATGCTGCACCTGATTACCTGTGTGCGCACGCCGAATCCGCAGTTAATCGAACGCTATCAGGGCAACGAAGACCTTTTGTTCGCCGACATTACCCAAGCCTACATTGACGCGGGTAACGCGCTGTATGCCGAAGGCTGCCGTATTTTGCAGTTGGACGACACTTCTTGGGGCGAATTCTGCTCGGAAGAAAAACGCGCCAAATATGCCGCACAAGGTTTGGACGTGGACGACATCGCGCGCAAATATGTGAAAGTGCTGAACGACATCCGCGCCGCCCTGCCGCAAGACATGGCCGTGACCATGCACATCTGCCGCGGCAATTTCCGCTCGACCTGGTTCTCCAGCGGCGGTTACGAACCGGTGGCGGAAATTCTGTTCGGCGGCTGTAATGTCGACGGCTTCTTCCTGGAATACGACAGCGATCGCGCCGGCGATTTCAAACCGCTGCGTTTCATTAAAAACCAGCAGGTTGTGTTGGGTTTGATTACCTCGAAATCCGGCGAACTGGAAGCCAGAGAAGAAATCATCGAGCGCATCAAAGAAGCCGCGCAATATGTCGACATCAACCAATTGTGCCTCAGCCCGCAATGCGGTTTTGCCTCCACCGAAGAAGGCAACGAGCTGACCGAAGAAGATCAATGGAAAAAATTGGCGCTGATCCGCAGCATCGTCGATGAAGTGTGGGGCAGCAAATAATCTCGGTATCGTGAAAGATTATTGAGCTAAGGAAAGGCCGTCTGAACGTAAAAGGTTCAGACGGCCTTTTTGTGTTTCCGTGGGTATTTGCCGGGTCAGAAAGTGCAGGTACGGTTAGCCGCCCAAGCGGCGTAACCGTATGCGTGTTTGCAAATTTTATAAAAATGACAACGCCGTCTGAAATTTGTTTTTTTAAAACTTTTTCAGACGGCATGACATGTTCTCATAGGGTTACGTACGGTTACGCCGCTTGAGGCGGCTAACCGTACCTACGATTTTTTTCAGACGGCCTTGTCAATTAAATCTCAAACCTCAAGGCTGGTAATACGTTGCCGAACCCGGACCGACCGGCCAGCCCAATACGAACACCCACACGTAGAACAAAAGCATCCAGCCGACGGCAAAGGCAATCGAGTAGGGCAGCATCAGCGAAACCAAAGTACCCACGCCTGCGTCTTTTTTGTAGCGGATGGCGATGGCCAAGGTCAGGCTGAAGAACGGCATCATCGGTGTGATGATGTTGGTGACCGAATCGCCGATACGGTAGGCCGCCTGAATCATTTCCGGCGCGTAGCCCGCCAGCATCAGCATCGGCACGAAAATGGGTGCGGTTACTGCCCATTGTGCCGAAGACGAGGCAATCATCAGGTTGATCAGGCCGCAGATGATGACGAAGAAGACAAACAGCAGGCCGCCGCTCAAGCCGATTTCTTTTAAGAATTCCGAGCCTTTTACCGCCAGAATCGGCCCCAAGTTGCTCCAGCCGAAGTAGGCGACGAATTGCGACACGAAGAAAATCAGTGTCAGGTAAATCGCCATCGAGCGCATGGAGCTGACCATGCCGTCCACCACGTCGGAACTGGTTTTCAGCGTCCCCGCCACTTTGCCATAAACCAAGCCGGAAAGGGCGAAGAACACGAAAATCAAAGCCACAATACCCGACATCAGCGGCGAATTCATCAATTCGCCCGTTTCCGGATTGCGCAGCGGCGCACCTTCGGGCAGACTGACGGCGGCAATCAGGCCAGCCAGCACCAAAACGGTGGCAAATGCTGCCCATAAACCTTTTTTCTCCTGCGCGTTCAAACGTTCGATGCTCATGCCTTCCGCGCTGCCGTCGCCTTCGGATTTGTCGTATGCGCCCAAACGCGGTTCGATTAATTTATCGGTAATCAGAAAACCGAGGCCGGAAATCAGAAAAGTGCTTGCCGCCATAAAATACCAGTTGGCCTGCGCACCGACCGTATAGTCCGGTGCAATCAGTTGTGCGGAGGCTTGGGTAATGCCGGACAAAACCGGATCCACCGTGCCGATTAATAAATTCGCACTGTAACCGCCCGATACGCCGGAAAACGCGGCGGCGATACCGGCCAAAGGATGGCGGCCGAGCGAGTAGAACACCATCGCGGCCAAGGGGATAATCACCACATAGCCCAACTCCGCCGCGATATTCGACATCACGCCGGCAAATACCACCGCCAAAGTCACCAAGCGTTTCGGCGCATTCAGCACGATGGCGCGCATGGCCGATGAAATCAGGCCGGATTTTTCCGCCACGCCCACGCCGAGCAAGGCCACCAATGCCGTGCCCAAAGGCGCGAAGCCGGTGAAATTGCTGACCAAATGGGTGACGATTCTAGCCAAACCTTCGCCGTTCAGCAGGCTGACCACCCGAATCATGCCGTCTTCCGCACGTCCTTTCGTTCCTTCGGGACGCGGGTCAATCACGCTGACGTCAAAATACGCGCCGACAGCGGACAACAGCAGCAGCGCGATAATCAAAGCCAAAAACAACACTACCGGATTGGGCAGGATGTTGCCCAAACGCTCGACAATGTTGAGAAAACGGTTGATGCCCGTCTAAGGTTTGCTCGCTTGCGTCATAGAAATTCCTCTGATGAAGTAAACAGACTGCCTATTGTATGTGAAATGGTGTAAACCGCTAAATATCAGGAAGTTATTAACGCGTGTCTTTCGGGTATAAGCGAAGGCCGTCTGAAACGCATTTCCCCGAATCTTGATTCGGTAAGTGTTTCAGACGGCCTGTATGTGCCGGGTCAATTCCGCACGACCAATACATCGGCTTTCGCATGTTCGATGATGTAGCCGGCGCAGGAACCGATCATCAAGCGTTCGAACGCGTTTAAGCCTGTGGCACCGGTGACAATCAAATCGACTTTTTCGCGTTGGGGAATATCGAGGGCGAGCAGGGCTTTCGGGTTGCCTTTTTCAACGATGCAGACCACGTCTTTGCAGCCGGATTCGACGCAGCGTTTGGCATAGCCGTTTACCAATTCCTGCGCCTGATCCTGAAACCGGATTTGCGTGCCGTCGTCAAACGCCACCGCGCGGTAGGATTTGATTTCTTCCACGATGTGCACAATGATGAGCCGCGCTCCGTTGCTGCGGGCGATGGCAGCAGCTTTCGCTAATGCCGCTTCCGCTTGGGGCGAACCGTCGATACCGACCAGAATGTGTTTGTATGCGTTCATGTGTCGTCTCCTTGGTAAACGTGAACATACGGGCAACCGCTTGTTTTATCATAATCAGATTCAGACGGCCTCTTATTGATTTAAATCTAAATCGGGACGGTTACGCTGCCAACCTGTGTTTTCAGCCTGATGCCGTCTGAAAAATCATGATGCCTTGCTTATAGAAAACCGCACCTGAGATTCAGGTGCGGCAAGGTGTTGTGAAGATGCGGCAGGCTTATTCCGTGCGCACGACCAATACATCCACTTCGGCATTTTGGACGATATAGGAAGAAGACGAACCGACCAGCATACGCTCCAAAGCATTCAGACCGGTGGCACCCAATACAATCAGATCAATGTTTTCGCGTTGAGGAATGTCCTCCGACAAAAGCTGCTTGGGATTGCCGGTTTCAATCAGGATGGCGACGTCATCCACACCGCTGTCACGGGCATGAAGAGCATAACCTTCCAATAATTTTTGCGCTTCCGTTTCGAGTTTGTCATGAAAATTTTGAGTCAGCAGAGAAGCGTGCTGCATCAGCGACTGGTCGAGAATGTGCGCAATCACCAAGCGCGAATGATTGGATACGGCAATGGCTGCGGCTTTGTGAAAAGCTTTTTCCGCCTGCGGCGAGCCGTCAACGGCGACAAGAATGTTGCGGTATTCGTTTAACATGGTATTGCCTCCTTCGGTGGTTGTCGGACTGTGAAAAGAGTAATGGTGCCGATTTGAGTATATCGCCGGCAGCCGGCTGGATAACAGATTCTTTACACTTATTTTCATGTTGATATTGATTTCAAAGACTTATCATGTAAATAGCGTATCCTGAAGCAGCAAAATGGCCAAAAAAAAAGACAAAAAAAACCATTCATACCAAGGGAGAAGTATGAATGGCCAATACATTGCGGGAAAACGTCTTACTTGCTGCACCGCCCAAAAGGGATAAAAGAGCGGTGTGAATCAGCAGGGCTTATTTTACGGTTTGTAGTATTAAATGCTGTTAAGAAGTGAAATAATTTTAGTAAATTGTGCGGATTGAGCGAAAACTAAACCGGATAAAAGGTCTTATTGGTTTTGCCGAATCCATTTGAGCCATTTTTCAAACAGATTCGGCTCAAGCGCGGCGATGACCGAGCGTTTGAAAATATGTTCGCCGCTCCAAAACGCATCGCCCTCCAAAGTATCCAGACAGCCGCCTGCTTCTTCGAAAATCAGCGCACCGGCGGCATAGTCCCATAATTTCTGCCCGCCGTGAACATACACGTCATAGCGGCCGCAGGCCAGGTAGCACCAGTCGAGCGTGCTGCTGCCCATGCTGCGGATGGTGCCGAACGGGGCGAGCGTATTCATGCGGCTGGAAAGTTTGCCCGAACGCAGGTATTTGATTTCGACACCGGCGATGGATTCGTTCAAGCGTTTTTCCGTCAGGCGCAAGGGCAGGCGCGTGCCGTTTAAAAATGCCCCGCTGCCGCGTTCGGCATAAAAACATTCGCCGCTGACCGGATTGTAAATCACGCCCAGCTGAGTGCGTCCGTTCCGGATATAGGCCACGGAAATGGCAAAGTGCGGGAGGCCGTTGATGAAATTATTGGTACCGTCGATGGGGTCGACCACCCACAGCCCGCTTTCCGAATACGCGTTCCACAAACGGATTTGTTCCTGAACCGCCATTTCTTCGCCCATCATCGGGCTGTCGATAATCAGTGGCAAAGCAGCGGCCAATGCGGCTTGCGCCGCCAAATCCGCTTCGCTGAGCATAGAGCCGTCGTCTTTACGGCTCGACGGCGTGTTGAGAAAGCGCGGCATGACTTCCGTTTGGGCGACATGGCGAACCAGTTTTTGCAATCGGTGTAACAATTTTTGTCCTTAAATATGCGCAGGTCGCTTAAAATACGGTTTGCCGCGTTGGCGGCATTGTCGATCCGTCCGACGCTTGCGTCTGCCTGACATTATATACGTTAACAACCCCGAAAACTATGTCCCGCTTTTATCTTGCCCAACCGCTCCTTACAGGCCAAACCATTGAGTTGCCTGATAATATTGTGCGCCATCTGAATGTTTTGCGTCTCAAAACCGGCGAAGAAATCGTCTTGTTCAACGGCAACGGCCATGCCTATCCTGCCCGACTGCTTGATTTGGAAAAACGCCGCGCCCGCGCCGAAGTGTTGCGCGAAGAGAATGGCAACAATGAATCGCCGCTGAAGATTACCCTGATTCAATCCGTCTCCAGCGGCGAACGCATGGATTTTACCCTGCAAAAAAGCGTCGAACTGGGCGTGAGCGAAATCCAACCCGTCATCAGCGAGCGCACCACCGTACGGCTTCAGGGCGAGCGTGCCGAAAAAAAAGTCGGACGCTGGCAGGAAATCGTCATTTCCGCGTGCGAACAAAGCGGGCGCAATACCGTACCGAAAGTATTGCCGCTGGTGTCTTTTCAGACGGCCTTAAACAACATGCCGTCTGAAAAAACCAAATTATTATTGAGCCTGAACCGCGCACAAAAACTGAACCAAATCCAACCGTCTTCAGACGGCCTGATTTTCATGGTCGGCCCCGAAGGAGGCTGGAGCGCGGCGGAAGAAGAACAGGCCTTTGCCGCCGGTTTCCAATCCGTCACCCTCGGCCCACGCGTGCTGCGCACCGAAACCGCTTCGCTGGCGGCGATTGCGGCGATGCAGACGCTGTGGGGGGATTTTGTTTGAACATTGGTTGTAGGGGCACTTGGTTTTGCTTATAAAGTAAAGTTAATTGTAGGCATGGAATAAAGGCCGTCTGAAAAGGTTCAGACGGCCTTTGTACTATTTAAAAATCCCAAATCATCTCTATATCATAAAGAACATTTTTAAGACGGCATTGAAAGGGAATACAGATGACGCAAAGTTTAAGTTTTAATGACAGAGATGAATTCCAGCGAAGGAAGATTGGTGAAAAGTTGATGAATCTGTTGACTTCGGATATCGACATTTCACCAATGGTGATTGATGGTGGTTGGGGGACGGGAAAAACCGAGTTTTGTCAAAAGCTGATAGCTTTAATCAAAGAAGAAAAGCCAGATTATCAAACCGTGTATCTGGATGCATTCCGTTCCGATCATAGCAGCGAGCCATTACTGGCATTACTTGCACAAATTATTAAAGATTGTACGCCTGAAGATTCAGACGACCAGCTTTCTTCTGAACGGAAAAATTTAATTGGAAAGTTTAAGAAGGGTGGCGCATTTGTTGCTAAAACAGCATTAAAAGCTGTGGTAGGACATATTGCTAGGCAAAGCGCAGATGATTTGGCCGGTGATTTTCAAAAAGCAATGAGTGAAGCCGATGCGGAATCAATGGCCGAGAGTGTTTCTGAAGCAGGTAAAACTTTGGCGGATAAAGTTATTGATACAACAGTCGAAATTTTACTGAAAGAGCAGATTGAAGCAGAAAAAGATTTGGAAGCACTTAGAAAATCTCTAGAAAGTTTTGCGGCAGATAAGCCGATTCTGCTTTTTATCGACGAGCTTGACCGTTGCCGTCCCGATTACGCCGTGGCTATGTTGGAAACGATTAAGCACGTTTTTGATGTGGAGAATGTGAAAGTGGTTTTGGTAACCAACAGTCAGCAGTTACATGCGGCGATTCATCACCGTTACGGTGCGGCTGTGGATGCACAAAAGTATTTGGATAAGTTTTTGAAATATGGTTTTAGTCTTCCTGAAAAAGGTGGGGATTTCAGAAATGAGTTACAGGTATTAGCCGCAGAGAGTCATTTTTGTAATTTGATTTTACAAAGTTCCGCTCTTTCGGGCACAGGACTTAATCAGAGAGGCTTTATTGAGCTTATAGGTTATTTAATTGAGTACCACCAGCTATCTTTGAGGGAGGTTGAAACATTTGTCAGACATTTGGAGATTTACCAGATATATAGTGGTAATAAACTTGGTGATGGATATGATTGGGGTTTTAAGTTATTGTTTATATTAGGAGTGTTTATATACTGCTTTGATTCGAAGTTAGCAAAAAGTATTTATCAGAATAAGACTGATGCTCGGGATTTTGCTGAATTCTTTGGAATATCGAAATTACCAGATTATTCTCTTGAATCATATCAATTTTCTGAAAATTATACGCAAGCAATGGTTGATGTAATAGCAGTAATGTTGATAAGAGACTGTTCTATTAATTCATCATTTATTCTTCAGAGTGAAGAAGATAAGAATTATTGGTATGGAAAAGCCGCTAGATATTTTAGAAATGTTGGATACCCAAGAAAAAGTACTTGAGCCAGTAAAAGAAACAATTCGTTACTTACAATTAGAAATTTAATTTTAAAAGGCCATCTGAAAGTAAAAAATACTTTCAGATGGCCTTTGCTGTTGATTTAATCCATCAGAATAGCTTACTCGCCCAACAGCGCAATATCCGCCACGGCGTTCATCTGCTGCGCCAGTTGGTTCAGCAAATTCAAACGGTTTTGCTTCACGTCTGGCTGGTCGGATATGACCATCACTTTGTCGAAGAACGCGTCCACCTGTGGTTTGACGGAGGCGAGTTTGGTCAGAGCCGTCTGAAAATCGCTGCGGGCGACGGCGGCGGCGATTTTGGGCTGCAAGGCTTGGGCGGCGGCGAACAGGGCTTTTTCTTCGTCCTGCTGCAACAGGCTTTCGTTGACCGCGCCCAATTCCGCGTCGGCTTTTTTCAGCAGGTTCTGCACGCGTTTGTTGGCGGCGGCGAGCGCGGCGGCTTCGGGCAGGGCTTTGAAGGCGGCGACGGCTTTGAGCTTGGCTTCCACGTCGTTCAGACGGCTCGGTTTTTTCGCCAAAACCGCGGCCACGATGTCTTGCGGGTAATCGTTTTGCAGCAAGACGGCCAGGCGCGCCTGCATGAATTCGGCCACTTCAGACGGCGTGTTTTCGTTGAGCTGGCCTTGCGGGAATGCGGCAAAGGCCGTCTGAACGAGTTCGTTCACGTCCAAATCGTTCTGCATCACCATGCGCAGAATGCCGAGGGCGGAGCGGCGCAGGGCGTAGGGGTCTTTGTCGCCGGTGGGAATCAGGCCGATGCCCCAGATGCCGACGAGGGTTTCGAGTTTGTCGGCCAACGCGGCGGCGGTTGCGACCTTGCCTTCGGGCAGCGCGTCGCCGGCGAAACGGGGGCGGTAGTGCTGCTCGATGGCGTTGGCGATTTCTTCGCTTTCGCCGTCCAAACGCGCGTAGTATTTGCCCATCGTGCCTTGCAGTTCGGGGAATTCGCCGACCATTTCGGTCACCAAGTCGGCTTTCGACAGGCGGGTGGCGCGTTCGGCTGCGGCGGTGTCCGCGCCCAAACTTGCGGCGATGTGGCGGCTGATGGCGGCCAGACGCTCGATGCGTTCGGCCTGGCTGCCGAGTTTGTTGTGGTAAACGACTTGCGAGAGTTTCGGCAGACGGCTTTCGAGCGTGGCTTTCTGGTCTTGCTTGTAGAAGAATTCCGCGTCGGAAAGGCGCGCGCGCAAGACGCGCTCGTTGCCGGAAATGATGTGCGACGGGTCGGCGGTTTCGAGGTTGGAAACCAGCAGGAAGCGGTTCATCAGCTTGCCGTTTGCGTCCAGCAGCGGGAAGTATTTCTGGTTTTGCTGCATGGTCAGAATCAGGCATTCCTGCGGCACAGCGAGGAAGTGCTCCTCAAAACCGGCTTCCAATACCACCGGCCATTCCACCAGCGCGGTCACTTCGTCGAGCAGGGCTTCGTCGGCGGCCACGGTGGCGTTCAGACGGCCTGCCTGCTGGTTCAAGGCCGTCTGAATCGCGGCTTTGCGTTCGGCAAACGAAGCGATGACTTTGCCTTCGTTCCTCATCTGTTCGGCGTAAGAATCGGCATTCGCAAGCGTAATCAGGCCGTCTGAAAGGAAGCGGTGGCCGAGGGTGGTGTTGCCGCTTTGCAGACCCAAAACGCCCGCATTCACAATGTCCGCACCGTGCAGAACCGTCAAGCCGTGAACGGGACGCACAAAGGTAAAGGTGCTGCTGCCCCAGCGCATCACTTTCGGAATCGGCAGCTTTTTCACCGCCTGATTGATGATGTCTTCCAATAATTCAGACAGGCCTTTGCCCTGCTGGGTAAACTCGTACGCATACACGTCCTGCTTGCCGTCGCTGATGATTTTCAGATCTTCGATTTTCGCGCCCGCACCGCGTGCGAAGCCTTCCAGAGCCTTGGTCGGCCGGCCGTCTTTCATGCCGCTGGCCACCGCAGGGCCTTTTTTCACAATCTGCTGGTCGGCCTGCACGGGCTTGACGTTTTTCACCTGCACGGCCAAACGGCGCGGCGAGGCGTAGGCGGCAAATTCGGGCGCACCGTCAATCAGTTGCGCTTTTTCCAAGCCTTCGGCAACGGAAGCGGCGAAATGGTTGCCCAAAGTGTTGAGGGCTTTCGGGGGGAGTTCTTCGGTTAGGAGTTCGATAAGGAGGGAAGAGGTCATAATATTAATCTCATTGTAAATTTATTTATTTTTACCGCGTAATTTGCGGATAAAGTCCCGGATTTTATGTGCAAAAGGGCGCAACGTCTTAGAACTTTGCCGAATAGCCCTTTGTTTACTCCTTAATTTTCTAGCGAAATCTCTAAATGGTTTAACTTTTTTATAAAAATAATAAACCATTTCATATAAATCCTCCTGCCCTTCTCTATGTATATTTGCATTACCGCGCGAATTGTGTATATGCCATATCATGTCATTTTTATTTGTTTCCGCTTTATGCAGCAAGATATGTAATAAAGCATAGTTGCTCGGAGATTCTCTGAGTGCCTGCCTTGCCAAGGCATTTCTATATTCCACCTGATATTGCTGATGTCTATCTATCCCTGCAATAACGGAATTTCCGTATGCGTTATTGGCATTAGGTCTGTGATGGTAATAAGCCAATTTTTTGTTTAACGTTTTGATTTCACCAACTTGAAAGAGCCGTAAGTTGTAGTCCCAATCGCCTAAAACCGGTAAAAACTCGTTATAGCCTCCTATCATTTTTGCTGCGCTCATCCTGATTAACAGGCAAATAGGCGGGGCAACATTTCCTTGAATGAGGTTTTCGATATCAATCAAATCTTTCCAATACCCCCATTCGAAAACAGCTAATTCTTTTACCGTATCTTGATGAATTTCTTCATGAATAACCAAACAATTGGTAATCACGCCAACTGCATTTTGATTTTTCTTGAGAAATGCCACTGTTTCCAATAAAAAATCTGGATGCCAAGAATCGTCATCGTCATGAATAACCATAAATTCTTCATTAGCAAGATGGAAGGCACAATTAGAAGCTGCTTCCATCCCCAGTGATTTTTCATTATGGATAACGGTAATTTTATCGCCGAATTGGTCGGCATAAACATCAACCAAATTATCAACTGCGTGCTTGTCTCCTCCATCGTTGACAATGTACAGATGCCAATTGTGATATTTTTGCTCAAGCACGCTGTTTAACGCTCTTGCCAAAAGAACCGGACGGTTTTTTGTTCTCGTAATAATGGCAACAGAACCGTCTGAAAGCGTATCGGCTGTATGCGATACCAAATCGTATTCAAAGGGATATAACTTTTTATTAAACATTTAAATTTTCCCGTTTAACTTAAAATTTACTTACAAGAATTTTTTCATATTTTAAAAACATATTTTTAGCTCTTACGTATAGATGAGGATGAGTAATATCCAAGCGTTGGTTTTTCCAGTAAGTCATCACACCGACCGGCCATCCTCCTCTTTGCAGATACAAATCTACGTCACTCGTAGATTTAGGAAGAATTGCGGGAATTAAAGTATGAAATACTTCATGCGTATGCAATTGCGCATGCGGTATCTGCCCCAAAATACTTATTTCCTCTTTATTTGGAGAGCAAAATACTTGTGCCATTGCCGATTTTGCTGATTCTAAGCCAACCCAGGCACTTTCAACGCCATGATAACTTTCGCCTTTACTCCAAATGCCAATAACATGCAATGCGGCTTCCTGAAACCGTTTTATCGACCGGTCAAATCTGTTTATATATTCATCCCCTTGATCTTCCTTGAAAACAGGTATGTATTTACCGTCTTTCAGTTCAAAATCTATCGTAGTTTCGTGATTTGCAGAATGTAAGTTTTCCAACAGATTAATCGCATTTTCTAAAACGGTTCTCTCATCTTGCCGTAAAAACTTAGGCCAAAATGGTGCTTCCATCCCGCCATTTTTGAAAAGCCTACCGGTTACATGCTCTCTAAACAAACCATAGTAGTAACCGGAAACTTTGTTTTTAATGCCAAAGTATTCCCGAATATTGGTAATAGCCAATTGAATCGTACCAGACCACCCCAAATCCACAATCGCTACTTTCTTGTTTTCACTTAACAAGCCTTCCTGTTTATAATATTCGGCAGTCGGTTTGAAAACTTTTTCAAACGCAGGAAGCATTAAATCAAGCAGGTTTTCCTGAATATAAGATTTTAATTGTTCTATGTTTTTCCAGTCGATTGTATTGTTTAAATTACCAAAATGTTTTTTAAACCCTGCTGCATATATGTCTTCGTCAGACAAATTAAAATCTTTAAATATTTTTCGGTAACTGTCTCCAACTTGGCAAGATTCATGAGTGAGAAAATTTAATGATTCTTTTGATAACCGCCCGTTTTTTACGATCTCAATATAGCAAGAAGAATATCTCAATACCCTTCTTGAAACATATAAATAGCTGGAGGTCGTATTGTTTTTTGCATTTAAATTTCTTAAATCCCAGCATTTTTCAATCACTTGAGCATCTCTCGCACAAAAGAAAATATGTTCGGTTTGGTTGGTTCTGATTTGCTCTTCCAACCAATCGGTAAAACTGTATAAAATCAGCGAGCCTAAAGAACTGCCTAAGTTTTCCCAAATAATATTTTCATTTTCTATTGGAGAAATATTTTTACGCAATCTTTGCGCTTGTGATAATAAAGAAAAAGTTATAAGTGACGGATCTAAGTTCGCACCAGTCCTTCTTTCATTTAGAAATCTTGTGTAGTGAAATGATTGTATTGACTTGGTTTTTGGAATCTCCACATCGGCAATTTGATTATCACCTATATGCAGAATGCTCTTATCCCCTATTTTATTTTTGACTACCTGCCATATTTTCCCGGTATGTTTTGTTTTTCCGTTTTCGGAAGAAACAAACAGGTAATCATATAAATCTAACTTATTGGCTTTTAATATTTGATTAAGATCATCAGGTTTCAAATACATATCTGAAACAAAAATAATCTCTTTGCCTACAGCTTTTAATTTTTGGATTAGTGCCAAATTATCTGAAACTGCAATACAGCTCAACACTTCAGCTTGCTTTTCAGTTTCTTTTGCAAGAACAATCAAATCTTCAGAAAGATTGGGCACTAATATCTTAAGTGCGGCGTAAATCTCATCAATACATATTTCTTCGGCTCCTCTTTCCTGCCAAGCAAAATTTCTCGCCATTTCTTCCGCTTGTAAACGATGCCTGGCGAAGCCTGCGCATTCTTCATATCCATTAAACAGCAATACATTTTCAACATAGGCAAAAACATCTATCGGACATTCAAATAAGCGTGTAACCAATGTATCGAAAATATCAAACGATACAACATCTACATCTTTCGCTTGATTCAATATGAGTTGGATATATTGTTCATCTACAGCCATTCCATGATTTTCAAAACTTTTTCTAACGTCTTGCAATAGGCTGGTTGGATTGCGTTTCATTTTATTTTTCCCTTACCTGAAATTAAAAATTCGGATTATTGAATTACTGATTCGGTATTTTCTGTAAAGCAGCGTAGTAACCGCCTTTCCGTATTAACTCTGCATGTACACCCTGCTCAACAATATGACCTTCATCCATCACAATAATGCGGTCAGCCTGCTCAATCGTGCTCAAGCGGTGGGCAACGATGATGCTGGTGCGGCCGTGCATCAGGTTTTCCAAGGCCTGTTGGACGAGGCGTTCGGATTCGTTATCCAGCGCGCTGGTGGCTTCGTCGAGCAGCAGAATGGGGGCGTCTTTCAGGATGGCGCGGGCGATGGAGACGCGTTGGCGTTGGCCGCCTGAAAGCTGGCCGCCGTTGGCGCCGATGGGCTGGTGCAGGCCGTGCGGGGAATTCTGCACCAAGTCTTTCAGATTGGCGGCTTCGAGCGCGGCCATGACTTCGGCTTCGGTGGCTTCGGGACGGCTGTAGCGCACGTTTTCGAACAGGGTGTCGTCGAACAGGAAAACGTCTTGCGACACCAGCGCGAATTGGGCGCGCAGGTTGGTGAGTTTCAGGTCGGCGATGTTTTCGCCGTCGATAAAGATATTGCCAGCGCTGGGTTCGACGAAGCGCGGCAGCAGGTTGACGACGGTGGTTTTGCCGCTGCCGGAGCGTCCTACCAGGGCGACGCGCTCTCCGGCGCGGATGTCCAGGCTGAAATTGTCCAAGGCTTTTTTGCCGTCGGCCTGATAGCGCACGTCCACGTTTTCGAATTTCAGACGGCCTGATACGTTTTGCAGGGTTTTGCTGCCGTTGTCTGTTTCAGGCTGTTCGTCCAGAAAGCCGCACACGGCATCCGAAGCCAGAAACATGGTCTGCATGGGGATGCTGATGTTGGCCAGGTTTTTGATGGGGCCGAGCATTTGCAGCATGGCGACGATAAAGGCCATGAATTCGCCGATGGTGGTGTAGCCTTTCTGGCTCTGCCACAGGGCGATGAAAATCACCACGGCAAGGGCGAACGAGGCGATGAGTTCGCTGAACGGGGAACGCGCGGCGGTGGCCTGCGTGATTTTTTTGCCCAGCCGCACGATGGTGTGGTTGACTTCGGCGAAACGGCCGGCGGCCTGCTTTTGCCCGCCGAACAGCTTCACTACGCGGTGGCCTTGGTGGATTTCGTTGACCACGTTGTTCAGCGTGCCGATGCTCTGCTGCGCGCTGGAGATGATGCTTTTCAGGCGGTTGCGGTAGTAGCGCGACAGCAGCGACAGCAGCGGGAACATCAGCAGCACCACCAAACTCAGCTGCCAGTTTAGATACAGCAGCACGCACACCAGGCCGATGACAATCAGCGTATCGCGCGTCAGTACGATAAACACGTTGCTGGCGTTGCTGATGGACTGTTCGGCCATCTGCACCATGCTCATCAAAACCGTTCCCGACGGGTTTTTTTGGTGGTAATCAGAAGAAAGAGTGAGCATGTGTTTGAACATGTCGCGGCGGATATGGCTCACGGCCATCACCGACACCCAAGTCATCAGGTAGGTGCTGGCGAAGCGGCAGATGCCCCGTACCAACACGATGGCAACCAGAAACAGCGGCACCGTCCAGACCTTGTTTTCCGTACCCCAAATCATGTGGTTGAACTGGTTTTTCCAGTTTTGCACGGTGGCGACGATACCGCTGGCGGCGTTTAATTCCGGCGGCGCGGCGGGCGCGGCGAAACCTTGGTTGACCAAAGGCGCGATAAAGGCGGCCAGATAGCTTTCGGTGGCGGCCACGCCGACAATGGCAAACAATGCCCAGATGATGCGTGCTTTGTAAGGCTTCACGTAAGTGAGCAGCCGCATGAAATTGTGCGTGTCGGCTTTGGTGAAGAGACCGAAGGTCAGTTTTTCTATCATGGGCTAAGGTTTATGCAGTAGGGTTGGAAATGTTTTCAGACAGGCATTTGCCGGCAGACAGGCCGTCTGAAAAGCAATATGCGGACAAGGGAACGGATTTGCCTTTTACTGCCGAACCGCAGCAGTAGAATGATTCCGCCTTGCAGAACATGTTTTCAGACGGCCTTCTGAATATGGATACAGGCCGTCTGAAAAACTTTATGCCGCTTCCGCTTTGTTCTTAATCAGCGGGAAACCCAGTTTCTCGCGGCTCTCCACGAATTTCTGCGCGACGATGCGGCTCAATGTGCGGATGCGGCCGATGTAGGTGGCGCGTTCGGTAACGGAAATCGCGCCGCGCGCGTCGAGCAGGTTGAACGTGTGGCCGGCTTTCAAAACCAGCTCGTAGGCGGGCAGGGCAAGTTGCGCGTCTTCCTGTTCGAGCAGGCGTTTGGCTTGGGCTTCGTAGTCGTTGAACTGGCGCAGCAGCCATTCGGCGTCGCTGTATTCGAAGTTGTAGGTGGACTGTTCCACTTCGTTTTGATGGTACACGTCGCCGTAGGTGACGGGCGTGCCGTCGGGCGTGCGGCTCCACACCAAATCATATACGTTTTCAACGCCTTGCAGATACATGGCCAAGCGTTCGATGCCGTAGGTGATTTCGCCGAGCACGGGCGAGCAGTCGATGCCGCCGACCTGCTGGAAATAGGTAAACTGGGTCACTTCCATGCCGTTGAGCCATACCTCCCAGCCCAAGCCCCATGCGCCGAGGGTGGGGTTTTCCCAGTCGTCTTCCACAAAGCGGATGTCGTGGACTTTCGGGTCGATGCCCAGTTCGCGCAGGCTGTCGAGATACAGGTCTTGGATGTCGGCCGGGGCGGGTTTGAGGGCGACTTGGAATTGGTAATAGTGCTGCAAACGGTTGGGATTGTCGCCGTAGCGGCCGTCTTTCGGGCGGCGGCTGGGCTGCACATAAGCTGCGTACCACGGCTCGGGGCCGAGTGCGCGCAGGCAGGTGGCGGGATGCGAGGTGCCGGCGCCGACTTCCATGTCGAAAGGTTGGATCAGGGTGCAGCCGCGGTCGGCCCAGAAGGTTTGCAGTTTGAAGATGATTTGTTGGAAGGTCAGCATGGCCGTGTTATTCAGATAATAATAAAGGGCTTTATTCTACTATTTTGATGCGTGTTTGGATAGTTTTGTCGGTGGGGACACGCTGTTTTTTCAGACGGCCTTTGCAAGAAAGTATTTGAAACCAAAAAAGCTTACTTAAGTTGTTAAGTAAGCTTTTTTAGGGCAGACTGCCTATACTTCTGTTTTTTCTAACGCAGGCCGTCTGAAAGATCATATTTCAGACGGCCTGTTATAATTGAAGGTAACTTAACCCTTATTCAAAACCTGCTTGTTCTCACCCTCGCGGCGCAATTCTTTCGGCAATACGAACACAATGCTTTCCTCCGCACCTTCTCCTTCTCTTACCGTATCGTGTCCCCAGGATTGAATGGTTTGCAGCACTTCCTGCACCAACACTTCCGGCGCGGAGGCTCCGGCGGTGACGCCGACTTTGGTTTTCCCCTCAAACCATTCCTGCCGCAAATAACTTGCATTGTCCACCATATAAGCATCCACACCGCGCACCGCCGCCACTTCGCGCAGGCGGTTGCTGTTGGACGAATTGGGCGAACCGACCACAATCACAATATCGCATTCCGTCGCCAAATCCTTGACTGCTTTCTGACGGTTGGTGGTGGCGTAGCAAATGTCTTCCTTATGCGGATTGCGGATGTTCGGAAAACGCACGTTCAGCGCATCGATGATGTCTTTGGTTTCATCGACCGACAAAGTCGTCTGGCTCACATAAGCCAGCTTGTCGGGATCGGCAACTTCCATCGCGGCCACGTCCTCGACCGTTTCTACCAAAAGCATTTTGCCCGGCGGAAGCTGCCCCATCGTGCCTTCCACCTCGACATGCCCCTTGTGGCCGATCATAATAATCTGATAATCCTGCGCATCCAAGCGCGCCACTTCCTTATGCACCTTCGTCACCAGCGGACAAGTTGCGTCAAATACGCGGAAACCGCGCCGTTGCGCCTCTTCCTGCACCGCTTTCGACACCCCGTGCGCCGAATAAATCAGCGTGGCTCCGGGCGGCACTTCCGACAATTCCTCAATAAACACCGCCCCCTTGTCACGCAGATTGTCCACCACGAATTTATTGTGCACGACCTCGTGGCGCACATAAATCGGCGCACCGAATTCCTCCAGCGCGCGTTCCACAATCGCGATGGCACGGTCGACACCGGCGCAAAAGCCGCGTGGATTTGCCAACATAATGGTTTTGTTCGTCATGTGTGTATTCCGAAAAATTCCGTTTCAGACGGCCTTGTATGGTTACAGGCCGTCTGAAAACATAAAGCATTTATCAGGGTTCAATCCGAATAATCAACAGTCAGTCAAATGGTAGGGTGGGCACTCGCTGCCCACGTAATTTTAAATCTGACAGTCTTACGGTTCGGCTGATGAAGGTGGGCACTCGTTGCCCACGCAATTTAATATTCAAGCTTTGGGTTCGGCCGATGGAGGCGGGCAGTAAATGTATATCCTACGCATTTCAGACGGCCTGCTTATCTTTCTTATGCTTGCCTGAAAAACCGTCCAATACCAGCAACACCGCGCCCACGCAGATAAAACTGTCGGCGATGTTGAACGCAGGGTAGTACCAATCTTGCCAATAAAACAGTAAAAAATCAACCACATGGCCGTGAATTACGCGGTCGCTGGCGTTGCCGATTGCCCCGCCGATAATCATCGCCGCGCCGATTTTGCCCCAGCGAGCAAAATCGTTTTTCGCAATCCCGCGCCACAAATACGCGCTGATGACCAGAGCCAGCGTCAAAAAGAAATACTTCTGCCAGCCGCCCTGATCGGCCAAAAAGCTGAACGCTGCGCCCGGATTGAACACCAGCGTCCAATCGAAAAAATCGGGAATGATATTGACGCGTTCCTGATAGCGGAAATTCGCCAGCGTCCATAATTTACTGATTTGGTCGAGCACGATTGCCGCCGAAGCCAGCAGCAGATAAGGAATTTTAGAACTCATGTTTTCAGACGGCCTGAAGTCGGTAAAAGGGGGTATTCTACCCGAAAGCAAAGCTAAGGTGTGGGTGAAATCAATGCATTTGAAACAGGAAATCTTAAGCGAGGAAATGCGTAACCTATGGGTTAGATAAATCTGTTTTGAGATAAATAAATATTTCAAATCTCGGTAAATTTGGTTTTTGAGTGTCTATGGGCAATAGAAAATATTGTTGTCGTATAAGTAAAACAAAAATCAGGGAATGGGCAAAAAGTTCCTTATGAAATGTAAAAAAATATTTCAAATTGTTTATTTTTTATGCATAATAATCGGCTTGGAAAGTAAGTATGCTCACAGATTAACCGATTTTTAAAGATACCATTACAGGGAGTTTTCATGTTGAAAAATGCCAAGATTAAAACCATTTTATTCACTGCAGTTAGCGCAGCGTTGTTGTCGGCTTGTGGTGGCGGTGGCGGCGGTAGCTCGCCGAGTACGGAATTAGTAAATAATGCCGCCAGTGCACGCAGCGTGATTGACAAAGCTGCTGCGTTGAAACCAGTGGAAGAACTTACTGCTGCCGATGCCGGTGCGGTGGCTGCCGTTATTAATGCTTATAATAGTCTTTCTGACGCTTCTAAACAGTTGGTCGGTAAAGACACTTTGGACAGGCTCAAGGCGGCAGAAGAAGCTGTGAAAAGAGCGGCGGAAGGAAGTAAGTCTGCTGATGGAACAGTGATTCAGGCAGCAGATTCCGCAGTAGATGCAGTAAAAAAGAAAATTTCGGCTTTACCTGATTCAGCCAAAGATGTGGATACTGCCGAAGAAGAGAAAGCGTTGACTGAGACACAGCAAGCATTCAATGCATTGAATGAACAGCAGAAAACATTGATTACTACAGCTGAAAAATCCAAACTTGACAAGTTGTCGGCGCAATTGGTAACTGACCATAGCCCGCTCGCTGCGCTTAACCTGCCGACTCCGCTGCACACCGATTTTATCGAGTCAGCCGCAGCACAACAAAACAACCCGAACATTCAGTTGCGCAAAATCGATGGTCAAAATGATTTTACGACCAATCAAGGCGGTTTGATTAGTTCTTTAGAGTCGAATGCCAATCAAGAAGTGAAGTTGGATGGTGTGGTGATTAATAACAGTACGGCGGCAGGTAATGCTACTACTGTTAATTTTACTACGCCATATTCAATGATTGCTAAGGCCTATTCGGGTGGTATTTCTAAATCTGATGTTAGTACACATAGCGGTTTGCCAACAGGCAGTAAATTTGCTACCGGTACGGCAAGTTTCGATACTGCAATTGAAGAGGCTTATAAAGCACTGGAATCAGCCAAAAAAGCACTGGAATCAGCACAAGATGACGTGGCACGTAAAGAAGCCCAAAAGGAAATTGACAAGTGGCAGCCACTTTACGATGCTTACATGACGGCACGTCCCCAATTGGCTGATAATGTAGAAAGTTCAGTTGGCGGAATTGCCTATATCAAAAAAGATAAAAACGGTTTGGTGTTTGATAAAAAATTCGACGGTGTATATATTGTACAGTTTACTGATGGCACCCGTATTGTGATGCACGATCCGGCGGCTGCAGGTTGGACTTACCAAACTTTTGCGCATTACACCGATCCGAAAAACGGTGTGATTCACGGTTATCAAACCTTGGGCGATGAAACCGTATTCGGCAGCCTGCCCGCCAACGGTACAGCGACGTATAACGGTTTGACTACTGCCTATTTGGTTGAAGGCGGTAAACAGCGTCAGTTAACTGCTGATGTCAAAGCTGTGGTTGATTTTGCCAAAAAAGGCGTACGTTTCGAAACGCTGAATTCTCAGTTCCACAGTCTGAATAACGGCGTACGTACCAGTACAGCTGCAGCTGACTACAATATCAAAGGTACTGCTGCTTGGGGTAATGCTAACCACTTTGTCGGCAATGCAAAAACCACTAACGGTTTAAGCGGCGATTTGAACGGTAAATTCTACGGCGCGAATGCTGCTGAAATTGGCGGTACTTACGGCCTGAAGAATGCGACTGAGCAGTTAATCGGCGGTTACGGTGCGAAACGCCAATAAGCTTTGAGCGGTAAACAGGCCGTCTGAAAAATTTCAGACGGCCTGTTTGCCTGAATGCGAAATATAGATTTTGCATAAAAAAACGATTTGAAACATTTCGGGAAAAACATTGATGAACATGATGAAAAAAGCGGTGTTGTCATGGCTGCTGTTTCCGGCGGCGGTTTGCGCGGCGGATGCGGTTAAACCGCCGGAGCCGGGCACGGCAGCGGAGTTGAACATTCAGGTGGCGGAGCCGCAAAATCAGACTGCGCCGGCAAATGCCGCAGACGGGGAAAGGCCGTCTGAAAGGGTGTTGGAAGTGAACGAGCAGATGCTGCTGGCGGATACCGAGTTGCTGGAACGGGCAATGTATTCGGCGGTGGTGGCGCAGAATACCGCCGGTATCAAGGCGGTGTTGCCGATTTATCGGAAATGGCCGCAACACGATAAGGCGATGGCGCGTTATGCAGGCGGCCTGCTGGCGCAGGGCGAGGGGCGTGCGGATGAGGCGGTGGCGCAATACCGTGAATTTATTGCGGAAAATCCGAATGCGCCGATGGTGCGTCTGCAGTTGGCCAGGGCCTTGTTTGAAGACCGGCAGAACGAGGCGGCCGCCGACCAGTTCGACCGTTTGCAGGGTGAGGATATGCCCGAGGGCTTTAAAAAATTGGTGGAAACCTACCGCCAAGCCTTGCGCGAACGGGATTCTTGGCAGTTTAACGCGTCGCTGAACGTCACCCGCGAGCAAAACATCAACCAAGCCCCGAGCGAGCGTCGTTTGGGTGACTGGTTGTCGGCGGAAGAATGCGAAAAGGCGCGGAGTAAAGATGCGGGCGACGACTGTTTCCGCGGCTGGACATTCGATGCGCCGATTGACGCGGCCGCCGTCAACTACCAAATCGGCGCGGAGAAAAAGTGGTCTCTGCCGAAAGGCTGGTATGCCACGGCAGGGGCGGATGTGTACGGCAAAATTTATCCGAGCCATACGAAATACAATGATTTAATCGGCAGGGCTTCGGTCGGCATCGGCCATGCCGACCAGCGCAACGATGCGGGCATCGCGCCGTTTCACGAACGCCGCTTTTACGGCAACGACCCTTATACCTACACCAACGGCGTGCGCCTGCATTTCAATCGTTGGCATACGCCGAAAATTCAAACGCTGACGGCGGCGGAGTTCGGCCGTCTGAAAAACACCGCACGCGAACGCAGCGACAGCCGGAGCATGCTGTTCAGCGGCTCGCTGGTGTATTATGCCGACGCGCGGCAATATTGGCTGGCAGGGGCGGACTGGTACCGCGACCGCAATAAAGACGATGCGTCGGAAAGCTTCGACCGCTACGGCGTGCGCGGCGCATGGGGACAGGAATGGAACGGCGGCTTGTCCACCCGCCTGCAGCTGACCGCGGCCAAACGCCATTATGACGATGCGAGCTTTTTCAGCAACGGCGACAAGCGGCAGGATAAGGAATTGGGCGCAACCCTGTCGTTGTGGCACCGCGCCGTCCATTTCAAAGGCATCACCCCGCGCCTGACCGTTTCCCACCATCGGACGCTGAGCAACGATAAATTGTACGAATACAGCAAAAACCGTATGTTTATCGAGTTGGGTAAGACGTTTTGATGACAAGGCCGTCTGAAAGTTTTTCAGACGGCGTTAAATTTTGTACGGTTACGCAGCTTGGGGCTGCGAACCGTACTTACACGATCGTCCGTGATTAGAAACGGGTAGGGTGGGCACTTGTTGCCCACGCGTTTTGTTTTTCTTGAGTTTGTCTACGGTAGATTTTACCTCAAGAAAATGAAATAAAAACATTAGGTTAAAAATCGAATCATGGGAAATTTTCTAAACCTGTTCATGATTCGGATTTTTGTGGGCAGCAAGTGCCCACCCTACATATTGACGGTTTCCTAATTAAATAAAGCACTTTCTCAGGAGAGGGAGCAGGTAATTGAATAACTGCGGTTTTTAAAACCATCAACAGCGGCGTCCCAACATAATTTTAATCAAAAGGCCGTCTGAAAGTTTTCAGACGGCCTTTGCCGTTTGCTTTTTAAGCGGTTAGCTGAACATGCTTATGCGTAATGCCGCTCTTCGCCTTTGCCGTCCACGTTGTCCGCGCAGCGGCTGCACACGGTGGCGTGTCCTTCCACGCTGCCGATGTCGTCGGTATAGTGCCAGCAGCGTTCGCATTTTTCGCCGTGGCTGGCATGGGCGGTCACGCTCAATTCGTCGGCTTTGTGTACGGTGGCTTTGGAAACCAGCAGGGCAAAGCGCAATTCTTCGCCCAAGGCTTTGAGATACCCTGCCAAGGCTTCCGGCGCGTGGATGTCTACTTCGGCCTGCAGCGACGAACCGACGGTTTTGTCGGTGCGCAGCGGCTCGATGGCGGCAGTGACGGCTTCGCGCACTTCGCGCACGGCTGCCCATTTTTTCACGATTTCGGCTTCGGCTTTTTCGTTAATCGGCGGGAATTCGTGCCATGTGTGGAACAGCACGCTGTCTTCTTCGCCGCCGCCGATGATGTCCCACGCTTCTTCGCCGGTGAAACACAAGATCGGTGCAATCAGCAGTACCAGACTGCGGGTGATGTGGTACAAAGCAGTTTGCGCGCTGCGGCGGGCGTGGCTGTCGGCTTTGGTGGTGTAGAGGCGGTCTTTCAGAATGTCGAGATAGAACGCGCCCAAATCTTCCGAGCAGAACGACACGATGTCTTTCACGGCGAAGTGGAAGGCATAGCGCGGATAGTAGTCGCCGGCCACGCGCTCTTGCAACTGGCGCGCCAAAATCAGCGCGTAGCGGTCAAGCTCGACCATTTGGTCTTGCGGCACGGTGTGCTCGAACGGATTGAAATCGCTCAGGTTGGCAAACAGGAAGCTCAAGGTGTTGCGGATGCGGCGGTAGCTTTCGGTAACGCGCTTGAGGATTTCTTTGGAAATCGCCAGTTCGCCCGAATAGTCGGTCGAAGCCGCCCACAGGCGCAGAATGTCCGCGCCGAATTCGTTGTACACTTCTTGCGGCGCAACCACGTTGCCGATGGATTTCGACATTTTGCGGCCGTTTTGGTCGACGACGAAACCGTGGGTCAAAAGCTGTTTGTACGGCGCGCGTCCCATCGCGGCGCAGCCGGTGAGCATGGACGATTGGAACCAGCCGCGGTGCTGGTCGCTGCCTTCGAGATACAGGTCGGCAGGCCAAGTCAGTTCTTCGCGCTGTTTCAATACGGAATAGTGGGTTGAGCCTGAGTCGAACCATACGTCCATCGTGTCGGTCAGTTTGTCGTATTGCTCGCAATCTTCTGCGCTCAACAATTCGCTTTTATCCAGCGAAAACCACGCTTCAATGCCTTTTTCTTCGATGCGCTGCGCCACTTGCTCGAGCAAGTCGGCGGAATTCGGGTGCAATTCGCCGCTTTCTTTGTGGACGAAGAACGTCATCGGCGTGCCCCAGTAGCGTTGGCGCGAAACCACCCAGTCGGGGCGGCCTTCGATCATGGCTTCCAAGCGCGCGCGACCCCATGCGGGGAAGAATTCGGTGTCGTCCACCGCTTTCATGGCTTTGTCGCGCAGGGTTTTGCCGTCTGAACCGGCTTTGTCCATGCCGATAAACCATTGGCCGGTGGCGCGGTAAATCAGCGGCGTTTTGTGCCGCCAGCAGTGGGCATAGCTGTGTTCCAGCTTGGTGTTGCACAAGAGGCGGCTGTTTTCTTCCAGCCATTCGATGATGACGGGGTTGGCTTCCCATACGGTCAAACCGGCCACGCGCGGCACTTCGCCGATGTAGCGGCCTTCGCCGTTGACGGGGTTGTAGAGTTCGATGCCGTAACGGTTGCAGACGGTATAGTCTTCCAAGCCGTGGGCAGGGGCGGTGTGCACCAAGCCCGTACCGGCATCGGTGGTAACGTGTTCGCCGTTGAGCATGAGAATGTCGCGCTCGATAAACGGGTGCGCCAAATGCAGGTTTTCCAGCTTGTCGCCCGTGGCTTCGGCCAAAACGTTGAGGCCGTCTGAAAATCCGTAGCGTTTCAGCGCGTCTTCGGTCAAATCCTTCGCCAAAACCAGCTTGCCTTTTGGGGTGTCGATGAGTTGATAAACCACGTCCGCGCCTGCGGAAACCGCTTGGCTGGCAGGGAGCGTCCACGGTGTGGTCGTCCAGATGACGGCAAAGGCTTCGCCGTCGATGGCGGCCAAGCCGAATGCTTTGGCTAGAGCTGCGTTGTCTTTGAAGAGATAGGCCACGTCAATGGCAGGGGAAACTTTGTCCTTATATTCCACTTCGGCTTCGGCCAGCGACGAACCGCAATCCAGGCAGAACTGCACGGGCTTCGCGCCGCGGTAGAGATAGCCGGCTTTGTAGATTTCGCCCAAAGTACGCACGGTGTCGGCTTCGGTTTTGAAATCCATCGTCAGATAGGGATTGTCCCAGTCGCCCAATACGCCCAAGCGGATGAAGTCTTTTTTCTGACGCGCGATCTGTTCGGCGGCATATTCGCGGCACAATTCGCGGAAACGCGCTTTGGGCATGTCTTTGCCGTGCAGCTTTTCCACCATCACTTCAATCGGCAGGCCGTGGCAGTCCCAACCCGGCACATAAGGCGCGTCGAAACCGGCTTGGGTTTTGCTGCGGATGATGATGTCTTTCAGGATTTTGTTGACGGCATGACCGATGTGGATGTCGCCGTTGGCATACGGCGGGCCGTCGTGCAGGACGAATTTCGGGCGGCCTTTGGCTTTTTCGCGCAGTTTTTGGTAACGCTTGAGTTCGTACCAGCTTTTGAGCCAGGCAGGTTCGCGTTTGGCCAGATTGCCGCGCATCGGAAACGGGCTTTCGAGCAGGTTGACGGTTTTGCTGTAATCGGTCATGTTTGGTTCTCGGAAATGGGGTGACTGGGTTTCAGACGGCCTTGAGGTATTCTGGGAATGCCTGATTTGCGTTTTTTGAACGGTCTGCTGTTTCTGAATCGGCTGAGCCGTGGGCAGCGAGTGCCCACCCTACAGGGATAAGGCCGTCTGAAAAAATCATAAAGCGTTATTGTAGCGGAATTGTGTTGTTTTTATAAGGGGTTTGATGGGAATGACGTTTGTGCGGCGGAAAACAGAAGGCCGTCTGAAAACGGTTTCAGACGGCCTTTGAATATTTTTTACGGCTGCCAGTTTTTCGCCGCTTCCATATCCTGCAAAATTTGCGTTTTCAAGGCTTCGATGCTGTCGAATTTCTGCTCGTCGCGCAGTTTGTGCAAAAAGCGCACGTTGAGCCGCTGGCCGTATAGATCGCCGGTAAAGTCGAACAGATGCACTTCTAGCTTCTGCGTTTTTTTGTCGGACACGGTGGGGTTGAAGCCGAAACTCGCCACGCCGCGGCGCGTGCCGAAGCTGCCGTCCACTTCGACCACGAACACGCCGCTGAGCGCGTAATGATACGGCGGCAGTTGCACGTTGGCGGTGGGGGCGTTGATGGTGCGGCCGAGTTTTTTGCCGTGTTTGACTTTGCCGCTCAACACATAATCGTGTCCCAATAATTTGCGTGCGTAGGCCAGACGACCGTCTGAAAGGGCTTGGCGCACGGCGGTGCTGCTGGTGCGGATGTCTTCGACGATGACCGAAGGCGTGCGCTCGGTCTGCATACCGCTTTGGCGTTGCAGCATGTCGAAGCTGCCTTCGCGCCCTGCGCCGAAGCGGAAATCGTCGCCGATTAGGAGGTAGCGGGTGTTGAGTTTGGCACGCAGCAGGTCGTCGATAAAGGTTTGCGCGGGCATGTCGGCGAAACTTTGGGTAAACGGCAGCACCCATACGGTATCGACGCATCCGGTTTGCCGCAGCAAATCCAGTTTGGTACGCAGGGGGGAGATGCGGTAGGGTTGCGGTCTGCCGCATTTTTTGGCGAAAAATTCTTTCGGCTGCGGCTCGAAGATGACCGCGACGACAGGCAGACCGAGACGGTCGGCCTGGCGTTTGAGGGTTTGCAGGATGTGTTTGTGGCCGAGATGCACGCCGTCGAAATTGCCGATGGTAACCGCCGCGCCTTGCGGACAGTCGGGCGGATTGTGCCGGCCGAGGTGGATGTTCATGGTGGTGGGTGGGTGTTTGGATTAGGGCGTTATTGTAAACGCAAATCGGGTTCGGGATAAATGCTTCGGAATAAATACAGGCCGTCTGAAAAGCGGTTTTGCGGTGCGGCGGTATTTTTCAGACGGCCTCTGTTTTATTTTATATCCGCTTGAACCGGCTCGACTTGGTAACCGACTTGGCGCAGCCGCACGATTAAGCCTTGTCCGCCGAACAAATGCGCGCTGCCGACGGCAACCAGCGTCGGCTTTTGCGGCAGGATTTCAATCAGGCGCGGCAGCCAGGTTTGGTTGCGCTTGGTGAGCAGTTTTTGATACAGGAATTCGTGCCAGAGCGGATGGTCTTGTTCGGGCAGGAAACGCAGTTGATGGGCGGGATTGGCAATTTCCGCCCATATTTTGCGGGCGCGCCGGGCGCGGTAGTCGCGTTCCAGCGACACGGTTTCGTCTAAAAAGGCGCGGTGGTGGGTCACGAGGCTGTCGAGCGAACGGATGACGGCGTCTTCGGGAAGGCCGTCGAAATAATCGAGCTGTTCTGCGCCTTCAAGCGCGATGACGGGTTTTTGCTGCTTTTTGGCCGTCTGAATCAGCAGATGATCGATGCCGTGGCGGTAGGAATAGCCTTTGGGTGTGAACATACTTTGTGCCGCCATCCACAAAACCCACGGTTTGGTCCGGCTGTCGGGGGAAAAGGCCAAAGGTTCCTGACCCGTGGTCAATATGCGCTGCAAACGCTGTATCCTTGCCTCGCCCAAGCTGGTTTTCAGCGGACGCGTATCGGCCATTATCTGCTGCATACGGCGGATTTCGGTGCCGCTCATGCTTTCTTCGTCGGTTTCGACCACCAGTTGCGACACGCGGCCGAGCGCGCGGCGGTAGTCGGCGGGCAGGGTGCTGTTGCGTTTGCCGACGTGTATCGTGCCGAGCAGGTAGGAAACGGGGCGGCCCTGTTTGCTGATCCGGTAGAGAAAAGTGTCGGCTTCGGGCTCGCCTTTGGCAAAAGCGGCAGCGGCGAATAAAAGTAAAAAAGTGCAGAATAAGTGACGCATGTTTTCAGACGGCCTTCGGTATAGCAGTTTGGTTGACGGACAGAGGCCGTCTGAAAGCGACGCTGTTCAGACGGCCTGAAGAGGGTTTGCAAAGCGTTACTACCAGAAAGGATGGTAAAACGGACGACGCCAGCCCCAGTCGTCGTAATAGTCGTAATAATAGCGGGCTTCGCGCAATTTTTGTTGCGAGATATGGTTTTGCCACGCCATTTTGTAACAGGCCTGGAACATCGGGTCGGCCACTTTGTCGACGTATTTCAAACGGAAAGCCTGCTGCTCTTTGGTGGAGGCAGCGGAAGGCTGTTCGGCCTGTTCAAACTGTTTCTTCATCAGCAGGGCGGTCTCTTTGTCGCACTGGGCGGCCAAAGCTACCTGCAGGTTTTGTTCGTAACGCTTTTGCGCGGCAGCGCGTTCGGCTCTCTGTTCGGGGGTAACGGCGCAGGCGGCGAGGGCGGAAACGGCACTTAAAATCAAGGCGGTGCGTAATCGTTGCATGATGATGCTCCTCATGGGGTAACGGATTTAATGTACGCCATTTTACTGCGGTTGCGCAAGTCCGGCCGCGAGCGGAGACGGCAGCAGAAATCCGTTTCAGACGGCCTGCCGGGATAATGACTGTCTGTTATGATTGGCTTTACCATTCTCGGATAACGAGGCCGTCTGAAAATTACAAGGAAACAAAGTTTTGATAAAAAAATACGCAACACGGCGGACAGCCCGTCCGCAGCGGCATGAGCGGCTGCATGCGCCCCCGTTTTGGCAGGCCGACCGGCCTTATCTGCGCGAGCAGCAGATTTCGGATGCGCGCTTCCGCCGCTTGGGCTACATCATGGCACTTTTGGCCGGGGCGATTAATGCCGGCGGTTTTTTTGCCTTTGCACGCTATACGTCGCATGTCACCGGTTCGATTTCGCTGCTGGCCGATATGGTTTATACGCGCGAATGGGGCGTGGTGCTGGTGGCGTTCATCAGCGTGGTGTGTTTCGTCATGGGGGCGGCGCATTCGAGCTGGGTGATTTTGTGGACGCAGCAGAAGCGTTTCCGCGGCAGCTACGGCTTTTCGATGTGGCTGGAGGCATTTTACCTGCTGGTGTTCGGGTTGTTCGGCGCGGCGGCGTTTCATGTCGATTTCGGGTTCGGCGAATTCGCTTTTCCCTCGCTGGCATTGTTTTTATTGTGTTTTATCATGGGAATGCACAATACGGTCATGACCTTGCTTTCGGGCGGTGCGATTCGGTCGACGCACATGACCGGTTCGGCGACCGATTTGGGCATCGAATTGTCGAAAGTCGTGTATTACGCCAAAAAACACCATCCGCGTCTGCCGCATATCCACGTCAATAAGCCGAAAATGCACCTGCTTGTCGGGCTGATGGCAACATTCACATTGGGCGGTATCGTCGGTGCATTCGGCTATCAGGCCGTCGGCCATCATTTTGCCCTGCCGGTCGCGGCGGTTCTGTTGCTGTTGGGCGCAGGGTCGGTCGGTTATGATGTCAAAGTGCGGCTGAAATTTATGCTGGCAAACTGGTATAAAGGCCGTCGGAAAAATGTAAAGAAATAAACTGCCGCATCGGGTAAGCTGTCGTTTAAACAGATAAGCGGTAGGCGTAGGCCTTAAAACCGTTAGCGCATGAATAGCTGTGTAATATCGGGTTAAACGTAGTTTGAGGCCTTGGCAAAGTTGGTTATCATAACCAAGTAACAAAGTCAGGCTTGTATAAGCCGCTTCCTACATTGATTATTCCGTTTTCAGATTGCCTCTGAAGGCGTTTCTACCGAAAGGAAAACCATGAAATTCTTGAAACCTTTGACCATTGCCGTTTTGGCCGCTCCTTTGGCTTTGGCCGGCTGTGTGACCAATCCGACCACCGGTGAGCGCAACGCCAGCAAAACCGCCATGTACGGCTTGGGCGGCGCGGCTGTGTGCGGCATCGTCGGCGCACTGACCCACGGCAGCAAAGGCGCACGCAACTCGGCTCTGGCTTGCGGTGCTGTTGGCGCAGGCGTGGGCGGCTATATGGACTACCAAGAGAAAAAACTGCGCGAGAGCTTGGCCAACACCAACGTAGAAGTCGAACGCCAAGGCAACCAAATCAAACTGGTGATGCCTGAAAACGTGACCTTCGCCACCGGCAGCGCGGCTTTGAGTGCCAACGCGCAAAACGCGTTGAACGCCGCCGCGCAAACTTTGGTTCAATACCCCGACACGACTTTGACCATCAACGGCCACACCGACAATACCGGTTCCGACGCCATCAACGAGCCGTTGTCGCGCAACCGTGCGCAAGCCGTGGCGACCTACCTGCAATCCCGCGGTGTGAACGGTTCGCGCCTGACGACTGCCGGTTACGGTTCGCGCCAACCGATTGCGTCTAACGCAACCGTCGAAGGCCGCGCGCAAAACCGCCGCGTGGAAGTGCTGATTAATCCGGATCAAAACGCCATCCGCGCCGCGCAACAACAAATGTAATCGCTTGATTCATTAAGCAAACAGGCCGTCTGAAGTATTTCAGACGGCCTGTTTTGTATGTTGGTGGGAGTGAATCCTTTACCAAATGCCGTGAAACGTTTTGGCCGGCTTCCAAAATGCCCATTTCGATTTCGGCGTGATGATCAATTCGCCGCCGTTGTCGCCGTCGGTTGCGATGGTGAGCTGTTTCAGACGGCCTGACTGCAACGCCTGCCATAAAGGTGCAAACCAACGCGTTTCCCAGCTCTGCAAAATCTCTTGATAGCGGAACACGTCGCCGGTTTGTCCGGTCACGGTTAAGTCGTCTAAAAAAATCAGGCCGTCTGAAACGGTTGTGCCTGACTCGTTCAATAAACTCAAATAAGCTTCAAAATCATAAGGCGCATCGATTCGCCGGTGCGGATAAAACTGCGCCCACGGGCTGTCGGTGGCGAGCAGGGGTGCGTTTGCGCTGCCGCGTACATCCTGCCACAGCCATAACCCGTTGAGGGCAGGGATGTTTTGCTTTTGGCGGTCGAGATTGACGGGGTGGCTGTGCAGCCACATTTGGATTTCGGTCTGTTTGTTGAGCCACTGCAGGGCATCCCGGCCTGCCGCTTGGTCGTCCGCGCCGATTTGGCCGCTGATGTCCCATAGCGGCGCAACCTGCCAATCGCTTTCAGACGGCATAGTAACCAGCCATAACTCGGGGCGCAGCATATGGAATTGCCAACCGTCTTCCCGATAAAATGTGTTTAATTCGCGGCACAGCCGTCCGGCTTCTTCCGGCAGGATATTCAGGTGTTCGCCGCTGACGACGCTGACTTGGTGCATACCCATCTGCTGCCATAACGGGGCGGCAAACGCGGCAGGACGGTCGGGGGCAATGCCGAGTGCGCGTTTTGCGTGTGCCAGCAGGCTGCCCTGCCAAAGATAGCGGCTGTAAAATTCAGACGGCTTTTGCGCCTGTTTGTTCAGACGGCCATATCGCAAGATTTGGTTAAATGCGTTCAGCCGCAGCGGCGGTGGTGTCTCATCGGTGCGACGGTTGAGCGCAGGAATGGCGAGGGTGATTTTCATAAAGTCATCAAACCGAAAAAGCTTATTTTACGTTATATTGAACTTGGTTTAATCCGAAAAAGACTAATATGGATTTAGGTCTTTTCAGACGGCCTTTTTGTCCCGGCAGGCGGTTCCGTGTTATAATAACCGTGCGTAAAATTCAGCAAAATCAAGTGTCAACATACCAAATCGGCAGGATAATCCTGCCTTGGGAAATGTTTATCTTATCCACTGCGGATTCTCGAAAAGGCCGTCTGAAAGCGGTCGATAAGATAAGCAGTTCATAATCAAAAATACAGCAATTCAAGTGGTTTTGCCACGATAAAAATTAAAGACTGAGAAGGATTGACGAGTGTCTGAACAAACGAAAAAACCTTTTTTCAACCGGTTTTGGCAGCATAAGCCGGTGCGTTGGTCATTATTGGGTATGCTGTTGCCGGTTTCCGGCGTGATGACGGCTTATGCGGTTACCGAGCCGATGCCCAAAGCGGGTAATTTCAAAGTCGAACGCGTTTTGGAAGAGCTGCCGCCCGTTTATGTGGAAGCCGGTAATTTCCAGTCGAGCTACTGGGCGCAGGAAGTGGTGCAGCAGGGTGATTCGCTGTCGGACGTATTGACCCGCATGGGCGTGCCGCAAACCGACATCAAAGCCATCATGGCGAAAAACAACGCTTCTCGCGATATGAATAACCTGAATACCAACCAGTCGGTCAATATCCGCGTTGACGCCACAGGCCAGGTGACCGACGTACAGTTCTTCGTCGACGAAGAGTTGGAACGCAACCTGGTGGCTTTGGAAAAAGTCAAAGGGAAATGGCAGGCATCTAACGAAGAAATCGACATGAAAACCATGCCGACCCTGCGTTCCGTCGCCATCCGCAGTTCGGCCATCGGCGATATGCTGCGTGCCGAAATCCCGTCTGATGTCTATCTGCAGCTTCGCGAAATTTTTGCCGATACCGTCGACATGCAGACTTTAAAAGAAGGCGACGTTATCCGTCTGCTTTACAACAGCATGTACTTCCGCGGCCAGCAAATGGGTGTGGGCGATATTTTGGCGGCCGAAATCGTGAAGGGTGGCAAAACCTACCACGCCTATTACTACAGCCAAGGTAAAGACGACGAAGAGAGCGGCAGTTATTACGATCAAAACGGCAAATCATTGCAGCAAAAAGAAGGCTTCAACACCCAACCTGTTGAATATACCCGTATTTCTTCTCCTTACGGTTACCGTGTCCACCCCGTTTTACGCACCGTGCGCATGCACACCGGTATTGACTATGCCGCACCGACAGGTACGCCTATCCGCGCGGCAGCCGACGGCGTGATTACATTCAAAGGCTGGCGGGGCGGCTATGGCCATACCGTCATGATGATGCACGCCAACGGCGTGGAAACACTGTATGGCCACATGAGCGCGTTTTCCCAACTGACGGGCAATGTGCGTGCCGGCGATATTATCGGTTATGTCGGCAACAGCGGCCGTTCGACCGGGCCGCACTTACACTATGAAGCACGTGTCAACGGCCAGCCGGTCAACCCGACCACTGTTGCCTTGCCGACGCCGAAGCTGACGCCGGACAATATGACCGCATTCCGCAAGCAGCAAAAAGCCGCCAATACCACTTTGGCAGCCGTGCGCGGCTTGCCGGTGTCGGTAGCGCAATTGGATTGATGCCGTTTGAATGGTGTATTCGGAGCAGTCCTGTGGGAGCAGGGCTGTTTCTCATTTAAAGAAAAGTTTCAGACGGCCTCAGGTTTAGGTTTGTCGGCTGAAACACTCATGATGATCAGTGAGCCATACGACTCTCATCTTTCGGTTTGTTCAAGCCATCGTTCCGTGAACGCAACAATTCCTGCGGTTGGGATTTGAAAAACACCGTTTTTTCACAAGGTGACTTGATTAAACATTGGTTTTCATGGTATAAATCGCGTTTTACTATTTTAGAAGTTTGGAGACTGACCATGGCACGAGTTTGCAAAGTGACCGGTAAGCGCCCGATGTCCGGCAATAACGTATCACACGCCAACAACAAAACCAAACGTCGTTTTTTGCCTAACTTGCAATCACGTCGTTTTTGGGTAGAAAGTGAAAACCGCTGGGTTCGCCTGCGCGTTTCTAACGCTGCATTGCGCACCATCGATAAAGTAGGCATTGATGTCGTTTTGGCTGATTTGCGTGCCCGCGGCGAAGCTTAATTAACGAACGCTTAATTTAAGGATTACTGCAATGCGCGATAAAATCAAATTGGAATCAAGTGCAGGTACCGGTCATTTTTACACCACGACCAAAAACAAACGCACAATGCCCGGCAAACTGGAAATCAAAAAATTTGATCCGGTAGCCCGTAAACACGTTATCTACAAAGAAACCAAATTGAAATAAGCCGGTTTTTTTGGAAGTATCAGACCCTTGTCTTCAAGACAAGGGTTTTTTGTTATTGGGATAAGGTGGGAAATGCCGGGAATAATTTAAAAAACACATATAAAAATCAAGATATGTTTTTTGATACGGCTACTCGGTAGGGTCGTTGGAAAGTGATAATTTTAAGCAAAGGCAAGCAAGCTTTGTTTAACCTGATTGTCTGTATCTTGTTGCATGGTGCTAGGAATTTGACTAAAAAATGCAATGAATCCTGATAGGCCGTCTGAAAATTTTCAGACGGCCTTTCCTATTTGATTTTTGTCATAAAATATTTATTTGGCTAAAAAATTTCATTTTAAAAAAGATTGACTTATTGAAACGGAATGGCTGATTGCCGTTATGGTGGCCGAAATTATGCTAATGTTACAATAATGGTTAAGAAATCTTAAAGTTTTATCTTGAAGTTGATTGAAAGGAAGGATTAGAAATGGAAAATTGGACGCAGACGCTCAGTGCCGGGACATTGCTCGGTATTGCAGCGGCAGCGATTTTGCTGATTTTGGTGCTGATTGTAAAATTCCGTATTCACGCGCTGGTAACGTTGGTGCTGGTCAGTCTGCTGACTGCGATTGCCACGGGTTTGCCGATGGGCGCAATTGTCAATGATGTATTGGTAAAAAACTTCGGCGGTACGCTTGGCGGCGTGGCGTTGCTGGTCGGCTTGGGCGCGATGCTCGGCCGTTTGGTGGAAACTTCAGGCGGGGCGCAATCGCTGGCCGATGCGCTTATCCGCGTGTTTGGCGAAAAACGTGCGCCGTTTGCACTGGGTGTGGCTTCGCTGATTTTCGGTTTCCCGATTTTCTTTGATGCGGGTTTGGTGGTCATGCTGCCGATTGTGTTTGCGACCGCACGCCGTATGAAAGCCGATGTGCTGCCTTATGCGCTGGCCTCTATCGGCGCATTTTCGGTGATGCACGTTTTCCTGCCGCCTCATCCAGGACCGATTGCAGCTTCGGAATTTTACGGCGCTAACATCGGCCATGTGCTGATTATCGGCTTACCTGTTGCAGTAATTGCGTGGTATTTCAGCGGCTATCTGCTGGGTCAGATTCTGGGGCGCAAGATTCATGTTCCCGTACCTGATTTGTTGAGCGGCGGTGCACAGGACAACGATACGCCGAAAACGCCGGCTAAAGCCTCTACCGTCATCGGCATCATGCTGATTCCGATGCTGCTGATTTTCCTGAATACCGGTTTGGCAACCTTAATCAGTGAAAAAGTGGTGAGTGCAGATGAGACATGGGTACAGACTCTGCGTATGATCGGTTCGACACCGATTGCGCTGCTGATTTCGGTATTGGTGGCTTTGTTTGTGTTGGGACGCGCGCGCGGCGAAGAGGCGAGTGCGTTGGAAAAAACCATCGACGGCGCGTTGGGTCCGGTTTGCTCGGTGATTCTGATTACCGGTGCGGGCGGCATGTTCGGCGGTGTATTGCGTGCGTCGGGTATCGGCAAGGCTTTGGCCGACAGCATGGCCGATCTGGGCATTCCGGTTTTGCTTGGCTGTTTCTTGGTGGCGTTGGCTTTGCGTATCGCGCAAGGTTCGGCAACCGTGGCTTTGACGACTGCCGCCGCTTTGATGGCGCCTGCCGTAGCGGCAGCCGGCTTCAGCGATTGGCAGCTGGCTTGTGTGGTATTGGCAACAGCAGCCGGTTCGGTCGGTTGCAGCCACTTTAACGATTCCGGCTTCTGGCTGGTCGGCCGTTTGTTGGATATGGATGTGCCGACCACTTTGAAAACATGGACAGTCAACCAAACCCTGATTGCCGTGATTGGTTTTGCATTATCGGCGGTGGCATTCGCCATCGTTTAAGGAGAATGACATGACAGTACATTTTGTAATGATGGGTGTCTGCGGTTGCGGCAAAACCACGGCGGCCTTGTCGCTGCAGAAGCACTTGGGCGAATGCGCTTATGCGGAAGGCGATGAATTCCATACCCAGGCTAACCGCGACAAAATGGGTGCGGGCATTCCGCTGACCGATGAAGATCGCTATCCGTGGCTCGGCAATCTGCGTGACTGGATGACGGCTCAGGCTCAGGCAGGTGCAGCGTATTCCATCGTCACCTGTTCCGCTTTGAAAAAACAATACCGCGATATTTTGCGCGGTGCAGAAGGCAAAGTGGCGTTTATCCATCTGACACCGCCGCAAGCCGTGAACCTTGAACGCATGTTGTCGCGCCAAGGGCATTATATGAAAGCCGATATGCTGGATTCGCAATTGGCGATTCTGGAAGAGCTTGAAGCCGATGAATATGGCGTAAAAATCGACAATCCGGGTTCGCCCGAAGCGGTCGAAGCCGATATTGTTGCTTGGGTGAAAGCGGAAGGTTTGCTGCCGGATGCGTAAACGGTGAATGGAAAGGCCGTCTGAAAAACTCAGGTTTCAGACGGCCTTTTTTATTAATTTTGAAAAAATATTTCTATTTTCTATTAATAATGGTAAAATTCGTTTTACATTTCAAGGCGCAGTATCAGTCAGCTTGTTGCTGTGTCTGTTTGTATTCCCTCCTTCTATTGCTGTATGACATTAGGCCGCCTGAAAAGATTCAGACGGCCTTTTTTTATGTGCGGAGCATGGGGAATATAGTCGTGTGAAATAGAAATGTGACAAGACGACAGCGGCTGCCGTGTACATCGGCACTAAGGGAGCCGGCAAGGCTGTATTATTTTTATTTCAAACGGCTATATTTAAAACAGCTTTTGCGAATCCAGCAGCAGCGTTACCGGCCCGTCATTGCAAAGCGTCACCTGCATATGCGTTTGGAAACGGCCGGTTTCCACGGTCAGGCCGTGTTCACGCAGATATTCGGCAGTCAGCCGGTACAGGGCTTCGGCTTGAGCGGGCGGTGCGGCATGGGAGAAGGAAGGGCGGCGGCCGCTGCGCGCATCGGCATAAAGTGTGAATTGGGAAACCAATAATACGGAGCCGCCGACGTCTTTCAACGACAAATTCAGTTTGCCGTCTTCATCTTCAAAAATACGCAGGTTGGCGGCTTTATCGGCGATATAGCGGGCATCGGCTTCGGTATCGCCGTGGGTTACGCCCAGCAGAATCATGAAACCGTTGCTGATTTTGCCGACGGTATCGCAGCCGTCGTTTCCGACCGTATCGACTTGAGCATGGGTAACTTTTTGAATGACTGCGCGCATGATGTTCCTTCGGGGTAAGAGGCCGTCTGAAAAACAGGCATTATAGTGAGACTGCCGAAAAAATGATACGGCATCGGCCTTGCCGTATTTGCCGTATGGTCTGGGCTTTGCCGGTTCCACTGTATCGGCGAATCTGTTCAGGCAAACAGGGCAGACAATGCGGATTGGGCGGTTGGCGGGTTTGAATGGAAAAGGCCGTCTGAAACAGTTCAGACGGCCTGCAAAACACACATGATCAATGGCTGATGCCGTTGGCTTCGAGCAATTCGTCAATTTGACGGCGCACTTTCTGTTGTTTGGCTTGTTGCGCCAGTTGGTTGCGTACCAGCTCGAAAGGCTGCGCTTCGGGGTTGCGTTCGACTGCGCTGAGTTTGAACAGATAAAATTTATCCTGCAGTTTCAAAGGATTGTGCGTAACGTCGCCCCGATTCATCGGTTCGATAACCTCGGCTATTTCGGGCGGCAGTTGCTGCGGCATGATGAATTCGTTGAACGCCTGTTCCGGATTCGGGTAACGCTTCATCAATTCTTCGAAAGACAAGCCTTTCAGCAGCAGCTCCTGTGCGGCCCGGGCTTGCTGTTCGCTGTCGAAGCTGACCTGCTGCAACTTAATCATGCGCGTTTGCTGCTCGTAGATTTTGTGCAAATCGTTATCGGTGACGGTGGTATTGCGTTCCAGATATTGCGCGTATTGAGTGGCGTAAAACTGAGCCTCCATGGTTTGGAATTGGTTTCGGACTTCGGGGTCTTTATCCAATCCGGCCTTCAGGGCTTCGTTTTTCAACACTTCAAACGTCTGCAACTGGCGTACCACATCCGCACGGATGGCGGCGCCATCGGGTTTGGACGTTTGGTTCGGATTCTGGTCTGCCTGGCGCAACACTTCCTTCACCATACTGTCGATTCGTCCCGCAGGGATTTCAGGTGCTTTGGCAATGGCGAATCCGGCTATCGCCGCCGCAACGATACCGGCAACCGCCGTTTGATGCTTCATCGTTCACTCCGTTATTCGTTATTTGGCCGGTTTGATATTGGCTTTTTGCAGCAGCGACTGAATCGAAGCATCGATGCGTGCTGCCTGCAAATCGCGGCCGATGTCGTTTTTCGCCTGCTCGTAAGTCGGCACGGTAATATTGCGGCGGTCGTTGACATAGAATACGCCGTAAACATTGCCGTTTTGCAGCGGTTTGGCGGTTACGCCGCCCTTTTTCAGGTCTTTGACCGCGTCATACAGAGGCGGCGCGGATTGCTGCAAATCTTTCAGCGGGACATAAGCATTCGGAATGCCACCGGCTTTTTTGGCCTGCTCGTCAACCGAATATTGGTTCAATACGCTTTTGAAACTTTTTTTCGCCTTCAGAGCAGCAATGGCTTTTTCGGCATCCGCACTGTTGGCTGTAACGATTTCGCCCAGCTGCACTTCCTGCGAGCCTTTATAGAATTTGCTGAAATCATCGTAGGCGGCCTTAACGTCTTTTTCCTGCACCGGATTTTGTTTGGCAATGTGTGCGGCATAGGCTTGGCCCAACAAGTCGCCCTCAAATACAGCCCATTCGGTTTTGAAATTCGCTTTTTTCGCTACGCCGCTTTTATCGGCAGCCGCGCGCGCCTGCTGCAGGGCTTGTTTGTATTCCGCACTCTGATCCAATTTCAACCGCTTGGCTTCTTGACCGACCACAGTCGCAATCACTTGGCGTTCGGTCAGGTTGCGGCGCAGGGCAGGGGTGTCTTGGATTTGCCCGTTTTCTGCGCGGATGGCTTTTACTTGGGCATCAATGACGCTGCTGTCGATGGCTTGGCCGTTGACGGTTACCAAAGTTTTGGCCGACAGGCTGCCTGAGGCGAGCGCGAGCAGCAGGGCAGGTATAAGATGGTTTTTTTTCATAAATTTCTCGATTATGTCCGGTTAGTTGAAATATTCGTCAGAAGTAGCGGCCTTGATGCTCAGGGCATGAATCAGGCCGTCTGAAAACAAATCCTGCAATAGGGTCTTGACCATGCGTTGCCGGTTGAGACGGCTGATTCCGCGAAATGCTTCGCTGACAATCACAACCGCATAATGACCGCCGCCTTTGTTGCCCGCATGTCCGATATGGTGATGGCTTTCGTCTGTAAATTCGAAAAATTCATATTCCAAACTTTTCAGACGGCCTTCGATTTCTGCCTGCATATCCATGATTTACAGACCGAATACCGGCTTGAACGGTTTGATTAAAATTTCTTCGTAAACGCCGGCATCAACGTAAGGATCTTTTTCCGCCCATTCCTGCGCCGCATCCAGCGATTCGAATTGCGCGATAATCAGGCTGCCGGAAACGCGCTCCGGATTGTCCGGTAAAGGATTCGGCCCTGCTGCCAGCAGACGGCCTTCGGCCTTCAATGCTTCCAATCGTTGCAGATGGTCGGAACGCGCCGCCATGCGGGCTTCGTGCACGTCATCGCCATCGGTGGCCAGCAACATGAAATATTCCATAAATGTATCCTTAATCAATCATGAAGTCGTTCGTAACCAAACGGTTACGGGGGATGACACGGCAGACGGGTATGGTTTTTGTTCAGGCCGTCTGAAAGTGCTTATCTTATCACAGCTCAAAGCCGTTTTATTGCGGATTGTGATTTTATTATTCAGCTGGCCGGATTTTGAATTTTGCCGGCTTATCCGGTTTTTAAGGTTTAAGGTGGACAGAGGCCGTTGCAAAACTCCGGATTTGAATGCAGTTTGAAGTCGGAGCAGCGCATAACAAAGAAATGTGCCAAAGACGGAGGCTTGGCAGAGATCCCGGATTGAATTTGCCTGTAAGAGTATTATGATAAGACTCAGGGGGAGATTTTCCGTTCTTTAAATCCGGGTAAAAGAAATTTCAGACGGCATAGTTTTAATGAATAAGGTGATTATTCCAATGTATTTGTAAAAAAGAAACGGTATTGGTGATAAAGTGGCGATTTTCCTGTCACTTTTTAACTCAATTTATCAGAATTACTTGGCAGAAAGGCACTTTAGAATATATCATCACAAAATATATAGTTTAAGTACGAAGCATTGCAGCCGGGCTGCAATTTCAAACAGGGGACAAGTTTTGAAAAATCATCATAAAATCAAATTAATTGCTGCTTCAGTAGCGTTGATGGCTTCATTCGGCGCAATGGCCGGATTGGGAGGGTTGAATGTCCAGTCACACTTGGGCGAGCCTTTTTTAGGCACCGTTACCGTGACGGGCGAAGAAGCCAAAACCTTAATCAACGGCGGCAGAGCATCGATTTCAAACAGTAATTTGCGTGTCAGCGTGCGCAAATCGGGCGGAGACAAAGCCGTCGTCAATATCCGTTCTACCCAGCCGATTCAGGATCCCGTGCTGATTTTCAAAATCGGCGTAGGCAGTCAGTCGCGCGAATACACCGCCATCATCGACCCAGCAGGTTACAACGGCAAAACCGACGGTTCGACCCGTGTCCAAAACAATACGGTTAACCGAATGGAAGCTGCCCCGGCTGATACATCGGTTGACCGCCAGGCTGCGCGCGAACGAATCAACCGCGCCATCCGCAGCGACAACGCAGGCAGCCAGGTTCAAAACCGCCGTCCGGCAGAGCAGGCCAAACAGCGTCAGCAGGCCAAACCTAAAGCACAAACCGAATACGGCGGCATTGTTTACGGCAAACGCCATCTGGTACGCGAAGGACAAACCCTGACCGGCATTGCCAGCCGTATCCGTCCTCAAGGTCTGACTTTGGAACAAACCGTCCAAGCTTTGGTAAATGCCAATCCTGACGTGTTTATCAACAATAATGCCGACCGTATGCTGGCCGGTAAGGTGTTGAGTATTCCAAGCCGTGCCGAATTTGAAAAATACTTGGGTCAGCAAACGCCTTCCGTTGCTCCTGTACCGGCGCAAGAGCCGTCTCAAGCTCCCGGAGCTTCCGTAACCGCGCCTGTTCCGACACCGGCTTCCGAACCTGCCCAGATGCAGGCATCTGCCCCTGCCGTAGAACCGTCGGTTGCTCCTCAGACTGATGAAACCCAAGCCTCCGCTCCGGCTGCCGCAGCATCCGAAGCGGTGCCTGCGGAAAGCAGTGCCGTAGAGCCTGCCGCACCGGCTGCAACCGAGACTCCGGCCCAACAAGAACCGGCGGATTCAGACGGCAACGGTTTGTGGCGTTGGCTGCTGCTGGGTGGCGCAGCATTGATTGCTTTGTACCTGCTGTCAAAACTGTTCGGCAGACGCAGGCAGCAAGCCGAGCCTGATATGCTTGCCCCTGTTGCGGAAGAGGATGCTGCCGAAGATGAAGAACACATTTCCGAATTTAAATCCGCTGCAAAAACAGAGCAGGATTTCCCGTCAAGCGCAGTGACAACTGCCGCTGCTGCCGTTGTCGGTGGGGCTGCCGCGGTAACTGCCGCAACCCAAAAACCTGCTGGCGAATTGGAAATGGAAGATGATTTCGGTGACGATATTTTCTTTACCGAAGTAGAAGAAACACCGGTTGAGAAGCAGGGCGATGTCGATTTTGATTTAAATGCCATCGATACCACCCAAGCCGCCATCATATCCGGTGCGGTAACGCATGATGAAGAAACCGAGAAACGCCGTGATGCCGATTGGGATGCCATCGAATCCACAGAAAGCGTTTACGAGCCGGAGCCTGAAAATCCTTATGTTTCGTACTCGGCCGTAGCGTCTCCGGCTTTTGAAGATAAGGCAGCCGAGCCTTTTGAGGCCGATCAGCCGTCTGAACCGGAATCTTGGAATATCGAAGCTGAAGCTGAAAAAGCCAAGGCTGAAGCCGAAGAAGAAAAAGCATGGGATTTCTTTGCCGAAGATACTCAGGCTGAAAAGGCAGCCGAGGTTGAGCCGGCTGAAGAAAACTTTGCGGCGGAAGCTGCTTCGTCAGTAGCTGCGGCATCCGCGTTCGTTTCAGCGGACGATGAAACCGTCGAATTCGAAAAGGCCGAATCCGATGAGGCGGCACCTTTGGAATTTGTTCCGGCTGAAGCGGAACAAGAGCCGGTCATCGACGCAGCTTTCGAGCCGAGTCCCGAACTGAACGATGAAGTCGTGGAAACGGTGGAGACAGAAGTCGCTGCTGAACCGGAATTGTTCCACATCCAGCAGTCTGAACCCCTGTCTTTCCAGGATGCGGAAGATTTCAATACCGAAGCCGCTCCTGTTGCCGAGAGTGACGAAGTCATCGAATGGGATGCCATCAACGTAACGGATTCGGCAGAAGGGTTGGCTCGCGACTCAGGCTTCATTTCAGAGTCCGTAGGTATGACGGCGCCGTTGGAAGCCAAATACGAATTGGCGAAAATGTATGTTGAAATCGGCGACCCTGAGGCGGCCAGAGAAACGCTGCAGGAATTGCTCGAAGAATCAGACGGTGCCATTCTGACTAAAGTTAAGACCATGCTTAAAGAATTGGATGCCTAAGATTTTTTAGCGGGTTAAGCGCAAAAAAAGATGCTGTTTTCAGACGGCATCTTTTTTCTTTGGCTGCATTTGTATTTTCTGTTGTTGCTTGATTTTCTGACATGTCTTTTGTACAGCCAATGGCAGGAAATCAACAATAATGTGAAACCGGTACTCGGGCAGGAACTTTGCAGAAATCATCAATCTTCGGAAGCTTATGAACATCGTCATTAACTATGCAAGCCCGCTGCGCGCTCCCTGTGCCGGTGGGAATTAAGATTTATCGGCTTGAGACCTTTGCAAAACCCGGTATAGACCTGAAAACCTATGCCCGTCATTCCCGCGCAGGCGGGAATCCAGACTTATCGGTTTCAGAAATATTTAGAAATGACAGCGGATTAACATTCTGGATTCCCGCCTGCGCGGGGAAGCATAGCGGACTTGCTCAGCTCATGACGGGTATAGGCTTTCGGTTTCGAACCAAGTTTTGCAACGGTCTCAGCATGTCTGCTATAAAATATAAAAACAGATCAGTTGAATCATCAGATTTTATTATGCTAGAAAATCACGGTAAACAAAGATGGGCATTGACCCTTTCTTATGACGGCAGCCTCTTCTACGGTTGGCAGAAGCAGGCAGATTCCGTTCCGACGGTTCAGACGGCCTTGGAACATGCCGTCAGTCAGATTGCCGGAGAACAAATCCCGGTCATCGTTGCCGGCCGCACCGATACCGGCGTACATGCTACGGCTCAAGTCGTCCACTTTGATACCGTTGCCGACCGTCCGGCGCAATCGTGGGTAAGAGGCGTCAATGCCCATTTGCCGCAAGGCATTGCCGTATTGCACGCGCAACCCGTTGCGCCGCACTTTCACGCCCGCTTTGATGCCTATGGCCGCCATTACCGTTATCTGTTGCAATCCGCCCCCGTGCGCTCACCGCTCTTAATCGGTAAAGTCGGCTGGACACATTTGGCTTTGAATATCGAACTGATGAGGCAGGCAGCCAAGCTGCTGGAAGGCGAGAAAGATTTTTCCAGCTTCCGCGCTTCCATGTGTCAGGCAAAATCCCCCGTCAAAACCCTATATCGTGCCGAAATCAGCGGCACGTCCGAATTATTGAAACTCGATTTGCACGGCAACGCCTTTTTGCACCACATGGTGCGCAACATTATGGGCGCGCTGGTGTATGTCGGTAGCAAAAAACTCAGTGTTGGAGATTTTGCGGATTTGATAGAAGAAAAAAGCCGTTTGAAAGCTCCGCCCACCTTTATGCCCGACGGTTTGTATCTGACCGGTGTCGATTATCCCGATGAATTCAATATTATGAAGACAAAGCCCCCTGTTTGGCTGTAAAACCTTTTCAGACGGCCTGCTGAATCTTTGGGATAAATGGCAGGAAAAAGGATGCAACAGCTGAAAAATAAAGCATGTTGTAAAAGCGCACATTATTTTTTATTCCTGTTAAGTATTGATTTATAAATATATTTTATAATCCACTTGACATTTTTTAAAAAAAATATTGCAGCAGGGCGGCATTTTCTTTCCGATAAAGTTTGTTTTTTTAGAAGGGAGCAATTATAGTTACAGACATGGAATCGCTGATTCCAGCGACAAATGTAAGGCCTAAGCGGATTAATCCGGTCTGCTTAAGTTATTTTTCATGATAGAAAAGGAATACAGCAATGAAAAAATCTCTGATTGCTCTGACTTTGGCAGCTTTGCCTGTTGCAGCTATGGCTGATGTGACTTTGTACGGTCAAATCAAAGCCGGTGTAGAAGTTTCACGCGTTAAAGTAACTGACGATGGTGATTCTGAGAAAAGTAAAACTGCAACTGAAATCGCCGATTTCGGTTCGCGTATCGGCTTCAAAGGTCACGAACACTTGTCTAACAACCTGAACGCTATTTGGCAGTTGGAGCAAAATGCTTCTGTAGCCGGTACTGATTCAGGTTGGGGTACTCGCGAGTCATTCATCGGTCTGGAAGGTGGCTTCGGTAAAATCCGTGCCGGTAAATTGGACAGCACCATCAAAGATGCCGATGCAATCGACCCTTGGGAATACAGCAACAACGCATTGGGTATGGGCGTATTTACCCGTAACGATGAACGTGCCGTATCTGCCCGTTACGACTCTCCTGTATTCGGCGGTTTCAGCGCAAGCGTACAATATGCGCCACGCGACAATGAAAATGCTGATGATAAATATGCTCACGAAGATGCTACCGGTGAGACTTACTATGCTGGTTTGAACTATGAGAACTCTGGCTTCTTTGCTCAATATGCCGGTGGATATCGTAAACACAGTTTAGTTAAAGATTCTGATGGTGCTATCAGACGTGACGCTGCTGGTGATGCAATTTCTCATAAAGATGGTCAATTGCACCGTCTGCAAGCTGGTTACGATGCCAACAACCTGTTGGTAGTTGTAGCCGGTCAATACGGTAAAAACTGGGAAACTGCCGGTGAATACGCTAATGCATTGTCTAATGGCGTAATCGATTCAAATGTAAGCGATGAAGCTATCGAAACTACTGAGGTTGCGGTTACTGGCGCATACCGTTTCGGTAACGTAACTCCTCGCTTGTCTTACGCTCATGGTTTCAAAGCTAAAGACAGCAACGGTGACAAATTAGACGGTAGCCAATACAACCAAGTGGTTTTAGGTGCTGACTATGACTTCTCTAAACGCACTACTGCTATGATTTCTGCCGGTTGGTTGAAAGCAGGCAGCGGCGACAACAAGATCGAAAACACTGCCGGTCTGGTTGGCTTGCGTCACAAATTCTAATCTGAAAAGATTAGTCTGAAAAAAGGTCTGCTTCGGCAGGCCTTTTTTGTATGGCAGTATCTAATTTGGTGTGTAGTAAGTGTAGGGTGGGCACTTGTTGCCCACATTACTTCTGTTATAAATAAATCATGCCGTCTGAAAAAATCCTAAATATTTCAGACGGCTTTTTTTATTCTATCTGTGCGGGCATAAATACCCGCTCTACGAAATCTACCTGTGTATTCCGACCGTTTGGGTAACGGAGCAGGCCGTCTGAAATTTCAGGCAAACAAGCCATGCTGTATGTAAAAAACAACTCTTTTGCATAAATCAGACAGAAAATGAGTTAAAAATTTGTTTTTTTAATATCGAGAGGCTATATTAATGTCATGGAATCGCTGTTTATGGCGATGTGAGCAATAGAGAGCTAAACGAATTCCATGTCCGTTTAATAAATCTTTTAACGAATACATTAAAGGAATACAGCAATGAAAAAAACATTGATTGCCCTGACTCTGGCAGCTTTGCCTGTTGCCGCTATGGCTGATGTGACTTTGTACGGTCAAATCAAAGCCGGTGTGGAAGTTAGCCGTACCAAGGCAAAAACTACTGATGCTGCCGGTAACGTTACTCGCGACAAAACCCATACTGCTACCGAAATCGCCGATTTCGGTTCACGCATCGGTTTCAAAGGTCACGAGCACCTGTCTGACAACCTGAACGCTATTTGGCAGTTGGAGCAGGAAGCTTCTGTAGCCGGTACCGATAAAGGTTGGGGTACCCGTGAATCATTTATCGGTTTGGAAGGCAGTTTCGGTAAAATCCGCGCCGGTAAATTGGATTCTTCAGTGAAAAACACAAGCGATGCATTGGATCCTTGGGAGTACAGCAACCCGGCTTTAGGCTTGGGTATGTTCAAACGTGTTGAAGAGCGTGCTGTATCTGTACGTTACGACACTCCGGTATTCGGTGGTTTCAGTGCAAACGTTCAATACACACCACGCGACAATGAGTCTACTGTTCGCGGTGTAGGTCAAACTAATGGTCGTGATGATGCTGCCGGTGATACCTCAACTTACTACGCTGGCCTGAACTACGAAAATGCCGGTTTCTTCGGTCAATATGCTTACGGTCACAAGCATTCTGCTTACGTTGCTAACGGCGAGAGCAAATCCGGCCAAGTACATCGTGCCGTAGTGGGTTACGATGCCAATAACCTGATTGCCGCTTTGGGTTACCAATACACCAATGGCTGGGATAGCGAGCAAAGCTACTTGGCTAAATTGGTAAATGATGACAGTTACAATGCAGCTACTGACACTTCTGCAGGCCTGAAACAGCACGAAGCTGCAGCTACTGTCGGTTACCGTTTTGGTAACGTGACTCCTCGCGTTTCTTACGCTCACGGTTTCAAAGCTAAAGCCGGTGATGAAAAACTGTCAAGCACTCAATACAACCAAGTAATCGTTGGTGCTGACTACGATTTCTCTAAACGCACTACTGCTTTGGTATCTGCCGGTTGGTTGCGTGCTGGTAAGAGCGACAACAAAGTAGAAACTACTGCCGGTATGGTTGGTCTGCGTCACAAATTCTAATCTGAACCGATTAGTCTAAAAGCAAAGAGTCTGCTTCGGCAGGCTCTTTTTTATTTGGCCGTTATTTCGGTTTTTGGGGTTAACGCGAGCGACAGTATTGTCCACTGAACAGAATAAGAAAGGCAGAGACCTTTACAAAACCCAAAAATATTCAAAAATTTCTAATCCGTCATAAGCTGCGCAAGTCCGCTGCGCTACTCTCGCAAAGGTGCGCTACTGTCCGGAATAAATTTTGATTAAATATCAAAATGTTGGAGGTTTATATTTCAGTAAAAATGAAATTTTGAAATATCAAATAGTTAGTGAACACTGATTCCGCAAAACCGCTTCGGTTCCGACAGTAAATTTTGAAGTTCCTGCAATCTGTCCCTTCCCCTGCGCTTAGCGCGGGGGAAGGTCAGGATGGGGGTGGTACTTCGCAGAAGTACATTTTGCCTGAGTTTCGGCAGATTTTAATGCTTCTGCGAAACATCACCCCCTCCCCAACTCTCCCCCGCGCTAAGCGCAGGAGAGGGAGCAGATTGCAGCAGCCCAGACTGCTGATTTTGAGTCAGACAGAAGCGGAAAATGCTGAAAATATCAGCCTTTCAGGTTTTCAGACGGCCTCTTAGATTTATTTTGGGCGGTAGTGTGCGCAGGCGGGAATCCAGTCCTGATGATTTCAATTACAGCTTTCCGTAGATAATGCCTGTTTTATGACATTGCCTGTGTATTCGAACTGTTTTATAGTCGTTTGAAATAAAAATAATACAGCGTTGCCGGCCTCCCCTTATGCACCAGGTCTGCACGACGGTCGCTGTCGCTTTGTCTTATTTTCATTTCAAGCGACTACAGCAAAGGGAACAGGCCGTCTGAAATATTTTCAGACGGCCTGTCAGCTTGTTAACGCATTATTTAATGATTTGGCTCAATTCGCCTTTGGCGTATTTTTCTGCCATTTTTTCCAATGAAACCGGTTTGATTTTATCGGCCTGGCCTTCGCAACCGAAGGCGAGATAGCGGTCGATGCAGACTTGTTTCATGGCTTCGACGGTTTTGGCCAAATATTTGCGCGGGTCGAATTCGGAAGGGTTTTCGGCCATAAAGCGGCGGATGGCGCCGGTAGAGGCTAAGCGTAAATCGGTGTCGATGTTGACTTTGCGCACGCCGTATTTGATGCCTTGCACGATTTCTTCAACCGGTACGCCGTAGGTCTCGCCGATGCTGCCGCCGTGTTCGTTGATGATTTTCAGCCATTCTTGGGGTACGGAACTCGAGCCGTGCATCACGATGTGTGTGTTCGGCAGGGCTTCGTGGATTTCTTTGATGCGGTCGATGCGCAACACGTCTCCGGTCGGCGGACGGGTGAATTTGTATGCGCCGTGGCTGGTGCCGACGGCAATGGCCAAGGCATCGACGCCGGTATCGCGTACGAAGCTGACGGCGTCTTCCACGCTGGTGAGCATTTGATCGTGCGTCAGTTTGCCGACTGCGCCGACGCCGTCTTCTTCGCCGGCTTCGCCGGTTTCCAGGTTGCCCAATACGCCGATTTCGCCTTCGACCGATACGCCGCAGGCATGGGCGAAGTTGACGACGGTTCGGGTAACGTCAACGTTGTACTCGTAAGTGGACGGGGTTTTGCCGTCTTCCATCAATGAACCGTCCATCATTACGGATGAGAAACCCAGTTGGATGGAGCGTTGGCATACGTCGGGCGATGCGCCGTGGTCTTGGTGCATGACGACGGGAATGTGCGGAAACTCTTCGACGGCGGCCAAAATCAGGTGGCGCAGGAAGGGTGCGCCGGCGTATTTGCGTGCGCCTGCGCTGGCTTGCACGATGACCGGTGCGTTGACTTGGTTGGCGGCTTCCATGATGGCGCGCATTTGTTCGAGGTTGTTGACGTTGAATGCGGGCAGGCCGTAGCTGTTTTCCGCCGCATGATCAAGCAATTGGCGCATGGATACAAGAGCCATAAGAATCTCCTAAAGGTAGTGTGGAAATAAACGATGGGCAAATTATAATCGCTTTTGCCTTAAAAGACTACACGGGGCTACATGGGTTTCATATATTAATGACACGGGTTTGAAACGCAGCCGGACAAATGAAAACAGTCGGTAAATCTTTGCGCTTGGTGCGGGATGGTAGATAATAACGGTTTGATGACAAGGCCGTCTGAAACGATAAAGGAACCCTATGCCGCGCATTACTGTACCCACGCCCGATGATATTTTGTTTACTGCGCAGATGACGGTGCAGATCGGCGACATCAATTACGGGCAGCATCTGGCCAATGACGCGGTGCTGCGCCTTTGCCATGAGACGCGTATGCGCTGGTTGGCGCAACAGAACTGGAGCGAATTGGATGCGGGCGGTGCGGGATTAATTATGGCGGATGCGGCGGTGCAGTATTTGGCGCAGGCGCATCACGGCGATGATTTGCGGATTGAAATGGGGGCGGCGGACGTGGGCAAAAGCGGTTTTGCGCTGCGGTATCACTTGGTCCGTGTGTCGGACGGGAAAACGGTTGCCCGCGTGCAGACGGGGATGGTGTGTTTCGATTACACGGTGCAACGGGTGTGCCGTTTGCCTGAAGCGTTAAAAACGGCATTGGAGGCCGTCTGAAAATGGAACAGGCGGAATTTTCGGCACGGCAGGAGATGTATTTTGCCGATTTGCAGCAGCAGGGCAAGTCGGCGCACACGCTTGCTGCGTATCGGCGCGATTTGGCGCAACTCAATGCGCTGCTGTCGGCAAGGCCGTCTGAAAACGGAGCAATCGCGCGTGCGGATATGGTGGCGGCTTTGAAAAAACTGTCGCAGCAGAATCTGGGCGAGCGCAGCCTGGCGCGGAAATTGTCGGTGTGGCGGCAATATTGCGCATGGTTGATGAAACACGGTTTTATCGAAAAAGACCCGACGCACAATATCAAAGCCCCCAAGCCGCCGCAACGCTTGCCCAAAGCCTTGCAGCAGGAACCGCTCAATCACTGGCTGGACAATGGTGACAACGATTCCGATTTGGCCGCGCGCGATCATGCGGTGTTTGAATTGCTCTACGGCAGCGGTTTGCGCCTGAGCGAAGTGCACGATTTGAATCTGGCCGATGTGTTGCTGGAAGAAGGCTGGGTAAGCGTGACAGGTAAAGGCGGCAAGCAACGTCAGGTGCCGCTGGTGCGGAAAAGCAGGGAGGCCATTGCCGCTTATCTGCCTGTACGCGTTGCAGCGGAAGGCGAGGCGGCCTTGTTCACCGGCAAAAACGGCAGACGCTTGGGGCAGCGGCAGATTCAGAAACGTTTGGCGCAATGGGCGGCCAAACAGGGCAGCGGACAGCATTTGTCGCCGCACATGATGCGCCACAGCTATGCCAGCCATCTGCTGCAATCGTCGCGCGATATGCGGGCAGTGCAGGAATTGTTGGGACACAGCCATCTTTCCACCACGCAGATTTATACCAAGCTCGATTTCGACCATCTGGCGCAGGTGTACGACGAAACGCATCCGCGCGCGAAACGCAAAACGGAAAAATAAAGATTCGGGTGGTGGCCAATGAGGATTGCGGTTATGAAGGGTAGGGAGCTTTGCCAAATTGAGGTTAAACCTGAAAATCTGTGTCCGGCATTAGCTGCGCGAGGGAGAATCACGGATTAGAGATTTTCTATCGGTTTGTTTAACCAAGGATTCAAATAAACGGTAAGGCCGTCTGAAAAAATTTCAGACGGCCTTATCGCAGTCAAACGGTTTATTTCACAGGCATACACCCTTGCGCCAATAAATCGTCGACGATACTTTCTTCACCTGCGCCGTCGATTTTTTCATGGCGGACGAGAAAACCGTCGGTTTCCTGATAAAAATCGGTCTGCACCAAGTTGCTGATGGTCCAGGTCAATTCGCCGTTGCTGAACGCGCTTAAATCTTCATCGCTCAATTCAGGACTGTACGGCGCGCTGATGCTCAGCCCTTTGTGGCGGATTTGCGCAGTAGGGCCGGCATCGCTTTTGTAATAGCGCACATCGATTTTTTGGCCTTCTTCGCAGGCATAACTTTGCCATTTGGCCTGGTTTTGCGGCGGTAATGCGCCGCCCAATTGCGGAGCAGGCGCGGATGCCATCGCGTTTGACGCAGCAACATCCGAAGCGGCTGCCGAAGCCGTCGATGCAGCGGGAATTTTGGTATATTCCACCGTAGAAGCGGCTTTCGGTGCAGAAGCGGCAGGCGGGGCGGGTTCGGACGGCGAACAGGCTGCCAAAACCAGCAGCAGCGGCAGGGATAAGAAAGATTTCAAGGCTGGCATATCGAATATTTATCCGGTAAACATGGCCGACAGTCTAGCATGAAGCGGCGAAACTTTCACGGCTTAAGGGAAAAGCGGCCGCGTTTACTCTTTTTCTTTTTCAGACGGCCTGTAAAATTAGGCTGATAAACCGGCTAAAGTCTTGCTATAATTTCTTATTACACCCATAAGTCAGCCCGAACACACCATGAGCCAAACCCCATTATTAGACCTTATCGAACAGCCGCACCACCTGCGCACGCTGGATAAAGACCAGTTGCCTCAGGTGGCCGGCGAATTGCGTACTTTCCTGTTGGAATCGGTTGTGAAAACCGGCGGCCATTTCGCCAGCAATCTCGGGGCGGTCGAATTGACGGTTGCGCTGCATTATGTCTATAACACGCCGGATGACAAGCTGGTGTGGGATGTCGGCCATCAGAGCTATCCGCACAAAATCCTGACCGGACGGCGCAAACGTATGCACACCATCCGCCAATACGGCGGTTTGGCCGGTTTCCCCAAGCGCGGCGAATCCGAATACGACGCATTCGGCGTGGGGCATTCGTCAACCTCCATCGGCGCGGCATTGGGTATGGCGGTTGCGGATAAGCTGCAAGGTTCGCCCAACCGCAGCGTTGCCATTATCGGCGACGGCGCGATGACGGCAGGGCAGGCGTTTGAGGCCTTGAATTGCGCCGGCGACATGGATGTCGATTTATTGGTGATTCTGAACGACAACGAAATGTCGATTTCGCCCAATGTCGGCGCATTGCCGAAATACCTTGCCAGCAACGTGGTGCGCGACATGCACGGTCTGCTCTCCACCATCAAGGCGCAGTCGAGCAAGGTTTTGGACAAGCTGCCCGGCGCGATGGAAATCGCGCAAAAAGTCGAACACAAAATCAAAAGCATGGCCAGCGAAGCCGACCATGTGAAGCAGTCGCTTTCTCTGTTTGAAAATTTCGGGTTCGAATACACCGGGCCGGTGGACGGCCACGATGTCATGAAGCTGGTGGATGTGCTGAAGGATTTGCGCGGCAGGAAAGGGCCGCAGCTTTTGCATGTGATTACCAAAAAAGGTAACGGCTACAAATTGGCCGAAAACGATCCCGTGAAATACCACGCCGTTTCCGCCAAGCCGCAAACGCAGGTTGCCGAAGCCAAGCCCGTTACCGCCAAGCCGACTTATACCGAAATTTTCGGCAAGTGGATATGCGACCAGGCGGCAGCCGATAAACGCCTGGTGGCGATTACCCCGGCCATGCGCGAAGGCAGCGGTTTGGTGGCATTCGAGCAGCAGTTTCCCGAGCGTTATTTTGATGTCGGCATTGCCGAACAGCACGCCGTAACCTTTGCGGGCGGTTTGGCCTGCGAAGGCGTGAAGCCGGTGGTGGCGATTTATTCCACTTTCCTGCAACGCGCCTACGACCAATTGGTGCACGACATTGCCCTGCAAAACCTGCCGGTCATGTTTGCCGTTGACCGCGCCGGTGTAGTGGGGGCTGACGGGCCGACCCATGCAGGGCTGTATGATTTGAGCTTTTTACGCTGCATTCCGAATATGGTCATTGCCGCACCGAGCGATGAAAACGAATGCCGTCTGCTGCTTTCGACCTGTTACGCGCTGGATGCGCCGACTGTCGTGCGTTATCCGCGCGGCAGCGGTTGCGGTGCTGCGGTTTCAGACGGCCTCGAAACCGTTCCGGTGGGCAAGGGCGTGTTGCGCCGCCAAGGCAGCCGAACCGCCATTATCGCTTTCGGCAGTATGGTTCAGACGGCCTTGCAAGCCGCCGAAGCATTGGACGCGACCGTGGCCGATATGCGTTTCGTAAAACCGATTGATGAAGAACTCATTGTCAATTTGGCGCAGTCGCACGACTACATCGTGACCGCCGAAGAAAATGCCGAACAGGGCGGCGCAGGCAGCCTGGTTTTGGAAGTTTTGGCCAAGCACAAAATCTGCAAACCCGTGCTGGTGTTGGGCGTTGCCGATGTCGTTACCGAACACGGCGATCCGGCCAAGTTGTTGGACAGCTTGGGGTTGAGTGTAGAAAGAATGCGACACCGCATTCAGGGGTGGCTGGCCTGAAATCAGCCCGTTTTCCAAATAAAACAAGGCCGTCTGAAAATATTCAGACGGCCTTGTTATTCCGTTAATCAGGTGCATGGCATTATTAACAATTGGTAATCATTATTATCTTCTAATAAATTAAGTAAAATACTGCTAATATTATTCCCAATCGGCAAAGCCGCCTTACAGAAGTCGGTAAGGCGGATCTGTTTTGCCGGCTGATTTTAGCGGATTTCCCGAATGAAAGAGCTTAAATAAGGAGATAAGTAATGAAGAAATTCAAACAGTTGCCGTTGACATCGGCTGTGATGTGTGCATTGGTTGCGATGCCGGCATTGGCGGATACGGTGGCGCAGAATACGGCCGAACTGGATACCGTTGTGGTCAAAGGCGACCGTCAGGGCGTGAAAGTCAGAACCAATGTAGTAACCGCCAAAGAAAAAGACGAAAGTGCCGAAACCGACTTGCGTGGCCTGTTGAAAGACGAACCGGCAGTCAGCATCGGTTCGGGCAACGGTACTTCCCAATATCTGTATATCCGCAACATGGGTCAAAACTCGGTGGACGTAAAAGTGGACAACGGCTATTCCGACAGCCAGTTCCTCTATCACCAAGGCCGCCATATGCTTGACCCTGCGTTGGTGAAAATCGTCTCCGTGCAAAAAGGTGCGGGCAGCGCGTCAGCCGGTATCGGTCAAACTAACGGCGCGGTGATTGCCAAAACCATCGATGCTGCCGATTTACTGAAAAACAGCAGCAATCCTAATTTCGGCGCAAAACTCAATGCGGGCTACAACACCAACGACGGCCATAACTACGGCGCGTCAATATTCGGTAAAGCAGGGGAGTCAGTCGATTACCTGATTGCCGCCAACCGTGTAAAAGAGGATGACTACAAGGGCGGCAAGGGATATGCCAATACGTTTAACGGAAGTAATCGCGTACCTTACAGTGCACTTGATAAAACCGGCTATTTAGGCAAAATCGGCTTCAATATCAACGAAGACCACCGCATCGCCTTGAGTCACCGCCATGAGCAGCATAAAGGCGAACGTTTGGTTCGTGAAGAATTTGCTGTGGGCGGTCCTCGTCTTTCTTTAGATCGTCAAGCCCCGGCTCTGCGTAAAATGACCACCGATCATACCAATATCGAGTGGACAGGTAAAAACTTGGGCTTTGCCCAATCTGCCGATGCCAATATTTACCGCTTGAACCAAGGCCGTTGGTCTGCTGATGACAGCAAAAATGGTTATACGGGCGGCTCGGCAAATGTAGGCCCAACCAAGATTAATATTGAAACCATCGGTGCGAACGCGAACTTTGATTCCCAAGTTCACGATAATGTGCTGGTTAAATACGGTGTAAACTTCCGTAATCAAGAAATCAAGCCGCATCAATACCTGCGTGCCGGTATCCGCAACCAAGAGAAGCAGGATGTGGGTGTGTACGGTGAAGCGATTGTCGACATCAAAGACGTTACCCTGACCGCAGGTGTGCGTTACGACCATTTCAACTTCAAAGCGATGGACGGCAAAAAAGTCAGCGACGGAGCCATTAATCCGAGCATCGGCGTGATTTGGCAGCCTCATGAAGACTTGAGCTTCAGCGCAAGCCACAACCATGCCACCCGCAGCCCGCGTATGCAGGATGCACAACGTTCGCACGGTCGCTCCGTCGTATCGATCGCCGACGGTACCAAGGCTGAAAAAGCACGTAATACTGAAATCGGTTTCAACTACGATAACGGCACGTTCGGCTTTGAAGGCAGCTATTTCTGGCAGGACATCAAAGATGCGTTGGGTACGACAACAGGCCGTAACAACCACGACTGGTGCGAGGCAGGTAATCAAAGAGATGAATGTTTCTCTGAAATTTTCAATGCAGGCCGTATCAAAAACAAAGGTTATGAATTGGGTGCGTCTTTCCGCTACGAAGGCTTGACCGCACGCTTGGGCGTGGCACATGCCAAACCGCGTTTCTACGGCGAGCGTATGAGCAGCAACCGTGAATACGCCACCGCAGCAGGCCGCACTTGGACGGCATCGTTGGCCTACCGCTTCAACAAGCCGAATCTGGAAGTGGGTATCCACCGCCGCCAAGTGGAGAAGGTTAAACCCGAAGACAACTTCTTCACCGCCCAAGGCCAAATTGAAGCGGGTAACGGAAGCGGCAAGGCTTCTTACGGCGTAACCGACATTACTGCCAACTGGAAACCGTTGAACAACGACAAGATGAACGTGAATTTTGCCGTAAACAACGTCGGCAACAAAAACTATGTTCCGCATGCCAGCAGCCTCTTGGCCGGTGCAGGTCGCGAATACCGCGTGGGTTTGAACTACACGTTCTAATCAGGCCGTCTGAAAAAATGCCCGACTTGTGTCGGGCATTTTTTTATGGTGGGTATTTTGGGGGAGTTTCGGGCGGAAGAAAGGTTGCATGGGAAAGGCTATAAACCGTACAACTGTTGGGATAAGGCTTAGGCCGTCTGAAAATATTTCACGGATAATTTTCAGACGGCCTGAGACTTCTGCAAAATTAAAAATTTCTGTCTGTAACTTCTTTGTCGCCACTCCCACACAGGCGTACTACTGTCCAGAATAAATCCAAGAGGCCGTCTGAAAGGCTGATATTTTCAGCATTTTCAGCTTCTGTCTGACTCAAAATCAGCAGTCTTTGGGCTGCTGCAATCTGCTCCCTCTCCTGCGCTTAGCGCGGGGGAGGGTTGGGGAGGGGGTGATGTTTCGCAGAAACATTAAAATCTGCTGAAACTCAGGCAAAATGTACTTCTGCGAAGTACCACCCCCATCCTGACCTTCCCCCGCGCTAAGCGCAGGGGAAGGGGCAGATTGCAGGAACTTTAAAATTCACTATTGGAATCAAGGCAGTTTTGCGGAATCAGTGCTTACTAGCTATTTGATATTTCAAAATTTCATTTTTTGCTGGAATATTAAACCTCTAATATTTTTGGCTTCAACCGCATTTACCGCTTCAAAGCCAAAGTCAGCACGCCTGCCGTAACCAAGCCCAAGCCTATCCATTCCTGCGTGTTCGGGCGTTCGTCCAAAAACACCACCGCCATCAGCGCGACCAATACCAAGCTGAATTTGTCCACAGGCGCAACCTGCGATGCGTTGCCCATTTGCAGGGCTTTGAAATAGGCCAGCCATGATGCGCCGGTGGCAAGGCCGGAAAGAATCAGGAACGTCCAGTTGCGTCCGGTAAAGCTCTCGACGCCCTGCCATTTCCCTGTGTAAGTGAGGAACAAGGCCAGTGCCGCGATGATGACGAGGGTGCGGATAAACGTGGCGAAATCCGAATCGATGCCCTGCAAACCGGCTTTGGCGAAAATGGCGGTGAGTGCGGCGAAAAATGCGGAGGCCAATGCCCAATAAAACCAAGTAGCGCCCATATGGATTTCCTTTTTGACGTTGGACAAACTGATTTTTCAGACGGCTCCGTCATGACAAAAGGCCGTCTGAAAACGTGGCTGATGAGAAAAACGGCTTGCTGATTTGAAAAAAATGCGGTTCATTCTCAAAAACGTTATAATGACATGATACACCTGATTCCATCTACTTCAAGGAGAAAACATGAGTTTTCAAACCGACGCCGAAATCGCCCAAGCCGCCACCATGCAGCCGATTGCCCATATCGCCGCCAAGCTCGGCATGGCCGCCGACCAACTCGAACCCTACGGCCGTTACAAAGCCAAAATCAACCCTGCCGATGCGTTCGCGCTGCCGAAAAAACAAGGCCGTCTGATTTTGGTAACGGCCATCAACCCCACTCCGGCGGGTGAGGGCAAGACCACGGTAACCATCGGTTTGGCCGACGCGCTGAACTATATCGGCAAACAGGCCGTGATTGCGTTGCGCGAACCGTCGCTCGGCCCCGTGTTCGGCGTGAAGGGCGGCGCGGCAGGCGGCGGCTATTCGCAGGTTTTGCCAATGGAAGACATCAACCTGCACTTCACCGGCGATTTCCACGCCATCGGCGCGGCCAACAACCTGCTGGCGGCCATGCTCGACAACCACATTTATCAGGGCAACGAGCTGAACATCGACCCGAAACGCGTGCTGTGGCGGCGAGTGGTCGATATGAATGACCGCCAGTTGCGCAACATCATCGACGGCATGGGCAAGAGCGTGGACGGCGTGATGCGCCCCGACGGTTTCGACATTACCGTCGCTTCCGAAGTGATGGCCGTGTTCTGCCTGGCCAAGGATATTGTTGATTTGAAAGAACGTTTGGGCAATATTCTCGTGGCCTATGCCAAAGACGGCAGCCCCGTTTACGCGCGCGATTTGAAGGCGCACGGTGCGATGGCGGCCTTGCTGAAAGACGCGATTAAGCCGAACTTGGTGCAAACCATCGCCGGCACGCCCGCATTCGTGCACGGCGGCCCGTTCGCCAACATCGCCCACGGCTGCAATTCCGTCATCGCTACGCGTCTGGCCAAACACTTGGGCGACTACGCCGTTACCGAAGCCGGTTTCGGCGCGGATTTGGGCGCGGAAAAATTCTGCGACATCAAATGCCGCTTGGCCGAACTCAAACCCGATGCCGCCGTGGTCGTCGCCACCGTGCGCGCGCTCAAATACAACGGCGGCGTGGAACGCGCCGATTTGGGCGAAGAAAATCTCGATGCACTGGCCAAAGGCCTGCCCAACCTGTTGAAACACATCAGCAATCTGAAAAACGTGTTCGGCCTGCCCGTGGTCGTCGCGCTCAACCGCTTCGTTTCCGACACCGACGCCGAACTTGCCCTGGTTCAGACGGCCTGCGCCGAACACGGCGTAGAAGTTTCGCTGGCCGAAGTGTGGGGCAAAGGCGGTGCAGGCGGCGCGGATTTGGCGGAAAAAGTCGTCAACGCCATCGAAACGCAGGAAAACCGTTTCCAATTCGCCTACGAAACCGACCTGCCGATTAAAGACAAAATCCGCACCATCGCGCAGAAAATCTACGGCGCGGCCGATGTCGAATTCAGCGCGGAAGCCAACGCCGAAATCGCCTCGCTGGAAAAACTCGGCTTGGACAAACTGCCCATCTGCATGGCGAAAACCCAATACTCATTGAGCGACAACGCCAAACTGCTCGGCAAACCCGAAGGCTTCACCGTAAGCGTACGCGGCATTACCGTATCCGCCGGCGCAGGCTTCATCGTCGCCCTGTGCGGCAACATGATGAAAATGCCCGGACTGCCGAAAGTGCCCGCGGCGGAGAAGATTGATGTGGATGAGAACGGGGTGATTAGCGGGTTGTTTTAAAAGCGTGGTTTAGTTGGAAAGAAAGGCTGTCTGAAAGTATTTTAGACGGCTTTTTTTTGAGTTAATTTTATTGTAAATCATAATGTTGAGATTTATGTTCAAAAATAAATTCAAAAATGTGTTCAAATTAAATTTTATTTTTGATATTATGAATTCACTGCTGATGTGGCAGTTAACAAATTTTCTTTTTTAATTTAGGGGCAAACATGGCTACAAATTTTCTTGAAAAACTTTCCAGCGATCTTATTGAACGCAATCAAGAGAAAACTACATTCAGTATCCGACTTTCTGTAAAGGAAGATTTGATTTTACAAGAAGTTGCGGAGTATTTTGAATTCTCTCGCCAAGAGCTAATACACCGTTTAATTACAGAGCAAATTATTGAACCATGGAAGAAGAAGCATAAAGAACAATTAGTAGAAGTAGAGTTTGAAGAAGGGAAAGATTTAGTTAATTATTTTTTATTAAATACAAATAAAATCAATGATGTAAAAGATCATGAGTGGATGTTGGCTGAGAAAGTTGCGGCGGCATTTGAAGATGGTTATAAAGAAAAAATTCAAAAGTTCGAAAAAGGGGATTGGATTTTTCTATATGAGTCGGGTAAAGGAATCGTTGCATATGGTAAGGCAACTGGAGAGTTAGAAAAGACAGACCACTATGGTAGGGCTGATAAAACTTTTTATCAGAAATTAGAAAATTTCCATTTAATCAAAAATCCACTTCGAGCAAGTGAAATAAAAAAAATATTAGGGAGAGAGTTTCCTTTTGCTCCGACTTTATCGCGAATGGTCGGTGGAGAGAAAATTTTAAACGAGATAAAGTTGCGAGGATAAATTTGCTCAAAGGCCGTCTGAAACAGCATTTGCCTGTTTCAGACGGCCTTTCTATAATAAACACATTCATTATACAAGCCAAACAAGCATGACCATTCTTCAAGAAATTGACACGCTCAAAGCCCGCTTGGCTGATTTACGTCCGCTCACGCAAGCGGAATTAAAGCGGTTACGCGACGAATTCATCATCGAGAGCAGCTACAATTCCAATGCGATTGAAGGCAATACCATTACCCTGCGGGAAACGGCGTTGATTCTTAACGACGGCATCACCATTGCCGAAAAGCCCTTGCGCGAGCATCTGGACATTATCGGCTTTAAAGACGCGTTTCAATTTGTGTTTGACACCGTGGCACAGCAGGAGGCCTTGAGCGAACGCACGATTAAGGACATTCATGCGCTGGTGCTGATGGGAGCGGCGGAACACCGCGGCCGTTACCGCAGCATTCCCGTGCGCATACTCGGTGCGGAAAACGAGCCGGTTGCGCCGCACTTTATCGCCGAAGAAATGCGCCGGATGCTGGCGGATTATCAGGAAAAGCTGGCGCAAATCCACCCGATAGCCGCCATCGCCTGGCTGCACCTGCGTTTTGAAAGCATTCATCCCTTTATCGACGGCAACGGGCGCACGGGCAGGCTGTTGCTGAATTTGGAGCTGCTCAAACACGGTTATCTGCCCGTCGACATTAAATTCACCGACCGCCTGCAATATTACCGCTGTTTCGACGATTTCCACCAAAGCGGCGGCAATCCCGAAATGTTGTGCGGTTTGATTGCTGCTTATGAAAAAGCGGAGTTGGAACGCTATATTGCGATTTTGAGTTGCACATAATCCGAAGGCCGTCTGAAAGTAAGGTAGGTTGGGTTGATAAACCCAACATTTCTAAAAAATTGACGGCCTGTCGGGTTTGCAACCCAACCTGCACTTTATTTCCCAAACATAACGATGCCGTCTGAAAACCTGGTTTTCAGACGGCATCGCTTTTATAAATCCTTTATAATACTGCCGTTAAGATTATTCGAAAGGCCGTCTGAAATGCCCCAAAACGCAAACAATCTCTGCTGGCTCGATATGGAAATGACCGGCCTGAACCCCGAGACCGACAAAATCATCGAAGTGGCGGTGATTATTACCGACCAAGATTTGAACGTGTTGGCGCAGTCGGAAGTGTATGTTGTCCACCAGAGCGATGAGGTTTTGAACGCGATGGACGAGTGGAATACCGCCACGCACGGCCGCACGGGTTTGACCCAACGTGTTCGCGAGTCGCGTTATACGGAAGCGGAAGTCGAGCAGAAGCTGCTGGACTTTATGGCCGAGTGGATTCCCGAGAAAGCCACGCCGATGTGCGGCAATTCGGTGCACCAAGACCGCCGCTTTATGGTGAAATACATGCCGCGTTTGGAAGCGTATTTCCACTACCGCAATCTGGACGTTTCGACGCTGAAGGAGCTGGCGAAACGCTGGCATCCGGCGGTGGCGAAAGGTGTGGTAAAACGCGGTTCGCATCAGGCTTTGGACGATATTTTGGAAAGCATTGAGGAAATGCGTTATTACCGCGAACATTTTTTGAAGCTGCCCGAGAAAGTTTGAATCTGAATGAAAAATTTCAGACGGCCTTTGCTGTTATAATGACGCCACTTCACAAACAGGCCGTCTGAAAAATGAAATTTTCTTTTTTTATCTTATATTTGGTGCAGCTTCTGCCGTTTAAGCTGATTCACAAAATCGCCGATGTGGTGGGGTGGCTGGCTTATTATGCCGTCAAGCCGCGCCGGAAAGTCGGGCGGGTCAATCTGGAAAAATGTTTTCCGGAGTGGAGCGGTGAAAAGCGCGAGGCGGTGTTGAAACGCCATTTTCAGCACATGGCCAAGCTGATGTTTGAATACGGCCTGTATTGGTATGCGCCGGCCGAGCGGTTGCGCGGTTTCGTGCGCTATGAAAACAAGCATTATCTGGATGATGCGCTGGCGGCGGGCGAAAAGGTGATTCTGCTTTATCCGCACTTTACCGCGTTTGAAATGGCGGTCTATACGCTCAATCAGGATGTGCCGCTGACCAGTATGTATTCGCACCAGAAAAACAAAGCGATGGACGAGCAGATTCTGAAGGGACGCCACCGCTATGATAATGTGTTTTTAATCGGGCGTAATGAAGGCTTGCGCGCGATTATCAAGCATTTGCGCAAAAGTGATGCGCCGTTTCTTTATCTGCCTGACCAGGATTTCGGGCGCAACGATTCGATTTTCGTGGATTTTTTCGGTATTCCCACCGCCACCATTACCGGCTTGAGCCGCATTGCGGGCATGGCCAAGGCCAAAGTGATTCCGGCGGTTCCGTTCCGCGAGGCCGACAATACCGTGACTTTGCGTTTCTATGCGCCGTGGGAGAATTTTCCGAGTGAAGATGTTGCGGCGGATACGCAGCGTATGAACGATTTCATCGAAGCACGTGCGCGGGAGATTCCGGAACAGTATTTCTGGCTGCATAAGCGTTTTAAAACGCGGCCGGAAGGCGAAGCAGGATTTTATTGATTACAGAAAGTTACAAAAGGAATAAGGTTCGGCTTCGGCCGGGCCTTTTTTGTTTTGATGAAATCAAAATAAAAAACGGGAGAAAACCGTAAATATCTGAACAGAGGGGATTCATATTGCCATGTTTTATAAGCGATTCAGGCCGTCTGAAAAAATCCGATCCGTCAAAATCGGTCACCTGCTTCGTTAAGTTTCATATTTTCTGAATATTTGATTAATATATTAAATTTAATTATTTTTAAAAACAATAAGTTATGATATTTTAGTTCAAATTTGAACAAATCATCTATATCGAATTAAGTATTAAATCTTAAATAATCAGAAAAAATAGAATTTTATTTTTATAATGTTGATTTTTATTTGATTGATTTAAGCCTTCTTTATATTTTAGGCATATTGTGCTTTTGGAAGGGAAAGTGAATTTTTTTAAAAAAGACTTGGCAGGCAGGGAAAAAACGCGTACATTTCGCTACATTGAATTACAGGCGTTCGGTAACGCTGTTTTCAGGGTTGCCTGAATGCCGCCAAGTTCCCTGACGGGCGTTTTGACGGTGTGGTTCTTTGCCGTTCAAACGACTGTTTATCAATGCAGGGTTGAGCTGCATCGATAAAGCCGCAGGCGAGAGCCTGTATTGTTTGTGAAGCGTAAATCTCTGATTTGAGGTATTGGGGCAATCCTGTGGGGGATTGCCTCTTTTTTTATCGGCGGCTTCATGTCACAATGCCCGTATCCTGACCGAAGGAGCATGCCATGACGCCCATTCTTGCTTTTGACATTGAAACCGTCCCCGATGTAAACGGCATCCGCCTGCTTTACGACCTGCCGCAAAGTGTGGCGGATAATGACGTGGTGTTGTTCGCGCAGCAGAAACGGCGTGCGCAAAACGGCAGCGATTTTATGCAGCACCATCTGCATCAGGTAGTAGCGATTTCGTGCTGTATGCGCTGGGGCAGCGAAAAAATCCATGTCGGCACCATCGGCGAAATCGACGACAGTGAAGAAACCGTCATTGCCAAGTTTTTCGAGTTGATTGAAAACCATACACCGCAGCTGGTGAGCTGGAACGGCGGCGGTTTCGATTTGCCCGTTTTACACTACCGCGCCATGATACACGGTATCGCCGCCGCGCGTTATTGGGACATGGGCGAAGGCGATTTCGGCGACAGCCGCGATTTCAAATGGAACAACTACATCAGCCGCTACCACAACCGCCATTGCGACTTGATGGACTTGCTCGCCCTCTACCAGCCGCGTGCCAGCGTGCCGTTGGACGACATGGCGAAACTGTGCGGCTTCCCCGGCAAATTGGGCATGGACGGCAGCAAAGTGTGGGAAGCCTACCATCAAGGCCGTCTGAAAGACATCCGCGATTATTGCGAAACCGATGCGGCAAATACTTATTTAATGTATCTGCGTTTCCGCCTGATGAGCGGCGCACTCGACAGCGACGAATACGAAGTCGAAGTGAAGCGTTTGAAAAACTATCTCAAGGAACAGGCCGCGGACAAAGTGCATTGGCAGGAATTCGTAGCCGCATGGCGTTGAATGGCAGCATATTGCCGCAGGCCGTCTGAAACTTTTCAGACGGCCTTTTACTATCCGCCGTCAATCAGGTAAACTCGTTTTTTTATTCACGCTGCCATCCGTCATGTCTGCCATTTCCCCGCTCAAACAAATCACCCTTATCGGCGTCGGGCTGATAGGCGGCTCGTTTGTGCTGGATTTGAAACGCTTGGGGCTGGTGGAAACCGTGGTCGGTATCGATTTGAACCGCGAAAACCTCGACCGTGCGCTGGAGCGGCGCGTGATTGACGCAGCGTTTACCGAAATCTGCGCCGAGAGCGTCGGCGGCGCGGATTTGGTGCTGATTGCCACACCGGTATCGACTTTGCCGGCGATTTGCCAAGCGGTCAGGCCGTTTTTGCGTGCGGATGCGCTGGTGTCTGATGCGGGCAGCACCAAACAAATCGCCGTCGAAGCCTTCCGCACTTATCTCCCCGAGCATTTGCCGCGCTGCATCGCCGCGCATCCGATTGCCGGCTCCGACCGCCACGGTGCGCTGGCCGCCCAATTCGGCCTGTTCCAAGACAAAAAGCTGGTGATTACGCCGCACGGCGACGAAGATTCAGACGGCCTCGGGCGGATTGAATCGCTGTGGCAGGCAGTCGGCGCAAAAACATTCCGCCTGAGCGCGGCCGAACACGATGCCGTTTTCGCTGCCGTGTCGCATATGCCGCATCTGCTGGCGTTTGCCTTTGTCCACGAAATTTTCGACCACCCCGACGGACAGTCGTATCTGCAATTCGCCGCGTCAGGTTTCCGCGATTTCACGCGCATCGCTTCCAGTCACCCTGCGATTTGGACGGACATTTGTCTGGCGAACCAAAGCAGCCTGCTGGATTTGATCGGCGGGATGCGCACGCAGTTGGACACGTTGGAGAATTTGTTGGCGACCGGAAACAAAACGGCGTTGTACACTTATTTCGAAGAAGCGAAAAACACGCGTGATGATTGGCTGAACGGGCAGTAGGCCGTCTGAAAAGTCAAATAAAAGGATTGGAAAAGGCCGTCTGAAAATATTTTCAGACGGCCTTTGACATGAAATGCGGCTTAGCCCGGTTTGCCGTCGGCTCTCGGCCGAATCAGCCACGGAATGTATTTCCACGCGTAAAGCAGCAGCGCGGCGGCAAACAGAACGGCCGAAAAGCGGATGCTGTGGGTATAGGCCGTGCCGTGGACAAAGGTTGCCAACACACGCACCAAAGTGGACGCGATCATCAGCCAAAAGGCAACCGGAACGGATTTCGGCGGCGGATAAATCGCGTTACCCGTATGACCGAGCGCGGTGCGCGCCATCATGCCCAAGGTCAGTACGCCGATGCCGCCCACGCCGATCAAGTGCACGCCCAAATTCAGGAACGACGGCGAAAAATAGGAAATGCCGACCGCCATCAGGCCCAAGCCGGTAAAGAAATAGCCGGCGAACAAAATCCACAGCATCGGTTCTTTCAACACGTCTTTATACCACCAGCGGTAAACCTGCACCAGGCTGATGATGCCTGCGGCAAAGGCAAACACGGCGGCCAGCGGCAGCAGAATCCGGTGCGCCATCAGCATGGCGGTCAGCATCGGCAGCCACAACGATGCATGGCCGACCCATTGCGGGCTGGGGATTTGCGGCACGTTCAAGCGTTTGGACGTGAAAAACGAGATAATCCGCATCCCGATTAAGCCGATGAAACCGGCCACCATAATCAGGCCGGATTGCAGGCCGACCAACAAAGCGGCGGGGTCAAACGGGCTGAGTTGGCGGTGGAAGGCGGCGTGTGTACCGCCCAATACAAAAATGGCGAACACGGCCACATAGTTGCGCTTGTTTTTGGTGCGGAACACAGGCAAAGCCATGCAGATTGCGCCGTACCAAAAGAAAACCGTGCCGAAAATACCGGCGGCGGCTGCGCCCCAGCCGGGAATGAACGCACAAATTCGTGCCAAGACCCACAATGCGGCCAAGCCCGCCAACGCCGCGCCGCGCGTCGGCGGCTGGCCGGTCCAGGTGGCGACGGCGGTGAGCAGAAAGGCAATCACGACCAAACCGGCGTAGCCCCAAATCATCTCATGCGCGTGCCAGTAAAAACCGGGCAGCTCGGGCGTACCTTGGTAGCCGAAGCCCCACAGCAGAATCGACAATGCGCCGTAAAGGGCGGCCAGCGAGTAAAACGGGCGGAAAGCCATCGCCCAAACGGGGTGTTTGAACAAAGCGTTCATGGTGGTTCCTTGATTTTTTATACGGAGGTTTCATAGGCCGTCTGAAAAAGTTTTCAGACGGCTTTTAGTGGAAATAAGGCCGAACGGCGGCGGTATGATTGTCCTGAATGTCATTTGGGTGCGTCGCCGAAGTCGGGCTTAAAGGCCGTCTGAAATGTTTCAGACGGCCTGTCCGTCCAAATAGGGTTCGACGGCGGGGAAAAGCTCGCGCTCTTCAAAACGCGCATGGTCGCGCAGGGTGGTGGCGAATTCGCGGTTCCATGCTTCGCCGGTATAGTCGGGTTGCGCCATCATCTGCCGCAACTTGGCGTGGTCGTGTTCAAAACGTGTGCGCAGTTCCGGCGCGATATTCGGCCAATGCGGGGCGAACCGGTTTTCTTCTTCTTGGAAATGTTGCGCCAATTCGACAAAGTGCGGCTCAAGCTCGGCCTGATGGCTTTCAGACGGCGTGCGCAGGATACGAACGCACAAAGAAAGGGAATGGTGGTGTTCGCGGGAAAGCTCGATAAGGGCAGGGTGGCGTTTCAGCGGTTTCATGGTCGGCGGCGTGGGTCGGATTTGGGCTGGATTAATTAATAAGTTTCATATATTATGAAACTTAATTCTATATAAAGTCAAACACATAGCCCCCTGAATTTATGATGAATCATTGGGGCGGCTGATTTTAAATAATAAATATATCCGATTCAGGACAGAGCGAGTTATGTACCTCACCCAGCATACAGATTACGGTTTGCGCGTTTTAATCTATACCGCCATCAACGACGATGCGCTGGTCAACATCAGCACGATTGCCGATACTTACGGCATTTCCAAAAGCCACTTGATGAAAGTGGTGACGGCCTTGGTCAAAGGCGGCTTTCTGACCAGCGTCCGCGGCAAGGGCGGGGGGCTGAAGCTGGCGATGACGGCGGATAAAATCAACATCGGTGCGGTGGTGCGGCATTTGGAACCGATGCAGCTGGTCGAGTGCATGGGCAGCAACAACGAATGCCTGATTACGCCTTCCTGCCGCCTGGCCGGTATTCTCGGCGGCGCGATTAAGTCGTTTTTCAACCATCTCGACGGTTTCACCTTGGCAGATTTGCTGAACAAGCCGACTTATGATTTGCTCTATTTTTCTAAGGCGGACATTGCCCCCGAATTTCCAATATCAGACGGAAGCATCAAGGCTGCCGACGAAGCCGGACATGCCGGTTTGTCCCGCATCAAAATCAGCGTATCGCAATAAGCGGCGGAAAGTCTCGGATGCCGTCTGAAATTTTCTGTTTTTTCTCCATTCCTGATTTTCTTTGATTAAAGCCCGTATCTCGGTTTTTCCGGTGATACGGGCGTTTGTTATTTATTTTCCCGTTAGCGGTTATGCTCTTGCGATTCAAAGCGGTGAACCGCTTTTTTAGTGTATGGCAAAGAAATATGTCCGCAATATTTTGATTATAAATGTAATTATTTATAAAGTGATGAACGGTTTAAAAGCCGGATGGCGTAAAGAATAAGTTGCAAACAGGAATAATTGCTATTACTATGCGCATACTATGAATAATGATCGAATGTTAACTCCCGCGGTGATAGTTGCGGTTGCGCTTTTGCACGTCGGTTTGATGACGCTTTTATGGAAAGCCCACAAACCTGTGGTCAGTGAAATCGCGCATATCGAATTTGTGGATTTAGGCGATTTCGGCGGCGGCGACGGCGCACCGGAAGGGGCGGGTGCGCCTGCCCCAGAGCCGGTTGCGCCTCCTGCGCAACCGCAGCAACCTAAGCCGAAAACAGAGCCGAAACCCAAGCCCAAACCGGTAGAAGCGGCAGAGCCGGTCATCAAGCCGGTTATCACGAAAAAAGCGGATGCCGATATTCAGCAGCCCAAAGAAAAGCCGAAACCGGTTGAGCAACCCAAGCCCCAGCCGGAACCGGAACCTAAACCCGAGCCTAAACCGGAACCCAAACCCGAGCCGCAGCCTGCACCGCAACCGCAGGCCGAGAAGCCCGCACCAAATCCTGCTGCCAATGCTTACGAGCGTATAGAAGGCGCGAACGGTAAAGGCGGCAGCGGTTCTCCCGACAAAGGCAAAGGCGCAGGCAGCGGTACCAAAGGAGAAGGAAGCGGGCGCGGCGAAGGAAGCGGCAGCGGTTCGGGCGGTAAAAAAGGCGAGAGCGGTTCGGGTGACGGCAGCGGTTCAGGCGGCGGAAGCGGTCCGGGCGGCAGCCGCAGTAATCCCGTGCAGGCCACAGGATCGATGCCGACACCGCCTTATCCGAAATTGTCTCTGGAGAACGCTGAAGAAGGTACGGTTGTGTTGAAGATTTTGGCTTCACCGAGCGGTAAGGTTGTTTCGGTATCGGTGGCCAAGAGCAGCGGTTTTTCACGCTTAGACCATGCAGCAAGAAGAGCCGCCAAATCCGGTAATTTTGATACCAAGAACCTTTGGACCGATTACCGAGTATCGGTTAAGTTTGAACTGCCTTTGTAGGCAGGCCGTCTGAAAACGGTTCTCGCGTAGGCTTGAAGCGGCTGCGGCTGTAATGTTTCACTTGTTTATTTTGATTTTGGAAAAACCATGAATTTAGGATTAGTATTTGAATCGGGCGATTTCGTCTTGATCAGTGTATTTTTGTTGATGGTCTTGATGAGCATCGTGACGTGGAGCGTGCTGATTGTGCGCGTGATTAAGCTGCGCAAAGCCAAAGCAGGTAACGCCGCCGCCAAAAGAGCGGTCATGGATTCGTTTACCCTGAGCGAGGCCGTGCAGAAAGTCAGAAATATCGATGCACCCATCAGCACGCTGACTGCCGATGCGGTTCGCGCTTACGACAATTACCGCCAGAGTCCCACCCAAACCTTGGCCAACGCGTTGCCGCTGAACGAATATCTGGTCGGCCAAATCCGTACCAGCATGAACCAGTCTTTGCGCCAGTTTGACGGCGGGATGACGGCATTGGCTTCGATTGGTGCGACCGCGCCGTTTATCGGCCTGTTCGGTACGGTTTGGGGGATTTACCATGCCTTAATCAACATCAGCGAGAGCGGCCAGATGAGTATCGCCGCCGTAGCGGGGCCGATTGGCGAAGCATTGGTGGCGACTGCGGCCGGTTTGTTTGTGGCGATTCCGGCGGTATTGGCCTACAACTTCTTAAACCGTGGTAAAAAAACCGTTTCGCAAGACTTGGACGCTTACGCGCACGATTTGCACGTTCGCCTGCTCAACCAAAAGCAAAAGGATTAAATTATGGCATTCGGTTCGATGAATTCCGGTGATGAAGATGCGCCGATGTCCGACATCAACGTCACGCCGTTGGTTGACGTAATGCTGGTGTTGCTGATTGTGTTCATGATTACCATGCCGGTGCTGACACACTCGATTCCGTTGGAGCTGCCGACCGCTTCCGAGCAGGCGGCGAAGAAAGATACGCAGCCTAAGGAGCCGTTGCGCATTACCATCGGTTCAGACGGGGCGTATTACATCGGTGCGGATTCCGCCAATAAAATCACGATTGAAAATGTGGCGGCGCGTTTGAAAGAAGCCAAGGCGGAGAATGAAGATACCATTGTTGCGATTGCCGCCGATAAAGCCGTGGAATACGATTACGTCAACAAAGCCCTAGGTGCGGCGCGCGAGGCCGGTATCAGCAAAATCGGTTTCGTCACGGAGACCAAAGCGGAATAAAAACTTACTGTTTTTTACAGGCCGTCTGAAAAAATGCCGAACTAAAGCTGGAGTATTTAGTCTAAGCATTTCAGACGGCCTGTTTGTATGATTCAGTCAAAATTCTGCAACATCAGCCGGTTAGAATCATTACACCTGATAAAAAGGATGGCAAATCATGATTTTATTGAACGTAAGTTTGGGATTGGTGGCAGCCGTATCCCTGTTGATGTTGGTTTCCATTGGTTTCGGTTTGGTGCACATGGCTGTGATGATGGCATCGCAGCAGGATTTCTAAATAATCGAAAGTTTTAAAAAGGCCGTCTGAAAAATTTTCAGACGGCCTTTGTGTTTGCACAATCACACGTGATGCACCACCAGTTTCTTCCCGTCATAGTCCAATACGTCCACATCCATATCAAACAGATTCAGAATATTTTCTTTGGTAAACACGTCGTTAGGCTCGCCTTGGAGCGCGACTTGGCCGTTTTTCATTGCGACCACATAATCCGCATACGCCGCGGCTTGGTTGATGTCGTGCAAAACCACGACGGTCGTGCGCCGGTGTTCGTGAGTGAGTTGCCGCAAAAGCTGCATCAGCGCGCGGGCGTGATACATGTCGAGATTGTTCAGAGGTTCGTCCAGCAGCACATAATCCGTGCGTTGGCAGAACACCATCGCAATCATGGCGCGCTGGCGTTGGCCGCCGGAGAGTTCGGTCAGATAGCGGTTGGCAAACGGCTCGAGTTGGAACTGGTGCAGCGCGTTTTCGACAATGGCTTTATCGTTTTCAGACGGCCTGCCCTGATGGTAGGGATAACGGCCGAACATCAGCAGATCGCGCACGGTGATGCGGCTCATGATGCTGTTTTCCTGCGTCAGAATCGACAGCGTTTTGGCCAGTTCGGCGGTCGGTGTGGCGGTGATGTCTTTGCCGCCGTAACTGATTTTGCCCTGCGACAGCGGCTGCAAACGCGCCATAAACGACAGCAGCGTCGATTTGCCCGCGCCGTTGGGACCGATTAGCGCGGTAATGCCGCCTTGCGGGATTTCAAGCGACACGTCGTTCAGGATAAGGTTGCTGCCGATTTTGTGGCTGACATTTTCGATTTTAATCATGGGTTTAAGGTTATTGAATTTTGGGAAACGGGATTTTCAGACGGCATGGCGGCGGGTATTCTGCCTGATTCCATACAGGCCGTCTGAAACTTTCCGGCTTTCAGACGGCCTCGTCGGTTTTATGCTTTTCTTTTTAAAATCAACCATAAAAACACCAGACCGCCGGCGAATTCGACCACCACGCTCAATACGGCCTGCATTCCTAAGAAATGCTCGAACACGGTTTGGCCGCCGACCAGCAGGATGCCGGCGGTGCAAAACGTCATCGGCAGGCGCACGGCATGTTTCATGGTCGGTGAAAAATGGTTGGCCAGCGCAACGACCAAGAGGCCGAAGAAGCTGACGGGGCCGACCACGGCGGTGGCGGTGGCGACCAGCGCGGCAATCCACAGCAGCAGCCACAGCGTATTGCGCGAATAGTTGATGCCCAAATTAATCGCTTGGTCGCGCCCGAGCATGTACACGTCAAGGCGGTGGCGTTCGCGCCAGACAAACACCATGCTGGCGAGCAGCACCACCGCGCCGATGGTAATCAGTTGCGGATTGACGCTGTTGAACGAGGCAAACGTGTAGGCCTGCGCCACGGCAAATTCTTCGGGGTCAATCATGCGCTGCAACAATGATGCCAAGCTGCGGAACAGAATGCCGAAAATCACGCCGATCAAAATCATGCGCGCCAAATCGCGACCGCCCTGTTTCATCAAGGTGGCAAACAGCAGCATCGAGCCACCCATCATCAGCACCAATTCCAGCGAGAATTTGCCCAATATCGGCAGCGAAGTGAAACCAACGCCACCCAACACAAACACCAGCAAGGTTTGCAAAAATACATACAGCGCATCAAAGCCGAGTATCGACGGCGTGAGAATCGGGTTGTTGGTCAGCGTTTGGAACAATAGGGTGGACACGCCGACGGCATACGCCACCAGCAGCAAGGCGGCCAGTTTGGTCAGGCGCAGGGGCAGGGCGAAATCCCAGTTGCCGTTGACGTTGTAGGTCAAAAACAGGGCGCAGCAGCATATTAAGAGAAAAAAAGAAATGAATAATTTGGTGTTATTTTTGAATAGTTTCATGATTTTCTTCAAACGATATTCTGGCCATTTTTTTATAAAGTCGGAGTGCTCTCGTATCCATTTTTCAGGAAGGCATTCCAATCCTAAATTTGAAATATAGGCCGATACTGCTATCCAGATAGCCAATATGGGATCCCCAGGAACTTGTTTGCCCATAATAGCGGTCACAACTTCCGGAACAATATACGCCAAACCGATAAAATAGATGACAGCCCATATCAATAATAGTATTAAATACCACGATGGTATAAGGGCTTTAAGATAGAAAATAATAATTTTGTGAAACCATGCAATAGCATTGCCAATAAGAATACATTGAAAATACACCCTATATTGACAATCTTCGCCAGTAATCATTAAGAAAAATACTGGGATCAAAAGCAGAAGCCATGTTAGATAAAAAGCCCATCTTTGACGGCGCAATAGTTCTTCAGACGGCATGAGCAGGTTTCCTTAACAATAATCCCAAGAACAACACCGTGCCGACCACGCCGAAAATCACCGATACCGGAATTTCAAACGGAAACACCACCAAGCGGCCGATAATGTCGCACAGCAACACCAGCGATGCGCCCATCAAGGCCACGGCCGGCAGGCTTTGGCGCAGCTTGTCGCCCATCAGGCGGCTGATGATGTTGGGCACGACCAGACCGATAAACGGAATATTGCCCACCGTGACCACCACCAGCGAGGTAATCAGCGCGACGATAATCAAACCCGCCCAGAGGATGGTATTGCGGTTCAAGCCCAAGTTTACGCTCACGGTTTCGCCCAAGCCGATAATAGTAAGCTGGTCGGCAATCAGATAGGCAAACACCGCCAGCGCACCGGTAAGCCACAATAATTCGTAACGCCCGAGCAACACGCCCGAAAAATCGCCTTGCTGCCACACGGTCAGCATTTGCAGCATATCGGTTTCATAGGCGATGAATACCGCAACCGATTCAATCACGCCGCCGAAAATAATCCCCACCAGCGGCACCATCAGTTGCGCGGTCGGCGGCAGGCGGCGGATTAAGGCCATAAACACCAACATTCCCACCATCGCCGCCACTGCCGCGGCCGACATTTTTACCAGCAGGGCGGCGGAAGGCACCAGCAACGCCATCAGCAGCAAACCCAAAGACGCGCTCTGACTCGCGCCCACCATCGACGGCTCGACAAAACGGTTGCGCATCAGAATCTGCATAATCATGCCCGCCACCGCCATCGATGCGCCGGTCAGCACAATCGCAAACGTGCGCGGCAGGCGGCTGGTCAGCATCAACTGCGTGTTGTCGGACATGTCGAACAGGTTTGTCCAATCGAAGCTGGCCACGCCGACCGACAGGCTGCCGACAAACAGCACCGTCAGCGCGAGTATGCTCGCAAGGTTTAAAAATAAAGGGTTTTTGAACATCGGTTTAATCAGGAGAAAGTGATTCGTTTTATTTTCAGACGGCCTTTGCCGGATATAAAGGCCGTCTGAAAATAAAACGGAAAGAAAAACCTGCCGGTTTGCCCGAATATATTTCAGACGGCCTTTGCAGAACCAAAGGCCGTCTGAAAAATCAAATGCGTTTATTTGGCCGCATTGAAGGCATCGGTTACCTGCTTGCTGGCGTTGAGCAATTCCTGCGCGCCGCCGGCGGCCAGATAGGTTTCAGGCACCAAGTAAACCACCTGGCCTTTTTTCCAGGCATTGGTTTCGGCCACCAACGGGTTATCCAGCACATCTTTCGCCGCTTGGCCTTGCTCGCCGATGGCCGCGCCGCGGTCAAGTACAAACAGCCAATCCGGATTTTTCTCTTTCAGGTATTCAAAAGTAACCGGCTGGCCGTGGCTGCCTTCTTTGATGGCTTCGTCCACCGCAGGTACGCCGATGTCTTTATGCAGCCAGCCGCCCAAGCGCGAAGTCGGGCCGAAAGCCGACATTTTTCCGCCGTTGACGATAATCACCAAACCTTTGCCTTTGCCTTCGGCCGCTTTTTTGGCGGCGTCAAAAGAAGCGTCGATTTCCGCTTTCAGCTTGTCGGCTTCCGCTTGTTTGCCGAAGATTTGGCCGAAGGCGTCAATACGCTCTTTCGCGCTTTCTTTCAGGTTGGCGGTGTCGGCGGTCATCTCGATGGTCGGCGCAATCGCGTTCAACTGGTCGAATGCTTTGGCGGTACGGCTGCCGATGATGATCAATTGCGGTTTGTAGCTGTTTAAGGCTTCAAAGTTCGGTTCGAATAAAGTACCCGCAGGCTGGGTGTTTTTCAGGTAGTTGCCCAAATACGGAAGCAGGTTTTTGGTGCTTTCCACCGACATGCCCGCCTGCACGCCCAATTTTTGCAGCGTGTCGGCCATGCCTAAATCGTAAACAGCGACGCGCTCGGGATTTTGGGGAACCTGCACATCGCCGCGCGCGGTTTTCACGGTCAGGGTTGAACCTTCGGCTTGAGCGGCAGGTGCGGCGGCAGAAGCCCCCGAAGCGGCAGGCGCAGCAGGTGCGGCGGCATCCTGTTTCGGTGAACACGCGCTTAAGGCCAGCGCGCAGCATACGGCCAAAGAAGTTAAACGTAACATTAAAGCATCTCTCCAAAAAATGAATGTGCGGTAGGGAAAATCAGGATGCAGAAAACGGTTGGGAAACTGCATCAATGATGAGAATGGTTTTTTTTTATTCTCTCATAAAGTCTGTCGTTTTGCCAAGCCGTCCGGCATGACCGGTAACCGGATGAAGGCCGTCTGAACATGATTTTCCGCTTTTCAGACGGCCCGGGCGTACAAACCTTATTTGGATTTGGCGAAGAAACGCTCGTCCACCGCAAAACCGCGCGGGTTTTGCGGCTTGGCGACGTCGAATTCGCGGAATGTGCTGTTGACTCTGGCGGACACGGTTTTGCCGTCAATCACGGCAGAAGCGTCCAACACCACACCGCCGCCGCTGCGTTCGCCCGTCTGCATGTCCGGCAGTTCCAAGCGGCTTAGTTTCAGGGAGGTTTGGCCGATTTCGACATCGTTGCCTGCGATTTGTTTGCCACGCGGACGCGTTTTGTCTTCCGCTTTGAATGCCGGTGCATCAATGCCGGCATCGTCAATCACCGCCATATCCAGCAAACGCGCCCGGGTCAACTGCATTTTGCCTTTTACCACCGGAATGCCGACCAACACTTTGGTGCCGCGGTGAATGGCACGGTTGTCGCTCCAGGCCGTTTGGCCTTCGCGCGGGGCGCGTGCGGCGTGGTTCAGCGAATACGCGCGGCTCATGAACATGATTTTGTAGCCCGGGATAGGACGCACGCTCTTGCCGTCGGTAATGTCGGCCAGCAGTTGCGGCGCATTGCCTTGCGCATTACCGACAATACGGGCGGATGTGTCCATTATCTGCAAGGCGCGCCCGTCAATCGACACATCCTGCCGATGGCCGAAACCGGCGGCGACGGCGGAAACGGAAGCCGTACACAATGCGGCGGTTGCGAATAAAGCGGTCGGATTTTTCATTTGTTCTCCTTTGTGCGGTGCTTAAAGCGGTTAAAAGTATCGATACGGTTCGTGAGGCCGTCTGAAACCTTATTTTGAATTTCAGACGGCCTGTGTTTAAGCCGGTAAGTCGGGTTTATTCCGAATCGCCGTCCATAAAATCGTGGCGTTTTTGATGGTATTTTTCCTCGGCTTCGCCCAACCGCCAATACGGTACGGCGTAGCATTGTTTGACGGAAAGCCGCCATTCTTTACGCGCCAAATCGCGCAATGCGCCGACCATTGCGGCTTCTCCGGCAAACCATACATAACAGTCGTTGCTGTCCGGGCGGGCTTGGCGCACTTTCCCGACGATGTACGGGTATTGTTCCGGTGCGGCGTAAACGGTATGCACGCGTATGCCTCGCGGATGGCGGAAGGTGGCGGGCAGGGTCTCGTTTTCGGGCAGCAGCACGAACACATGGCCGCGCGCACCGTCATCCATATCCAGCAGCATGGATTCGATGGCGGGCAGGGCGGTAAGATCGCCGACGAACAGGTATTCGGCGGCGGGCTTGAGCATTTCGTCGCGGCCGCGCGGTGCACTCACGCCGATGGTTTGGCCGGTTTGGACATGTCCGGCAAACGCGGAGGCCGGGCCGTTGTCGCCGTGCAGCACGAAATCGATGGTCAGCGTATTGGTTCGGCGGTCAAAATCGCGCACGGTGTAGGTGCGCACAAACGGGCGCGGCACGCCTTCCGCCCATTTCGGCCCGGCTGGCGTCATTTCGGGAAAGTCCGGCACGGTTTGCCCGTCGGCAGGCAGGAAGATTTTTAACGGCGCACCGTTGAAGGTGTAAGGGTAATCGGCCAATTCTTCGCTGTGGAAGACGATGCGGCGCAAGTGCGGGCTGACATCCTGCCATGAAGCGACTTGCACGAGGCGCGGGCGGTTGGGGTTCATGTCTTTTTCCTTTTGGTGTGTGGGTTTCAGACGGCCTTTTGTGCGGCAAGGCCGTCTGAAAGGGAATAGGAATCGTAGGTACGGTTAGCCGTCCCAAGAGGCGTAACCGTACGAAACCCTATCAAAATATGTAATGCCGTCTGAAAAGTTTTAATAAAACGAATTTTGGACGGCGTTGTCATTTTTATAAAATTTGCAAACGTGCGTACGGTTACGCCGTTTGGGGCGGTTAACCGTACCTACACTTTCTCAGGCCGTCTGAAAAACATTATGGTTCGGCGGCGATTTCCAACGCATGCATAAACGAAACCGGCAAAATACCGCCGTGATCCAATTCGGGATAGCCGGTAAATTCGGCGCGGATGTCGTTTCGGGCGGACAATTGTTCGGTTAGTTTTTTGCCGGCATCGCTCGGCAACTGTGCGGCGGCTTGCTGCCGTGCGGCCAAGCGGGCGGCTTGTCCGGGTGTGAGTTTGGCGGTATCGCGCCTGCGTTTGCGCTGGCTTTGTTCCACCAGCAAAACGCGGTTGCGGAACAGCCCAGGCCGTCTGAAAGCGGTTTGGTATTGCCGGTACAGGCTGCCTTGCCGAAACCATAAAGCAGGATCGGCGGCGATATAGTGGGTGAAACTCTGCGGTGCGTTCAGAAGCGTATAGAGCACAAACAATCCGCCGTAGGAATGTCCCCACAGGATTTGCCGTTCGGGATTCAGGTTCACGCGCGCTTCGATTTGCGGACGGATGGCGTTGTTGACCAGTTGCAGAAAGTCTGCCGCACCGCCGTGGGTGAGCGAGGTGTCGGTGTCATCGGCGAAAATCATACCTTTTTCATCAGGCGGCGTGTAATCGTGGGCGCGGGCGGCGGTGTCGAAACGCAAATCGGTGTCGTAGCCGATGAGCACCAGCACGGGCGGCTGCTTGAGCGCATTTAAGCGTTGCGGGGTCAGGTTTTCGGTTAAGGCGTTGCCGTCGAGCGCGTACAGTACGCTGCGGCCTTGCGCGGGCGCAGCGGTTTTCGGGATGCCCAAATACACGCGGTAACGGCGTTTGCCGTCGGCGGATTGGAAATTCAGCGTCTCAAAGCGGTAGCGGCTGTCCGGCGCGTAAAGCGGCGCGGTGTCTGATTTTTTGCTTAAATCAGGTGCGGCTGCGGCGAATCCGGCGGCGAACAGCAGGGCGAAGAACAAAGGAAGTTTGGGCAGCATAGGGTTTATCCGCTTCTTTGGTTCGGAACAAAGGCCGTCTGAAAGATAAACGGAGCAAACCAATCTTTCAGACGGCCTTGATTCGTCGGTTTAGAAACCTACTTTCAAGCTGCCGTAAAAGGCGCGGCCGTGTTCGTTGTAGGTACGTGCGCCTTGGCCGGTACGGTAGAGCTGTTTGTTGCCGATGTTGCTTATGCCCACGCGCACGTTGGTCTGTTTGTTGAACTGATAACCGGCGTTGATGCCCCAAATACCGTAGCTGCCGATTTCTTCCTGCGACAGGCCGGTACGGGTTTCCGTGCGGTTAACGGCAACCGGGCGCGGTTTCTGACGGCCGTAGTGGGTGAACGTCAGGTTGGCATCCCATTTTTCGGTGGGCGTCCAAGCCAAGGTGCTGTTGACGGTGTGTTTCGGCACCAGCGACAACGGGTTGCCTTGGTAGTCTTCCGATTCTTTCATGTAGGTGAAGTTGTTGCTCCATTTCAGTTTGTCGTGCAACGGAATAACCAAGTTGCCTTCGAAGCCGGAAATGGTGGCTTTCGGCGTGTTCGACCATTGGTAAATCGGATTGCCGATGTTGCTGGTGGCCATCACGACATCGCCGATGGCGATTTTGTTGCGGTAGGCATTGTGGAAATAGGTGGCAGATGCCTGCCAGCCGTTGCGGTTGAATTCGACCCCCAATTCTTTGTTGATGCTGGTTTCCGGTTTCAGATCGGCATTGCCCATGTAATAGCAGCGGACGGTGCTGCCGATATTGGTCGGACAGCCGTTGCCGCGCGTGTAGAGAATGAAATCGGGGTTGGTCTGATAGAGGTTCGGGGCTTTATAGGCACGGGCGATGCCGCCTTTGACCGTCCAGTACCGGCCGATTTGGTGGGAGAAGTTCAACGCGGGGCTCCAGTTGTTGCCGCTGTGGCTGTTGTGGTCGAAGCGCAGCGAAGGAATCAGGCGGGTGTTGTCGGTCAGCGAGATATTGTTTTCGGCATAAACCGCCCAGTTGCTTTGGGAAGTTTTGCCGTCGCGCGTTGCGGAAATGCCGTCGAAGACATCGGTTCGGCCTTGGTCGGTAAAGCCCTGCGAATTGGAAGATGCGTCGTCCAGCTTGCTCTTACTGTATTCGGCACCGACGGTCAGTACGTTCGGTACGCCGAGTTCGAACGGAATATAGGCCTCGCTGCTCAATCTGAAGTTTTTCAAATCGCTGTCGGTATAGTTTTTGCCGTTGTAGCTGCCCTCGGGGCCGCCCGCCAGCGCTTCGGGAAGACGGCTGTTGGTGGTGCGTTCGTGGCTGATGTAGCTTTTCGTATCGCCCCATTCGTAGCTGCCGTCATGGGTAAGCGAGAAAGCGGAACGGTAAATGCGGGCTGTCTCTGCTTTGCCGTTGGCCAATTCATCAATCAAATCGGTGTTGGCCGGATGCAGTACGCTGTTTTGCGTGTCGCCGTTATAGATGTTGCCTTGGCGGCTGAAGCTGGAGTCGAAGGTCAGGCTGTTGTCGGGGTTGATTCTCCAGTGGAGCCGGCCGGCAATGTCACGGTTGCGTACGCCTTCCACGCCGGCAGAAGCCAAATTGCCGGCGGCGTGTTGGTTGATGTCGCGCGCATCGGCTTCGGTTTTGGCCGCACTGCCGTAGAGGCGGAAGGATAATTTGTCTTTGACAATGGGGCCGCTGACGTTGAAACCGATGCGGTTGGTTGCGCCTTCGTCATCGTCTTGCGGCTGATTGGTGTAGTAGTTGACCGAGCCTTTCAATTCATTGGACACTTTTTTGGTCACGATGTTGACCACCCCGCCCATGGCACCGGAGCCGTAACGTGCGGCCGCCGGGCCGCGCAAAACGGTGATGGATTCGATTTCTTCGGCCGGCACCCAATTCGAATCGCCGCGCGTATTGCGTTCGCCGCGCATGGAAATACGTTCGGCATTGCGCGACGTAACCGGCTTGCCGTCAATCAGAATCAGCGTGTTTTCAGGCCCCATGCCGCGGATGTCGATTTGGCGTTTGTTTCCGCGCTGCCCGGTGGCGGTATTGCCGGTCAAGTTGACGCCGGGCATGGTGCGGACGAGTTCGGAAATGTCGTTGACAGCAGGACGTTTGCCGATGTCGTCGGACGAGATGCGGGAAACACCGAGCGACTGCTGTAATTGACGTTCGGCGGTAACGTAGACAGTATTCATTTCCACGGACTGTTGCGCTTGCGGCTGGTCGTCGGCGTAGGCAAATGCGCAGGCCAAACTGAATGGCAGCAGCGCAAGGCGGGATGGGTGTTGCATATTTTCAAGCTCCGTTGCGGTGTGGACAGGAAATCAAGTGCATCGATAGATTCACGGCGGCAGTAAAAATGACAGCTCTTTAAATGATCTACGGATAATTTTATTTGCATAATTATTGTGTAAATTTCAGATAAATCATCAGTTTGAATAAATGAAATTCTCAGAATTATATTATAAAAGATAACAATTATCAAAAATAATTTAGAGAATCTATAACAATAATCCAAATGGATGCCGTCTGAAAGGCAGAACCTTGCGGTTTTGGGCTGCGGCATCGGTTCGATTTCGATTTTTGTACAGAAAAATTCTGCCGGAGGGCTTGAATTTTGCGCGGGTAACCTTATTTTCAGGTTCGTTGAACAGATATCTTTGTTTTATCTGTACATTTAAAACCAATGTCAAACATTTTTGGAGAAGATACATGACCATTCGTCCTTTACACGACCGTGTAGTCGTAAAACGCGTTGAAGCCGAAGAGAAAACAGCCTCCGGCATCGTTCTGCCGGGTGCGGCGGCTGAGAAGCCCGATATGGGTGAAGTGGTTGCCGTGGGTGCGGGCAAAGTAGGCCGCGACGGCCAACGCCGTGCGCTGGATGTGAAAGTCGGCGACAAAGTGATTTTCGGCAAATACAGCGGCCAAACCGTCAAAGCCGACGGCGAAGAGCTGTTGGTCATGCGCGAAGAAGACATTTTTGCGGTAGTGGAATAATTCAGGCCGTCTGAAAATTACCGTAGCTTGGGTTGCAAACCCAATTCAGGTCATTCCCCGGTTGTGTCGGGTTTTCGACACGACCTGCATTTAATACTCAAAGGCCGTCTGAAGGCGGTGTCTGTTTTTCAGACGGCCTCAAATGATTCATTTATTTCTCTGGAGCTAAAACATGGCAGCAAAAGACGTACAGTTCGGTAACGAAGTCCGCCAAAAAATGGTCAACGGTGTCAACACCTTGGCCAACGCAGTCCGCGTAACTTTAGGCCCTAAAGGCCGCAATGTGGTGCTTGACCGCGCATTCGGCGGCCCGCACATCACCAAAGACGGCGTGTCCGTAGCCAAAGAAATCGAATTGAAAGACAAATTCGAAAACATGGGCGCGCAAATGGTGAAAGAAGTCGCTTCCAAAACCAACGACGTGGCCGGTGACGGCACCACCACCGCAACCGTGCTGGCACAAGCCATCGTGGTGGAAGGCATGAAATACGTTACCGCCGGTATGAACCCGACCGACCTGAAACGCGGTATCGACAAAGCCGTCAACGCTTTGGTTGACGAGCTGAAAAACATCGCCAAACCTTGCGACACTTCCAAAGAAATCGCCCAAGTGGGTTCGATTTCCGCCAATTCCGACGAACAAGTCGGCGCGATTATTGCCGAAGCGATGGAAAAAGTCGGCAAAGAAGGCGTGATTACCGTTGAAGACGGCAAATCTTTGGAAAACGAATTGGATGTGGTAGAAGGCATGCAGTTCGACCGCGGCTACCTGTCGCCATACTTCATCAACGACGCGGAAAAACAAATCGCTGCGTTGGATAATCCGTTTGTGTTGCTGTTCGACAAAAAAATCAGCAACATCCGCGACCTGCTGCCAGTGTTGGAACAAATCGCCAAAACCAGCCGTCCGCTGCTGATTATCGCCGAAGATGTGGAAGGCGAGGCTTTGGCGACTTTGGTGGTGAACAACATCCGCGGCATTCTGAAAACCGTGGCCGTGAAAGCACCGGGCTTCGGCGACCGCCGCAAAGCCATGTTGCAGGACATCGCCATTCTGACCGGCGGCCAAGTGATTTCCGAAGAAGTCGGCTTGTCTTTGGAAAAAACCACTTTGGAAGATTTGGGTCAAGCCAAACGCATTGAAATCGGCAAAGAAAACACCACCATCATCGACGGCTTCGGCGACGCAGCCCAAATCGAAGGCCGCGTGGCAGAAATCCGCCAGCAAATCGAAGTGGCGACCAGCGATTACGACAAAGAAAAACTGCAAGAACGCGTGGCCAAATTGGCCGGCGGTGTGGCGGTCATCAAAGTCGGCGCGGCGACCGAAGTGGAAATGAAAGAGAAGAAAGACCGCGTGGAAGACGCGCTGCACGCAACCCGTGCCGCCGTTGAAGAAGGCGTGGTGGCAGGCGGCGGTGTGGCTCTGCTGCGTGCGCGTTCCGCTCTGGAAAACCTGCACACCGGCAATGCCGACCAAGATGCAGGCGTACAAATCGTTTTGCGCGCCATCGAATCTCCGTTGCGTCAAATCGTGGCCAACGCCGGCGGCGAACCGAGCGTTGTCGTGAACAAAGTGTTGGAAGGCCAAGGCAACTACGGCTACAACGCAGGCAGTGGCGAATACGGCGACATGATTGAAATGGGTGTACTCGATCCTGCCAAAGTAACCCGTTCCGCGCTGCAACACGCCGCGTCCATCGCCGGCCTGATGCTGACTACCGACTGCATGATTGCCGAAATCCCTGAAGACAAACCGGCTATGCCTGACATGGGCGGCATGGGTGGAATGGGCGGCATGATGTAAGGCCGTCTGAAAAATTCAGAGTACGAAAGAAAAATCCCGCACGGTTTCGCTGTGTGGGATTTTTTATAGTCGTTTGAAATAGAAATAAGACAAGGCGACAGCGACCGCCGTGTATACCGAGTACATCAGGGAGCTGGCAACGCCGTATTATTTTTATTTCAAACGACTATATATGGTTGCGTTTGCCCGAACCGAGATGGGAAATTCAATATCAACGCGTTACTTGAATACTGTTTCAGGCCGTCTGAAAAACAGAGTAACGAATGTTTTCAGACGGCCTTGTAGGGTTTGGGAATACCTTTAAAGAAAGAGAAAAAGCCGAGATTTAAAAGCCGTTTTAATTTATGTAAGTCTGCTGAATTTTACCCGAACAGACGAAAATCCAAACCTGACGGTTTCGGAAATATTTGAAAACGGCATGAGCATGAACCTTCAAATTTTGTCTAGCGGATTTGCAATAAACGGCGGTCTGAATTTCCTGACAGATTATTCGGTTTTGCAAAAAAACAGGCCGTCTGAAAATTTGCAGGGTGGGCACTTGCTGCCCACGCTGTCCGATAGATTTCCCCAAATCTGCCGATTTGCAAGAGAATTTTGACCGTGTGTGCTTGAAAGCAACCCCTACCGCGGTTATGGCTGCCGGTAAAATCGCAAAGGCCGTCTGAAAATTTTCAGACGGCCTTTGCGGATTACTGAATCCCGTTTTCCGCTGCGGCTTGTAAGCGCGTTTCAAAATTAGTCAGGTCGATACCGGCTTGCAGTGCGGCGGCTTTTGCTTCTTCGACACTCATGCCGTTTTGCACTTGGTGGTAAGCCCAAAGCAGCGAACTGCGCGTGCCGGTGCGGCAGTAGGCCAATACAGGTTTGCCGGTTTGCTGCAGTAAATCTTGAAATGCGGCGACATCGGACGCTGTGATGTTTGGCGCGGTAACGGGCTGGTGTTTGAAAGTGGTAATGCCTTGTGCCGACAGCCATTGCCGGACTTCTGCCGTTGGCGGCTGGCTGTCTTCTTCGCCGTCGGGACGGTTGCAGATGACGGTTTGGATGCCCAGTTTTGCGGCTTCTTCGGCATCTTGTTCGGTCAGTTGCGGCGAAACGTATAAATTTTCGCTCAATTTCAAAATAGCCATGATTTTCCTTTCTTGGATTTTCAGACGGCCTGAATATCAAAGGCCGTCTGAAAGTTTAACGGTTGGACAGCCATTTATCCAACAAATCGTGGTCTGCGATTTTCAATAAGGCGGTATCTGCTTCGGCGGCTTGTACGGTAATGTGGGTTTGATGCAGTACGCCTGAGCGGAAAAAGTGCAGCGTGGCGCGTTCGCCGACGGCCAACTGTGCCCATTGCGCAGCCAAATCGGTGCAGGCATAGCCGTTGAGCGCGATGATTTTGTCTTGCGGGCATAAGGCGGCATTTTCTGCGCTGCCGCCGTTGAAAACGTGGGTCAGCGTTACACCGTCGCCGTTTTGTTTGAAACGCGCACCGAAATCGTTTGCCGGTTGGATGCAAACCGTTTCACCGGCCAAGCCGCCTCCGTGATTGCGCGGTAAGGGCTGCCAATCCAATGTTACGCCTGCGCTTGCGAGACATTCTTTTAAGGGCAGGTCGTCGGTGCTGTATAAGGCCGTCTGAAAAAATGAGGCCAAATCCAAGCCGGTGATTTCTTGGCAGCGGATTTGCCATTGTTGTTCCGGAATGCCTTTGCCGGTGTTTTGCCAATCGCGGTAATGCTGCTGCATAACGGTATCCAGCGAATATGCGTCGCCGCTTTTTTGGCGGATAAGCAGATCCAGACACAATGCCGCCAGCGCGCCTTTCTGATAATAGCTGACGATGGCGTTGGGACTGTTTTCATCCTGTTTGTAAAACTTGTTCCAAGCGGTAAAGCTGGATTCGGCTAGCGTCTGTTTCAGACGGCCTTTGGTGTGTTGCACGCGGGTAAGTGCTTGACCGAGCAAGTGCAGATAGGCGTTTTGGTCGATAACGCCGCTGCGTACCAAAAACAGATCGTCATAATATGAGGTAATGCCTTCGAAAGCCCACAATTGCTCGGTATAGCTTTCTTGGTCGAGGTTGTAGGGAATAAAGGCTTCGGGCTTGATGGATTTGACGTTCCACGCATGGAAATATTCGTGGCTGAACAAGCCGAGCAGTTGGGTATAGGCTTCGCCGGCTTCGCCCATATTGTACGGCGGCAGGCTGTTGCGGTCGGCCAAAAGGGCGGTGCTACTGATGTGTTCGAGGCCGCCGTAAATATTGTCGCCGACATGCAGCATGAACAGGTATTCCTGAAACGGTGCGGGTTTGGGGAACATGACCAGTTCGGTTTCGCAAATCTTCTGAATATCACTCATGAAGCGTTCGCGGTCGAAATCGCGGTAAAAGCCGCTTAATGCGATACGGTGGGGAATGCCGCCGGCGGTGAAATTCAAAAATTCAATGTTGCCCATTTCGACGGGATGATCGATCAGCTCGGCATAGGAGGCCGTCTGAAAATTCAGACGACCTGAACAGGGCAGGGTGGAGGCGGTTTGCCATTGGGCGGGCAAGTCTTGCAAGGTTACGCTGTGCGGCAGATTTTCGCGACCGTGTACTTTTAAAAAGATACAGGCTCCGTCAAAAAAGCCCCGTTCGGTTGTCAGATATGCGCCGCGAACCGATAAGTCAAATGCATAAACGGTGTAGCAAATCTGCCACTGGCCGCTTTTGCCGTCTGCGCGCCATTTATTCTTGCTTAATTGCGTCAATGCGACAGCCTGCCCATTGCAAAAAGCAGTTAATTGCGTGATATGGCGGGAAAAATCACGAATCAGATAGCTTCCGGGAACCCAGTTGGGCAGACTGAATTCAATAGGAAAATCATTGTCTTGCTTGAAACTTAATGTAATTTGGTATTCGTGGCTTAATGGCCGTGCGGATATTTCGTAATTAATCATTGCTATTGATATGTTTGTTAAAGTTTATGGATGGGGATGGGTATTCGGAACCGATATTTAATTTACATCAAAAAGTCTTTAAAAAAGACAGTTTGAAAAACCTGGTTTGCCAAAATAATGGGTTGTTTGGCTTAATATATTGATAAGTAAAGATATTTATTTTATAAGTTGGGTGCCTTTCGATTTTGTGCAAGTGTAATATTGCTTGGCTCATCTTTGTATATATGTTAAATTTAGAAAAATTTATACTTTGCCTTCATGTTTTCTACAAAAACGTGAGTGCGGGTAAAATAAAAATTTTCAATTCCCATAATTTATGGAGACTCCCATGGACACACAAACTTACAACTACAAAGTGGTGCGCCAGTTCGCCATCATGACTGTAGTTTGGGGTATCGTAGGTATGCTGGTCGGTGTGATTGTTGCCGCCCAATTATACCTGCCTGCCCTTAATCTATCCGAAATCGGCCCTTGGTTCCACTTCGGCCGTCTGCGTCCTCTGCATACCAATGCGGTGATTTTCGCATTCGGCGGTTGCGGCCTGTTCGCCACTTCTTATTATGTGGTGCAGCGTACCTGTAACACCCGTCTGTTCGGCGGGTGGCTTGTGCCGTTTACTTTTTGGGGTTGGCAGGCTGTGATTGTAGCGGCAGTTATTACATTGCCGATGGGTTTCACGCAAAGTAAAGAATATGCCGAGCTGGAATGGCCGATTGATATTCTGATTACTTTGGTATGGGTAGCTTACGCAATCGTATTCTTCGGTACGATTGCCAAGCGTAAAGTGAAGCACATTTATGTTGCCAACTGGTTTTACGGCGGTTTCATTTTGGCCGTAGCGTTGCTGCACATCGTGAACAATATCAGCATTCCTGCAGGTTTCATGAAGTCTTATCCGGTATATGCGGGTGCGATTGATGCCATGGTTCAGTGGTGGTATGGCCACAATGCCGTAGGTTTCTTTTTGACTGCAGGTTTCTTGGGCATGATGTATTACTTCGTACCGAAACAGGCAGGCCGTCCGGTTTACTCTTACCGCTTGTCTGTGGTGCACTTCTGGGCGTTGATTTTCACTTATATGTGGGCGGGTCCGCACCACCTGCACTACACCGCACTGCCTGACTGGACCCAGTCTTTGGGTATGGTGTTGTCGCTGATTTTGTTCGCACCATCTTGGGGCGGTATGATCAACGGTATCATGACTTTGTCCGGAGCATGGGACAAACTGCGTACCGATCCGATTTTGAAATTCCTGATTGTTTCCCTGTCTTTCTACGGTATGTCGACTTTTGAAGGTCCGATGATGTCGATTAAGACCGTCAACGCTTTGAGCCACTATACTGACTGGACGGTTGCACACGTTCATGCCGGTGCTTTGGGCTGGGTAGGTTTTGTAACCATCGGTTCGATTTACTATCTGATCCCGCGCCTGTTCGGTAAAACTCAAATGTACAGCGTGAAATTGATTGAGGCACACTTCTGGATTGCGACGATCGGTGTGGTATTGTACATCGCCGCAATGTGGATTGCCGGTGTGATGCAGGGTTTGATGTGGGGTTCTTTGAACGATGACGGTACGCTGACCTACTCGTTTGTAGAATCGGTGAAACGAACCATGCCTTATTATGCAATCCGTGTGGTAGGCGGCCTGCTGTATTTGAGCGGTATGTGCATTATGGCGTACAACGTTTACCGTACCGCAATCAGCGGCAGACCTGTTGACGCTGAGATTCCTGCGGTTTCTCAAACCCAACACCACTAAAGTAACGAGAAAGTAGGCTACCAAATGAAACTACAACAATTAGCTGAAGAAAAAGTCGGCTTTCTGATTATTTTTACTGTGATTGTAATCAGTTTCGGCTTGTTGATTGAAGTTGTGCCTTTGTTCGGCACAAAAGCAGTCATCGAACCTGCTCCGGGTGTGAAACCTTATAATGCACTCCAAGTGGCAGGGCGTGATGTCTATATCCGTGAAGGCTGCTACAACTGCCACTCGCAAATGATTCGTCCTTTCCGTGCGGAAACCGAGCGTTACGGCCATTACTCCGTTGCCGGAGAATCTGTTTACGACCGTCCGTTCCAATGGGGTTCGAAACGCACCGGCCCTGATTTGGCGCGTGTGGGCGGCCGTTATTCTGATGAATGGCACCGCATCCACTTGCTGAATCCGCGTGACGTGGTTCCTGAATCCAACATGCCGGCATTCCCGTGGCTGGCACGCAATAAAGTAGACGCTGAAGCAACTGTGGCACGGATGAAGGCATTGCGCGCCGTCGGTACGCCTTACAGCGACGAAGAATTGCAGAAAGCGCCGGAAATGTTGGCGAACAAATCCGAGTTGGATGCAGTGATTGCCTACTTGCAAGGCTTGGGCTTGGCATTGAAAAACGTAAGGTAACATCATGGACATTAACTGGATTCGCTCGCTTTTTACCGTTCTGATATTTGTCAGCTTTATGTTGGTGGTTTATATCGTCTACAGTCGGCGCAATAAGCAGAATTATGACGAAGCAGCCAACAGTATTTTTGATGATAAAGACAAGTCCGAAAAAAACGGGCGATAACCGGTTAATCCGTGATCACGGAGCAAAAGAATGAACACAACATCCCAATTTACCAGTAATTTCTGGAACATATACATTGCCGCCATTGTCCTGCTCAGTTTTATCGGTTTGGCTTGGTTGCTTTTCTCGCAAAATGTCGTGAAAACACCGAAAAAAGGCGAAGAAGTCAAAACAACAGGTCACGAATGGGACGGTATTGAAGAGTATAACAATCCGCTGCCGCGTTGGTGGTTCTGGCTGTATGTACTCACTTGGATTTTCGGTGCCGTTTACTTGGTGCTGTATCCGGGGGTAGGCGACTGGAAAGGTGTTTTGAATTGGACCAGTCATAATCAATACGAAAAAGAAGTGGCGAAAGCAAACGAGCAATACCAGCCGCTTTATGCCAAGTTTGCCAACATGCCGATCGAACAAGTCGCTAAAGATCCGCAAGCGCAACAAATCGGTAAAAACATGTTCGATACCTACTGTATCCAATGCCACGGTTCGGATGCGAAAGGTTCTAAAGGTTTCCCTAATTTGACAGACCATGACTGGTTGTGGGGTGGCGAACCTGCGCAAATTTCCGAAACCATCGAAAAAGGCCGTACCGGCGTGATGGCGGCATGGGGTCCCCAATTGGGTGAAGAACGCGTGAAAGACGTTGCCCACTATGTGATGTCTTTGTCTAAAGGAAAAGACCAGTACGATGAAGAACGTGCGGCGCGCGGACAAGCTCTGTTTAGCGGCCCGCCGGCCAACTGTTTTACCTGTCACGGTGACAAAGGCCAAGGCGTTCAAGGCTTGGGTCCGAACCTGACTGATGATGTGTGGTTGTGGGGCGGTACTCAAAAGACAATTATCGAAACCATTACCAGTGGCCGCCATAACCAAATGCCGGCATGGGGCAATTTCTTGGATAAAGACAAATTGCACATCATGACCGCATATGTGTGGGGTTTGTCGAACAAAGACGGTAAAGCACCGGCCAAAAAAGCTGAGCCTGTTGCCAGTCCGGCCTCTGCCCCTGCAGCAGCTTCGGCTCCGGTTGCGGCAACTGCTTCTGCCACAAGTGCTCCGGCTTCAGCAGAAAATACAGCCCCTGCTACGGATGCTGCTGAAGTGACTTACAACGCCAATGAAGGTGCGGTATTCTTCTTTGCAACCGGTAAAAGCGATGTGGCTGCCAATGCGCCAACCGTGCTAGCTGAACTGATTAAGTCTGCTAAAGACGGTAAACGTCTGGTGGTAAGCGGTTATACCGACAGTACAGGTAATGCGGCTGCAAATGCAGAGTTGTCGAAAAAACGTGCCCAAGCTGTTCAGGCATTTTTTGAAGCACAAGGTGTGAAGACAGAAAATATCGAATTACGCAAACCTGAGAATACTACTGCGGCACAAGGCAACAATGCGAAAGGCCGTCGTGTAGAGGTCAAATTGGAAGGTTAACTTTCTGATGAAAAGCCACTCGAAAGAGTGGCTTTTTTGCGTAGTTAAAATAAGAAAGATGCAAGGCGGTAAGGTGCAGACAGTACGGCAAGCCGCAACCAACGAAGTAGATTTCTGATTTTAGTTCACTGGATTCAGGTATTGGATTTTCAGACGGCCTCACGATTGAATCAGATGTAAAGCATAAAAGGCTGTCTGAAAATCCATTATAATAAGCACGTTTTAAAAAAGGCCGTCTGAAAAGACGGTTTCTTATCATGTCACACGCGGTTCGTAACCCTCCCGCGATACCAAAACTAGGAACCAATATGCATAATCAAAAAGCCTTGGTCATCTTTTCCGGCGGTCAAGATTCTACGACTTGCCTGCTTCAGGCGGTTCAAACCTATGGCCGGGATAATGTCCAAGCCATCACTTTTCACTACGGTCAACGCCATTCAATCGAATTGGAACGCGCGCATTGGATTGCCCGAGACTTGGGCGTCCGGCAAACCGTTTTAGATTTAAGCCTGATGCAGCAGATTACCCACAATGCTTTGATGGAAGAGGGCGCGGAAATTCAGACGGCCTCCAACGGTATGCCCAATACCTTTGTCGATGGCCGCAATGCGCTGTTTCTACTGTATGCCGCTATTTTCGCTAAAGGTCAAAACATCAAACACATCATCGTCGGCGTATGCGAAACCGACTTTTCCGGCTATCCCGACTGTCGCGATGTGTTTGTCAAATCCATGAACGTTACCCTGAATTTGGCGATGGACTACGATTTTCAGATTCATACGCCGCTGATGTATCTGACCAAAGCGCAAACGTGGGCGTTGGCCGATGAATTGGGTTATCTGGATTATGTCCGCGAGCAGACGCATACCTGTTACAACGGCGTAGCAGGCGGCTGCGGCGAATGCCCGAGCTGTATATTGCGCGAGCGCGGCCTGCGGGAATATTTGGCTGAAAAGGCCGTCTGAATTTATATCCTTGTTCCACATTATTCTTGAGGCCGTCTGAAAAGTTTCAGACGGCCTCGAAGAACCAGAATCAAACATCATGAAAATCACCAAAATCTTTACTTTCGATTCGTCGCACATGCTCGACGGTCATGACGGCAAGTGCCAAAACCTGCACGGGCATACTTACCGGCTGGAAGTCACCGTTGCAGACAGCCTGATTCAGGGCGGTGCGAAAGACGGCATGGTGATGGATTTCACCGATTTGAAAGCCATCGTCAAACAAGAAATCACCGAACCGTTCGACCATGCCTTTATTTACGACGGCAGCAATGAACGGGAAAGCCAAATCGCCGCGCTGTTGGAGGGCTGGAACATGAAAACCCTGCGCCTTGACCGCCGCACGACCGCCGAAAACATGACGGTGGAAATGTTCGGCCGTCTGAAAAAAGCAGGTTTGAAGGTGTGCAGCGTCAAACTTTGGGAAACACCGACGTCCTGCGCCGAATACGGGGAGGTGTGATGGTCGCGATTGAACCTGAAAATCCGCAATACCGCATTGTGGAAATCTTCGAAAGCCTGCAAGGGGAGGGCTATAACACCGGTATGCCCGCCGTCTTTATCCGTTTAGGTAAGTGTAATTTAGCTTGTTCTTGGTGTGATACCGATTACCTGAAATTCGAAATGATGAGTTTGAACGAGATTTTAGGCCGTCTGAAAAGTTACAGCGCGCGCAACATCATCATTACCGGCGGGGAACCGACGATTCAGCCGCATTTGGATGCATTGCTGAACGCGCTCAAAGCAGAGGGCTGTTATTTGTGTCTCGAAACCAACGGCCTGAATCCCGCGCCGCCGCAAATCGACTTTGTCGCGACCAGCCCCAAAGCGTGTTACGCGGCCAAATACGCTGAAAGCTGCATTGAAAAAGCCGATGAGGTACGGATTGTTGCAGACGGCGACGTATTGGCGTTTTGCGCCCAAATGGAGCGCAAGATTCAGGCCGAGCATTTTTATTTGTCGCCTTGCGAACAAAACGGCGTGATGAATATTTACGACACCATCCGGCAAATCGGCATACTCAACGGCCGTCCGAATGCCCCTGTACATTGGCAGCTGAGCGTGCAGACGCACAAATGGGCAGGTATCGAATAAACCGTTTGGACATCTCCCGCAGGCCGTCTGAAACATTTTTCAGACGGCCTGCGGTTTTTCGTGAAAAGCAGGTGGATGGTTTGAAAATATCAAAATGTCGGGTATCCGGTTCAGGCGGATCATGCGGATGATTCGGCCGATAAAAACATATCGGGTTCAAGCACTGGCCTGATACTTTTTGAGAAGTATTCTTTTGTAGTCGTTTCATCGCGGTCAAAAAGAACCGGACAAGGTTTCAGACGGCTCCGGTACGGTTTTTCTTAAGGTGCGGAATAAAGTAAAAATAATACTTTTGGATTAATTTCAATAACATATTTATTAAATAAATAATCCGTTTGATTTGAATGCGCTTACCGTTCGGGCAAGAGAAAAAACTTGACCGCTTACATAGGATTACGTAAAGTACCCGCCACAATAAGTAAATTGGTGTGACCGATTTTAAATACGGCTTCCTTAATCGCCGAAGGTTCGGGCTGAATTAAGGCAGGCGTTTTTTCTTTGGTTGTCTTGATTGATGCTTTACATGTAATACAAGGATTTTTGTATGGCACTTTTCCTCAGTATTTTCCCCATCGTCCTGCTGATTTGGCTGATGGTGAAAAAAAACAGTATGCCTTCCTATATCGCGCTGCCGATTGTGGCGGTGTTGATTTATGTGATTAAAATCGCCTATTTCGGCGATGATTTCATGCTGCTGAACGCGACCGCCGCTTCCGGCCTGGTATCGACTTTAACACCGATTACCGTGATTTTCGGCGCGATTATGTTCAACCGCATGATGGAAACCACCGGCTGTATCGATGTGATCCGCAAATGGCTGGCCAACATCAACCCGAATCCGGTGGCGCAGCTGATGATTATCGGCTGGGCGTTTGCCTTTATGATTGAGGGCGCGTCGGGCTTCGGTACGCCTGCCGCGATTGCTGCGCCGATTTTGATGAGCTTGGGCTTCAATCCGTTGAAAGTGGCGATTTTTACATTGGTGATGAACTCGGTGCCGGTATCGTTCGGTGCGGTGGGTACACCGACCTGGTTCGGTTTCGCGCCCTTGAACCTGACGCCGGAAAACATTCTCGAAATCGGTAAGCAAACTGGTATCATGCACTTTTTCGCCGGTTTCATCATCCCGGTCATCGGTCTGAGCTTTATCGTGCCGTGGGCAGAAATCCGCAAAAACATCGTCTTTGTGTACATCAGCATTTTGGCCTGTACCATCCCTTACGTGGCGTTGGCAATGGTCAATGAAGAATTTCCGTCATTGGTGGCCGGTGCAATCGGCCTGTTGATTTCCGTATTTGCCGCCAATCACGGCTGGGGTCTGAGCAAAGACTATCCGAAAGATACAAATGCCGAGAAAGTGCCGTTCGTCCAAGTGGCCAAAGCATTGGCACCTTTGGGTATGCTGATCGGTATGCTGGTGATTACCCGTATCAAACAGCTCGGCATCAAAGGCTTGCTGACCAGCAGCGAACCGTGGTTCAGCTTCTCGCTGCCCGGCTTGAGCGACATTACCGTTACCCAATCGCTGACGATTGTATTCGGCAATATTTTCGGCGAAGCCGTGTCGGAAAAATACCAAACCCTGTATGTACCCGCTTGGATTCCGTTTGTGATTACCGTATGGATCTGTATCCTGCTGTATCAAACCAAGTTCAAAGACGCGTGGACATTCTATGTCGGCACGTTCAACCAAACCAAGAAACCATTGCTTGCCTTGATGGGCGCACTGATTATGGTGAAACTGATGATGGTCGGTGGCGATGATTCAATGGTGAAAATCATCGGTAAAGAATTTGCGGCCATGGCCGGCGACAACTGGATTTACTTCTCGCCGTATCTGGGTGCCATCGGCGCATTCTTCTCAGGTTCCAATACCGTATCCAACCTGACCTTCGGCCCGATTCAGCAGCAAATCGCCTTGGATACTGGTTTGTCGGTAACACTGATTCTGGCATTGCAGTCGGTTGGTGGCGCGATGGGTAATATGGTGTGTATCAACAACATCATCGCCGTGTGCTCGGTGTTGGGTATCGACAAAGCCGAAGGTTCGATTATCAAGAAAACCGTCATTCCGATGTCGATTTACGGTGTGATTGCCGTCGTGGTTGCATTGATTTTCTTCTTATAATCAAGCGTTGGCACTCAATCGAAATGCCGTCTGAAAAATTTCAGACGGCATTTTTTGATAAGTTGATGCAAAAACAATCAGGCCGTCTGAAAATGTTTTTCAGACGGCCTGAACCTTTTCTTTTTACGCACTCCTCAATCTAAAATCATACGGTTATCTGCACGGAAAATATTTTGACCGCACCCGACCCAGATACAGAAAGGCCGTCTGAAAAATATTTTCAGACGGCCTTGCATCACTTCTTCAATCCTATTTCCACACCAGCAGCGCGTGGTTGCGTTTGCCGCGTTTGATGATGGTGTATTTGCCGAAGCGTTTGTGCGCGTCGGTAAGCAGGTAGGCATCGTCGGGTTTTTCCGGCGAAAAGTCGGCGTTGTTCGCTTCGCTGACTGTTTCTCCGTTGATGACTACCGCTTTGTTTTTCACGAACTCGCGCGCTTCTTTGTTGGACTTCGCCAAACCGCTCAAAACCAAAGCTTCCACCACGTTCAGACGGCCTTCGGCTGCAACGGCGGGCAGGCCGTCGAGGGCGAGTTGGGCGTAGTCGTTTTCGGTCAGGCCGCTTTCGTCGCCCGAAAACAGGCTTTCGGTGATGCGTTGCGCGGCTTTCAGGGCTTCTTCGCCGTGGATCAGGCGGGTCATTTCTTCGGCCAGAATACGCTGCGCTTCGGGCTTGGTGCCGCTCTCTTTGTCTTTCGCTTCGATTTCGTCAATCTGTTCGATGGTCAGGAACGTGAAGTATTTCAGGAACTTATACACATCGGCATCGGCCACTTTCAACCAGAACTGGTAAAACTGATACGGCGAGGTTTTCTGCGCATTGAGCCATACCGCGCCGCCTTCGGTCTTGCCGAATTTGGTGCCGTCGGATTTGGTTACCAGCGGCAGGGTCAGGCCGAACACCTGTTTCTGGTTCAGACGGCGTGTGGTGTCGATGCCCCAAGTGATGTTGCCCCACTGGTCGGAACCGCCGATTTGCAGAACCACATTGTGGCGGCGGTTTAATTCCGAAAAATCATAGCCTTGCAAGAGTGCGTAGGAAAATTCGGTAAACGAAATGCCCACGTCGTCGCGCTCGATGCGCTGTTTGACCGACTCTTTCGCCAGCATCGCGTTCACGGAAAAATGCTTGCCGATGTCGCGCAGAAAGTCCAAGCAGCCCATGCCGCCGAACCAGTCGTAATTGTTCGCCATCACCGCCGCGTTATCGCCCTCAAAACTCAAAAACGGTTTGAGCTGGCCGCGGATGCTTTCCACCCAGCCCTGCACGGTTTCGGTGGAATTCAGACTGCGCTCGACCGCCTTGAAACTCGGGTCGCCGATCATGCCCGTCGCCCCGCCCACCAGCGCAACCGGCGTATGCCCCGCCTGCTGGAAACGGCGCAAGGCCAATACGGGCAGCAGATGGCCGATATGCAGGCTGTCGGCGGTGGGATCGAAACCGCAGTAGAGCGCGATTTTCTGTTCGCTCAACAAGGTTTCGAGGGTTTCAAAGTCGGTGGTTTGCGCGATCAGGCCGCGCAATTGGAGGTCTTTTAATACGTTCATTTTTATTCCGTTTGATTTTCAGACGGCCTTTATCCAGTCTAAGGCCGTCTGAAAACTTCAATCAACAATCATCACACATTAAACAAAAAGTGCATCACATCTCCGTCTTTCACCACATATTCCTTGCCTTCCACGCGCATTTTGCCGGCTTCTTTGGCTTTGGCTTCGCCGCCTAAGGCCACAAAATCTTCATAGGCGATGACTTGGGCACGGATGAAGCCGCGTTCGAAATCGGTATGGATGACGCCGGCGGCTTGGGGGGCGGTGTCGCCTTTGCGGATTGTCCATGCGCGGACTTCTTTTACACCGGCGGTGAAGTAGGTTTGCAGACCGAGCAGGTCGTAGCCTGCGCGGATCAGACGGTTGAGGCCGGGTTCTTCCAAGCCCATTTCGGCGAGAAACTCGGCTTTTTCTTCGTCTTCGAGTTCGGCGATTTCGCTTTCCATCGCGGCGCATACGGCGACGACGGGGGCGTTTTCTTTGGCGGCCAGTTCTTTCAGGCGGTCGAGATGGGGGTTGTTTTCAAAGCCGTTTTCGGCGACATTGCCGACGTACATCGCGGGTTTGGCGGTGAGCAGGAACAGGGGGCGCAACATGGCGAGTTGTTCCGCGTCGAGACCGAACGAGCGCACGGGTTTGCCTTCGTCCAAATGCGGCAGCAGCTTTTTGCACAAATCCACCAGTTTTTGCGCGTCTTTGTCGCCGCTGCGTGCACGTTTTTCTTCGCGGACGATGGCTTTCTCCACGCTAGCCAAGTCGGCCAAAGCCAGCTCGGTGCCGATGGTTTCGATGTCGGCAATGGGGTCAACCTTGCCGGCGACGTGGACAATATTGTCGTCGTCGAAACAGCGCACTACGTTCACAATCGCGTCGGTTTCGCGGATGTTGGCGAGAAACTGGTTGCCCAAGCCTTCGCCTTTGCTGGCACCGGCCACCAAGCCGGCGATGTCCACAAATTCCACGATGGCGGGCTGCATTTTCTGCGGGTTGACGATTTTCGCCAGCTCGGCCATGCGCGGGTCGGGCACTTCGACGATGCCGACGTTGGGTTCGATGGTGCAGAAGGGGTAGTTGGCCGCTTCGATGCCCGATTGGGTCAGCGCGTTGAACAGGGTGGATTTGCCGACGTTGGGTAGGCCGACGATGCCGCATTTTAAGCTCATGTTTTTTCCTGATATTTGCTGAAATTTTCAAACGTGGGATTATAGCATAATTCGTCCGCTCTTTAAGACGGAAAGGCCGTCTGAAAAGTATTGTGATGTTGCGGTGGGTTGTTTTTCAGACGGCATGAATGAATGGTTTGAACCGTTTGGATAAAGGCCGTCTGAAACTTTATTTTTTTCAGACGGCCTGTGTTTATTTGAAAACCAAAATCAGCAGCAGGGCAACGGCAATCAAACCGAGCCACAGGCTTTGGCGTTGCTGCACCTTAATCAGGTGCAGGTAGGCATCGCGCATTTCCTGCTGGCGGTTTTCATCCACCAGCGCGTTGAGTTTGCGCGGCAGGCTCGGCAGGATTTGCGCCCAGTCGGGGGCTTCGTTTTTCAGATTGTTGAGCAGGGCTTTGGGGCCGATTTGTTCGTTCATCCATTTGGTCAGGAACGGCTTGGCGGTGGCCCACAAATCCAAATCGGGGTCGAGCTGGCGGCCGAGGCCTTCGATGTTGAGCAGGGTTTTTTGCAGCAACACGAGCTGCGGCTGGATTTCGACGTTGAAACGGCGGCTGACTTCAAACAGGCGCATCAGCACCAGGCCGAACGAAATCTGCGAAATCGGTTTGTTGAAAATCGGTTCGCACACGCTGCGCACGGCGGCTTCGAGTTCTTCCGCGCGCGTGTCGGCCGGCACCCAGCCCGATTCGATGTGGGCGGTGGCGACGCGGTGGTAGTCGCGGTTGAAGAAGGCGAGAAAGTTGATGGCGAGATAGCGTTTATCATAGTCGGTCAGGCTGCCGACGATGCCGAAGTCGAGTGCGATGTAGCGGTTGTCGTCGGCCACGAGGATATTGCCCGGGTGCATGTCGGCGTGGAAAAATCCGTCACGGAAGACTTGGGTGAAGAAGATTTCCACGCCGTAATCGGCGAGTTTTTTCAAATCGATGCCTTTGGCTTTGAGCGTGGCAACGTCGGAGACGGGCGTGCCGTCCATCCATTCGATGGTCAGCACGTCGCGGCTGCAATAGTCGTAAAATACTTTCGGCACAATCAGCATACCGCTGTCTTTGAAATTGCGGTAAAGTTGGCTGGCGTTGGCGGCTTCGCGCATCAAGTCCAGTTCGTCGTGCAGGTATTTGTCGAACTCGGCCACCACTTCGCGCGGTTTCAGACGTTTGCCATCTGAAAACAGGCGTTCGATCCAGCCTGCTCCCAGGCGCATGAGCGCCAAGTCCTGTTCGATAACGGGCAGAATATTCGGACGCAAGACTTTGACCGCCACTTCTTCGCCGCTGTGCAGACGGGCTTTGTGGACTTGGGCAATCGATGCGCTGGCAACGGGTTCGGTTTCGAATTCTGCGTAAAGTTCGCCGATAGGCCTGCCCAAGGCTTTTTCGATTTGGCTGCGCGACAGTTGCGCATCAAACGGCGGCACTTTATCTTGCAGCTTGGCCAGTTCGACCGCGTAATCATGCGGAATCAGATCGGGGCGCGTGGACAAAACCTGCCCGAATTTGATGAAAATCGGCCCGAGGCTTTCCAATGCCAAACGCAGGCGGACGGGCAGGGTTTCGTGCCGGTATTCGGTGGATTGGGGCAGACGGGCAATCAGGTTGCGCAGCCACTCTTGGCGGATATGGCCGGAGAACAAATCGGCCAGCCCGTAAAGATAGAGGGTGCGGAAGATGGTTTGGATGCGTTTGAGCCATTTCATGATGGGCATTCGGTTGCGCTGAAAATCCAAGGATTATAAAGCATTGCGGTGTGTTGCGCCAAAGATTGCGGGCGTGGCGGGCGGTTGGGAAATGACGTTTTTATGTTGCGGTGGTACAACATCGGGATTTCAGACGGCCTGTTTGCGCGTCTGAATGTGGGGATAAGTGCTTTGGGGCGGTTTGTGATTCGGGGAAGGGATTTTCAACGTCCCGTTATGGTTTGAAAAGAGGGGAAGAGCGGATGCCAATCCGTCTTCCCTCTTTATATTAATCTGCGGCTGCCTCGGCACGATTCATGTTGAGCGGCGAATCGGTCTGCTGCAGCGACGTGAGCTTGCGCGTCAGTATATTCAGAATCACGCCGTAGGCAGGCAGGAAAAACAGGGTGCAGATGGCGAGTTTGAACAGGTAATCGACAAAGGCAATCTCCGGCCAATGCTGCGCCATGAAGGTATCGCTGCTGGCGTAAAATGCCACGCCGAAGAATACGAGCGTATCCAATGCGTTACCTAAAATGGTTGATGCGGTAGGTGCAATCCACCATGCTTTCAGACGGCGTAAGCGGTTGAAAACAAAAATATCGAGAAACTGGCCGAGTGCGTAGGCGGCGAAGCTGGCAAGGGCGATGCGGCCGACGAAGGTGTTGAAAGCGGCCAATGATGCCCAGCCCGTCCACCTGCCTTCGCTGAACAGTACGGAGAATATATAAGAGAGCAGCAGGGCGGGAAACATGACCCAAAAAATAATCCGGCGCGCCAGCCGCGAACCAAAAATGCGGACGGTCAAATCCGTCGCCAAAAATATAAACGGAAAAGTCAGCGCGCCCCAAGTGGAATGCACGCCGAAGATTTCAAACGGAAACTGCACCAGATAGTTGCTGGAGGCGATGATGAGAATATGGAATAAAACGAGCCAAAACAGGGCTTTTTTCTGTTGGGCTTGGGTAAACTGATACATGCTTGTCTTTCGGAAACGGCTTTCAGACGGCCTGTATAAAAAGAATGAGGCCGTCTGAAAAAGAATTTGGTTTTTTTAAATGGATTCAGTATGTATCGTGTTCGAACAGGCGTTTGCGTGCCAGTGCTTCAAACTCGGTACCTGCTTTGCCGTAGTTGGCAAAAGGATGGATGGCGATGCCGCCGCGCGGCGTGAACTCGCCATATACTTCGATGTATTTCGGCTCCATCAGCGCGATAAGGTCTTTCATGATGATGTTGACACAGTCTTCGTGAAAATCGCCGTGGTTGCGGAAGCTGAACAGATAAAGTTTCAGCGATTTGCTTTCCACCATTTTGATGTGCGGAATATAGCGGATGTAGATGGTGGCGAAATCCGGCTGGCCGGTCATCGGGCACAAACTGGTGAATTCGGGGCAGATGAATTTGACGAAATAGTCGTTGCCGGGGTGTTTATTGTCGAATGCTTCCAAGATGTCGGGAGCGTATCCGGTCGGGTATTGGGTTTGCTGGTTGCCCAATAAAGAGATACCGCTTAATTCTTCGGTGTTGCGGGACATTTTCGGTTTCCTTAGTTTTTTAATGTGGGAGGTTTTCGAACCACGGTGTCCTTATTTTAAAGGAAAAGCATCATGTTGTGTGCATTTGGCAGAATAAGCGGGAATGTTTGAGTGAACTAATATCAAGATTCGGGTTCTAAAGCGAAATATGCTCATGACAATTATGTTTGTTGTGTGATGATTTCATTGGTTTTAATCAGTATGTGAAGTCAGCCGGACAAACGGAAAAAAAAACGGTTAGCGGCATGTAATCTGCATAATTAAGCCCGTTTGTATTTTGTCTAAACCGATTATCAGATTTTTTATTAGAAAAATAATCAGCTGAATTAATATGGTGATAAATAGTAAGTAGTTGGTATTTTAAGGCAAATGATTATGTCATAATACGGTTTGCCGCAAAATTCAAAACATCATCCATTCATCCATTTCAAGAAGAGAATATACAATGAGTTTTTCACAAGTTGAATTAATTAATGCTTTGCGTTTGTTGTCGGGCCGATTGTCCGAGTTTTCCGAGCAGCAAACTCAGTCCGGCCGCTTGTTGCGTGTTGTGACCGAGCGCTTGAGCAGCCGTTTGAACGAAAGCCTGAAAGTTTTCGGCATCAATGAAAATTTATGGTTTGCCATGATGGCCATTTACGTCAGCCCCAACAACGAGATTCTTCCTTCACGTTTGAGCGACCTGATGGATCTGACTCGAACCAGCGCAACCCGCTTGTCGGATGAGATGGTCGAACGCGGTTGGATAGAGCGCCACATCAACCAACAAGACCGTCGGCAGATTGTGTTAAAATTGACGCCTGAGGGTGAATCGTTTATCCAGAAAGTTTGGCCGCAGATTTCAAGCAAAAGCGGAGAAGCCTGGCAGGATTACACCAGTCATGATTACGAGCAGCTGCAATACCTGCTGACCAAACTGTTAAACCGTTTGGATGGCTGAACAGGCGTTGTCGGTTGCAAATGCTAACGACGGAGTCTGTATGAAATTCGGAATTGCCAAATCGGGCATGGTGGTTTTGTCGGCGTTGACGCTGGCGGCCTGTGCCCAATTCGGCCGGCAAGCACCGTTGGATATTCCAACGGTGCATTCTTTATCTCAAGGGGAGTCGGTAAAGGGGCAAAATGCCTGGTGGCTGCAATTGCAGGATAAGAAACTCAATGCCCTGATTGCCCGAGCTGTTCAAACTTCTCCCGATTTACGCATTGCCAAAGCGCGTTTTGAGCAGGCTCAGGCGCAGTTGGGGATAACCGGAGCGGCGGGTCAGCCCCAAGCAGGGCTGGTCGGTGAGGGGTTGGCTCTTTATGCCGCACCGAAACCCTCTTCGAATCAGGGGCAGACGGACAATCATCTGTTGTTGGCCAATTTAGCTTTGCAGGGCAGTTGGACATTCGATTTCTGGGGAAAAAACCGCCGGCAAGTCGCCTCGGTGTTGGGCAAGCGTCAGGCGGTATTATACGAAGCCCATCAGGCGCGCAATGAATTGGCCCATGCGGTTGCCGCACAATATTTCGTTTGGCAGGCATTGGCCGAACAGCAGGCGTTGCTGAATCAGCGGATAGAATTGGCAGGAAAAATGCAGCAATTGGTCAAACGCAGAATCAATGCCAAGCTGATGCCGTCTGAAACGGTTTACCCGATAGAATTGGCCATGCAGCGTTTGGAGTTGGAGAAAATCGAGCTGGAGAAAAAACAGCTTAAAATCCGTCACAGCTTAGCGGCCTTGACCGGGAATACCCCTGCAGGACTGAATATTGCAGAGCCTTCCAAAGCTGCGGTTGTACCTGTATTGCCGGTCGGCGGGCTGTATGCCGATTTATTGTCTGCCAGACCGGATGTTGCTGCACAAAAAGCCTTGCTGACTTCGCGTTACCATAAGGTCAAATCGGCCGAAGCGGAATTTTATCCCAATATCGAACTCAAAGTTTTAGCCGGATTGGCGCACATTGATGCGTTTGATGTCGTGCGTGGCAAAGCATCAGGCGTGCTGGGAGTGGCACCTGCGCTGCATCTGCCTGTTTTCACTTCCGGTGCACTGCAATCCCGTCTGGCCGGCCGGCGTGCCGAATATAACGAGCAGGTTGCGGTTTACGACCGTACGGTGCTGAATGCCATGCGTTCGGCGGCCGATGCCATTGCCGATTACCAAAGCCAGCAGGCGCAGCAGCCGGTATGGGAAAAAATGCTGAAAGTTGCTGAACAGTCCGTCCGTTCCGCACAGGGTAGGGTAAGGGCAGGGTTGGAAAACGGTTTGCCGGGAATGAAACTGCAGGATGAGGTTCTCAGGCTTAAAATGCAAGCTACCCAGCAAAAAGCGGAGCTTTTAACAGCATGGAGTAATGTGCACCTACAGTTGGGAGGCGGGTTTAGATCCAATGCCAAGTAGGGTAAATGTAAACAGCTTATTGAATAATCATTGTGGTTTGATAATGCTTTGATTTTATTTGAGTCATCAAGGAAATTCAGACGGACAGGCATCGATGCAGGCCGTCTGAAATATTTTCATATCAGGTGTTTCACTATTGTTCAGTAGACTTGTTGCTAAGTTATTGAAAATACCTTGCTATGATTGAATATTCTTTGATGAGCTGTTTTATTCACAGAGGCCGTCTGAAATTTCAGACGGCCTTTTTGTGGATTTTGTACATATTTCTTTGAAGGTAAAATAATGATAGGGAGTGATGTTGCTTTACGAACGTTTTCTGTGGTGATGTGAAACTTTACATTTTAAAAAGGCAGGCCTGCAAAGGAGATGACGAAAAATAATAATCTTCTCAAATGGCAAATAAGTAAGGGGGCTTGATTGGTCTAAAGGTAAAATATAAAATAAGTCGGATAAGTTTTTTTGTTTGAATTTGAAAATTACTTTATTTATTAATGATTTATAGTGATAGTTATTAAAGGTTATAATAAATAAAACAACAGAACAATCGGTTTTTAAATTTCCAAATCGGGATTCAGTATACTCATGGATATAAAACAAGATACGCCGCAAACACAAAAAGTTCCCCCATCAGAGATGATGGCAGAGACAAATCATCGGCTCAAATTCAATCTGGCCATTGCAACCCTGCTTTTTATCGTTATTGCGCTGGGCGTTGCATTGGCTTATTTTTTGATATTGGAAAATGAGGAAGAGACCGAAGAGGCCTATGTTGCAGGCCATTTGGTCCAAATAACGCCGCAAGTGGGCGGTACGATACGCAGAGTCATGGCTGATGATACTGATGTCGTGAAAAAAGGTGATGTATTAATCATTTTGGATGACAGTGATTTCCAGTTGGCTTATGAGCGTGCGCAAAACGAATTGATTCAAGCGATCCGTCAGAACAAGCAGCAAACGGCAGGCAGCTCCCAAACCAAAGCAGAGGTGTTGTTGCGTAAGGCTGAGTTGGCTAAAGCACAGGCGGATTTAAGGCGTCGCGAATCATTGGCCGGAACGGATGCGATTTCAGGTGAAGAACTCAGCCATGCGCGTGCCGCAGTGGTACAGGCTCAGGCGGCACTCAAGGCCGTAGAGGCGCAGGAGGCGGCAGCGCAGGCTGCTCTGGGAAGTAATATTCCGTTGCGTCAGCAGCCTGCGGTTCAGACGGCCATCAGTCATATCAAAGATGCATGGTTGAACCTTCAGCGTACTCAAATCCGTTCTCCTATGGCAGGTCAGATTGCCAAACGTAATGCGCAGGTCGGCCAGAATATCCAGCAAGGCGCAGCATTAATGGCAGTTGTGCCGCTGAATAACTTATGGGTTGATGCCAGTTTTGAAGAGCAGCAATTGCGTAAGATGAAAATCGGCCAGCCTGTGCAGATGGTGGCGGAGTTATATGGCGACAAAGTAGTTTATCACGGCAAGGTAATGGGTTTGTCCGCAGGAGCGGGCAATGTTTTTTCACGGACTTCATCGCAGGATACAGCCGGTAACTCAGTGTATCGTGTGCCGGTACGAATCAGTCTGGATGAGAAAGAGTTAGCAGCCAACCCGTTGCGCGTGGGATTCTCCATGACGGTAACCGTTGATGTATCCGCTGCCGGTACCGGTAAAACCATGGTGGCGGCGGCAGAAAAAAATACCGCCTTGCCTGAAGCCGAGGCAGTGGATTGGACGGCCGCAGATGCGCTGGTTGAGCAGATTTTTGAAAAATATGCGAAGTAATGTTTTCAGACGGCCTTTTTTATGTATCAAGGCCGTCTGAATGTGGATTTGGGTAGTTTGAAGAAAGTGGCTGTTGATGTGCGTAAATAAATAGTCGGTTTGATACTGCTCTTCAAAGAAAATAAAGGCCGTCTGAATTCAGACGGCCTTTATCATGATTAGCTTAAGTTCAGCAGTAAATCACGGAAAGCATTCGGGTCTTTAATAAACGTCATTTCCCCGGACTGTGGAAAATGAAAATCCAGTAATCGTGATACCCAAAAACGGATGCAACCGGCACGTTGGGCAATCGGAAAATAAGCACGTTCGTCATCAGACAGTGGGCGGACGTTTTCATAGCCTTGGATAAAAGCATCACGCAGCGGTGTATCCAAATGGTTGTCTGCTGTCCGCGCCCAGTCATTGACCGCAATCGCCAAGTCGTACATGAAATTCCCATTGCAGGCGTAATAAAAATCGATAAAGCCGGCAACATTCTCACCATCCAATAGAACGTTGTCTTTAAATAAGTCTGCATGAATGATGCCTGAAGGCAGGTTATAGCCTAAGTTATTGTCTAAGAATAAAATTTCTTGTTTTAATAATTGTGCATCTTCTTCGTCCAATACTGATACGAGCCGGTCGCAAGCTTCATGCCACCAGCGGTCATAACGCGGATTTTCCATTTTCAGCGGAAAATCTTGTCCGGCTAAATGCATTTTGGCAAGCATCGCGCCGGTATTGAAGCATTGAGTTTCAGTTGCCCAGCCGGTGTCGGAGCCTTTCAGGCAAGTGACCAAGCAAGCTGGTTTCCCGGCCAAGGTTGCATCCAATTTCCCATCCTTACGGACAATTGGTGCAGGACATGCCACTCCCTTACGGCTTAAATGAAAGTTTAACTGCAAGAAAAAAGGCAGCTCCTCTTGCTTGAGTACTTCAAATACAGTCAGTACATACCGTCCGGTACTTGTTGTCAGAAAATAATTGCTGTTTGTGATGCCCTGTGCAATGCCTTGTAAAGAAATAAATTCGCCTAAGTCATATTGAGTAAGGAAATCACGCATCTCGTCATTTGAAACGCTTGTATAGACTGACATAATCAAAAGTCCAAGAAATGAAAATATGAAATAGTCCGAATCATACCAAAAAATCTTAACTAAACAATATTTGTACTGTCTAAAAATGTTCTTCCATTGATTAGCTTTCGCTACCTAAATAAAGAGCTTGGTAAAAATACAAAATGGTGCCCTAAGAGAAAGCGGAGCGGTTTTAATTTACCGGTTTGTGCGGCTGGGGAGTTTTTGCAGGATTCGGGTTGTGGTTTGTGATAAATAATATTGTTGTAAAACAGTGTTTTGCTGTTTTTCTGTTAAAAAAGTCGGTTTGATGGGTTGACGGTTGTAAGGGGAGAGGGGTATAGTTCGGTTTCTTCGCTGCTGACGCAGCAGGAAACGCTCTTTAACAAACAGATTACCGATAAGTGTGAGTGCGGTAAGCCTCACACTGCGACAAAAACAGACAAGATGTAGATGATATCTATTCTTTGTCGGTTTCTTTGAAGCAGACCAGAAGTTAAAAAGTTAGAGATTGAACATAAGAGTTTGATCCTGGCTCAGATTGAACGCTGGCGGCATGCTTTACACATGCAAGTCGAACGGCAGCACGGAAGAGCTTGCTCTTTTGGTGGCGAGTGGCGAACGGGTGAGTAACATATCGGAACGTACCGGATAGTGGGGGATAACTAATCGAAAGATTAGCTAATACCGCATATACTCTGAGGAGGAAAGCAGGGGACCTTCGGGCCTTGCGCTATCTGAGCGGCCGATATCTGATTAGCTGGTTGGTGGGGTAAAGGCCTACCAAGGCGACGATCAGTAGCGGGTCTGAGAGGATGATCCGCCACACTGGGACTGAGACACGGCCCAGACTCCTACGGGAGGCAGCAGTGGGGAATTTTGGACAATGGGGGGAACCCTGATCCAGCCATGCCGCGTGTCTGAAGAAGGCCTTCGGGTTGTAAAGGACTTTTGTCAGGGAAGAAAAGGCATTTGCTAATATCGAATGCTGATGACGGTACCTGAAGAATAAGCACCGGCTAACTACGTGCCAGCAGCCGCGGTAATACGTAGGGTGCGAGCGTTAATCGGAATTACTGGGCGTAAAGCGAGCGCAGACGGTTACTTAAGCAAGATGTGAAATCCCCGGGCTTAACCTGGGAACTGCGTTTTGAACTGGGTAGCTAGAGTATGTCAGAGGGGGGTAGAATTCCACGTGTAGCAGTGAAATGCGTAGAGATGTGGAGGAATACCGATGGCGAAGGCAGCCCCCTGGGATAATACTGACGTTCATGCTCGAAAGCGTGGGTAGCAAACAGGATTAGATACCCTGGTAGTCCACGCCCTAAACGATGTCAATTAGCTGTTGGGCAACTTGATTGCTTAGTAGCGTAGCTAACGCGTGAAATTGACCGCCTGGGGAGTACGGTCGCAAGATTAAAACTCAAAGGAATTGACGGGGACCCGCACAAGCGGTGGATGATGTGGATTAATTCGATGCAACGCGAAGAACCTTACCTGGTCTTGACATGTACGGAATTCTCCAGAGACGGAGGAGTGCCTTCGGGAGCCGTAACACAGGTGCTGCATGGCTGTCGTCAGCTCGTGTCGTGAGATGTTGGGTTAAGTCCCGCAACGAGCGCAACCCTTGTCATTAGTTGCCATCATTAAGTTGGGCACTTTAATGAGACTGCCGGTGACAAGCCGGAGGAAGGTGGGGATGACGTCAAGTCCTCATGGCCCTTATGACCAGGGCTTCACACGTCATACAATGGTCGGTACAGAGGGTAGCCAAGCCGCGAGGCGGAGCCAATCTCACAAAACCGATCGTAGTCCGGATTGCACTCTGCAACTCGAGTGCATGAAGTCGGAATCGCTAGTAATCGCAGGTCAGCATACTGCGGTGAATACGTTCCCGGGTCTTGTACACACCGCCCGTCACACCATGGGAGTGGGGGATACCAGAAGTAGGTAGGATAACCGTAAGGAGTCCGCTTACCACGGTATGCTTCATGACTGGGGTGAAGTCGTAACAAGGTAGCCGTAGGGGAACCTGCGGCTGGATCACCTCCTTTCTAGAGAAAAGAAGAGGTTTGTCGCATTCACACTTATCGGTAAACTGTAGAAGATGCAAAGATATGAAGGAGAAGAGGTATATCAAATTCTCCGACATAACGACCTTGGGTTTGTAGCTCAGCTGGTTAGAGCACACGCTTGATAAGCGTGGGGTCGGAGGTTCAAGTCCTCCCAGACCCACCACAACTCATACTGGGGGCATAGCTCAGTTGGTAGAGCACCTGCTTTGCAAGCAGGGGGTCATCGGTTCGATCCCGTTTGCCTCCACCAAAATACTTTACAAATCAAAGTAAGCTGCTATAGAATGCGCAGCTCATTTTAATTTGCGAAGTAGCCAAAACGAAACGCATCGATCTTTAACAAATTGGAAAGCCGAAATCAACAAACAAAGACAATGTTGATTGAATCTGAATTTGGTGCATTGCAATGTGTCGAATTTGAAAACGGTTTAGGCCGTCTGAAAAAGATTCAGTCACAGTATTTGGGTGATGATTGTATCAAGATATTTTCTGAAAGACAAAAGGCAGAGAATATCACACAACAAGCAGTAAGCTTTATCAAAGTAGGAATATCTAGCCGACTTACTAGTCAACGGTAAGGAAGCCAAGTCAAAGAGGTTCTTGAAATGATAGAGTCAAGTGAATAAGTGCATCAGGTGGATGCCTTGGCGATGATAGGCGACGAAGGACGTGTAAGCCTGCGAAAAGCATCGGGGAGCTGGCAATAAAGCTTTGATCCGGTGATGTCCGAATGGGGAAACCCACTGCATTCAGTGCAGTATCCCAAACTGAATCCATAGGTTTGGAGAAGCAAACCCGGAGAACTGAACCATCTAAGTACCCGGAGGAAAAGAAATCAACCGAGATTCCGCAAGTAGTGGCGAGCGAACGCGGAGGAGCCTGTATATAATAGCCGTTGAGATAGAAGAACGACCTGGGAAGGTTGACCATAGTGGGTGATAGTCCCGTATTCGAAATTTCATCGGTGGTACTAAGTATACGACAAGTAGGGCGGGACACGTGAAATCCTGTCTGAATATGGGGGGACCATCCTCCAAGGCTAAATACTCATCATCGACCGATAGTGAACCAGTACCGTGAGGGAAAGGCGAAAAGAACCCCGGGAGGGGAGTGAAACAGAACCTGAAACCTGATGCATACAAACAGTGGGAGCGGACATGTTCCGTGACTGCGTACCTTTTGTATAATGGGTCAACGACTTACGTTCAGTAGCGAGCTTAACCGGATAGGGGAGGCGTAGGGAAACCGAGTCTTAATAGGGCGAAGAGTTGCTGGGCGTAGACCCGAAACCGAGTGATCTATCCATGGCCAGGTTGAAGGTGCCGTAACAGGTACTGGAGGACCGAACCCACGCATGTTGCAAAATGCGGGGATGAGCTGTGGATAGGGGTGAAAGGCTAAACAAACTCGGAGATAGCTGGTTCTCCCCGAAAACTATTTAGGTAGTGCCTCGAGTATGAGACTGATGGGGGTAAAGCACTGTTATGGCTAGGGGGTTATTGCAACTTACCAACCCATGGCAAACTAAGAATACCATCAAGTTGCTCCTCGGGAGACAGACAGCGGGTGCTAACGTCCGTTGTCAAGAGGGAAACAACCCAGACCGCCAGCTAAGGTCCCAAATGACAGATTAAGTGGTAAACGAAGTGGGAAGGCCCAGACAGCCAGGATGTTGGCTTAGAAGCAGCCATCATTTAAAGAAAGCGTAATAGCTCACTGGTCGAGTCGTCCTGCGCGGAAGATGTAACGGGGCTCAAATCTGTAACCGAAGCTGCGGATGCCGCAAGGCATGGTAGGGGAGCGTTCTGTAGGCCGAAGAAGGTGCATTGAGAAGTGTGCTGGAGGTATCAGAAGTGCGAATGTTGACATGAGTAGCGATAAAGCGGGTGAAAAGCCCGCTCGCCGAAAGCCCAAGGTTTCCTACGCAACGTTCATCGGCGTAGGGTGAGTCGGCCCCTAAGGCGAGGCAGAAATGCGTAGTCGATGGGAAACGGGTTAATATTCCCGTACTTTGATTCAATGCGATGTGGGGACGGAGAAGGTTAGGTTAGCAAACTGTTGGAATAGTTTGTTTAAGCCGGTAGGTGGAGGACTTAGGCAAATCCGGGTCTTCTTAACACCGAGAAGTGACGACGAGTGTCTACGGACACGAAGTAACCGATACCACGCTTCCAGGAAAAGCCACTAAGCTTCAGTTGAATCAGAACCGTACCGCAAACCGACACAGGTGGGCAGGATGAGAATTCTAAGGCGCTTGAGAGAACTCGGGAGAAGGAACTCGGCAAATTGATACCGTAACTTCGGGAGAAGGTATGCCCTTCGATGTTAAGCCTTTACGGTGTAAGCATTGGAGGGTCGCAGAGAATCGGTGGCTGCGACTGTTTATTAAAAACACAGCACTCTGCTAACACGAAAGTGGACGTATAGGGTGTGACGCCTGCCCGGTGCTGGAAGGTTAATTGAAGATGTGAGAGCATCGGATCGAAGCCCCAGTAAACGGCGGCCGTAACTATAACGGTCCTAAGGTAGCGAAATTCCTTGTCGGGTAAGTTCCGACCCGCACGAATGGCGTAACGATGGCCACACTGTCTCCTCCCGAGACTCAGCGAAGTTGAAGTGGTTGTGAAGATGCAATCTACCCGCTGCTAGACGGAAAGACCCCGTGAACCTTTACTGTAGCTTTGCATTGGACTTTGAAGTCACTTGTGTAGGATAGGTGGGAGGCTTAGAAGCAGAAACGCTAGTTTCTGTGGAGCCGTCCTTGAAATACCACCCTGGTGACTTTGAGGTTCTAACCCAGACCCGTAATCCGGGTCGGGGACCGTGCATGGTAGGCAGTTTGACTGGGGCGGTCTCCTCCCAAAGAGTAACGGAGGAGTTCGAAGGTTACCTAGGTCCGGTCGGAAATCGGACTGATAGTGCAATGGCAAAAGGTAGCTTAACTGCGAGACCGACAAGTCGAGCAGGTGCGAAAGCAGGACATAGTGATCCGGTGGTTCTGTATGGAAGGGCCATCGCTCAACGGATAAAAGGTACTCCGGGGATAACAGGCTGATTCCGCCCAAGAGTTCATATCGACGGCGGAGTTTGGCACCTCGATGTCGGCTCATCACATCCTGGGGCTGTAGTCGGTCCCAAGGGTATGGCTGTTCGCCATTTAAAGTGGTACGTGAGCTGGGTTTAAAACGTCGTGAGACAGTTTGGTCCCTATCTGCAGTGGGCGTTGGAAGTTTGACGGGGGCTGCTCCTAGTACGAGAGGACCGGAGTGGACGAACCTCTGGTGTACCGGTTGTGACGCCAGTCGCATTGCCGGGTAGCTAAGTTCGGAAGAGATAAGCGCTGAAAGCATCTAAGCGCGAAACTCGCCTGAAGATGAGACTTCCCTTGCGGTTTAACCGCACTAAAGAGTCGTTCGAGACCAGGACGTTGATAGGTCGGGTGTGGAAGCGCGGTAACGCGTGCAGCTAACCGATACTAATTGCTCGTGAGGCTTGACTCTATCATTTGAAGAATTTCAAAGATAAAAGCTTACTGATGATACATTCATTACCGAAAAGTTGATAAAGAATAAATAAGTGCAGTAGACTGCATAACGGCTGACCGATTTGTACAGTTTAAGTTTGGCGGCCATAGCGAGTTGGTCCCACGCCTTCCCATCCCGAACAGGACCGTGAAACGACTCAGCGCCGATGATAGTGTGGTTCTTCCATGCGAAAGTAGGTCACTGCCAAACACCCATTAAGAAAGCCCCTGACAGAATTCAGGGGCTTTTACTTTGTTCGGAGAGAAGAGCGGATGGGAAACAGCAAATAACGGTTGTAAATAATAGTATCTGTGCATATAATATCAACCGTAACGAATAACCAAAGGATAACGTTTTATGCACAGTACTTTGAAAAAGATCTTCTTCTACGGGTTGGCAACGCTGGCAGCATCGGTCAGCAGTGCTGCGGTGAACATCAATACGGCTTCGGAGAGCGAGCTGACGGCTTTACCGGGTGTGGGGCCTGCGAAAGCGAAGGCGATAGTGGCGTACCGCAAACAGCATGGGAATTTTAAGACGGTTGACGAGTTGAAAAACGTGAAGGGGATAGGGGAAGGGATCTTCTCGAAGCTGAGGAATGAGGCGACGGTTGCGGCGCCGGTGAAGAAGGCTGCGCAGCCTGCCGTGAAAAAGTAGGGGGGATGCCGGACAGAGTCTCGGGGCCGGCATGGATTGAGAAAGAAGTATCAGCCGAGACCTTGCAAAACCCGCGCCCCGCAATAAAAAAAGCCTGCTTAGGTGACTAAGCAGGCTTTTTTTAAGATTAAATACAGCTTAGTTGCCTGTCATCCCTTAGGGACTGGAACATACTTTTCCCCTTTTTAGGCAGCTGGAGAAACACGGAACCTGTCGGCAGGTTCCGGCAGGTTGATCCAATTGCTTTTATGATGACTGTGCAGTCACTTTCAATAAACCGGAATAAGCCGTACGGTGATGGCAGAATTTACGGTGCAACAACCAAAGCTCTGCTCCACCGAATGACGGATTTTTAACAGGCAGGTTTTACGGGCAGTTTCTTTTTGCCTGACGGACGATTGCGGTGTGAGTTAGGCCATAGTGCCGTCTGAAAGTCATGTATGTAGGCGGGAAGTCAAAATTTTACCCTTTTGTGACTTATAACAAATATCTCTGTATTGCATAGGTCTGGATTCCCGCCTGCGTGGAACTGACGGGAATATATTTTTTGGTTTAAGTTGAGCTTTGCAAAAGTTACGGTATTTTGGTTTTGGAGGGCATACTGCACAGCCTGAGAAATGCGTGAAGAAAAAAATTTTAGCCGTGAAGATTTATTTTATTATTGTGCCGTATCCGATTATGCAAAGAATATTTGCAGAATAAAAATTTTAAACTTACAGAAAACGATTCTATCTGGAACACTTTCGCCTTGGGAGACGCTTGTGGATTTTATATGTTGGAAAGGCAATGCAAAATCAATGCCCTGTTTTATTTTGCCTTAATGCTAAAATTTTTTGGCGTATCATACAGATTAAAATTCCTGTTATTTCATAAATCCGCTAAGCTGACAGCATTCTGGTTGATGCTCTTTACAGTAAAGCGGAGCGGATCATTTGTTGTTTAATAGAAAATAGAGATGTGGTTGGACAAACACTTGAATTGTATCCGGAACAGTCGAACAATGGTGTTGCAGAGTGAGTAGTTGCGGTCGTTCTGTTTTTAGTGAAGTGTGAAAAATATATTTGTTGCCGGCGGGAATGCTTTAACACAGTATTTATGCACTTTACAGACGGCATAGTATAATGACTGCGTCCATATCCTGAAAACAGTGCAAATAGCATGAGACTTATTTTTCAAAAACTGATTTTAACGTTCTTTCTCAGTATAGTTGCCATGTCGGCACAAGCCGTTACATATATCTGTAAAGTGGATGGTGGCATTGTGTTCACAGAAAAGAGAATCGGCGATCAGTGCGAGGAGTCCCATACGGACGGTACGGCGCAGGTTTCAGCGGAAGATGCAGCGCAAGTATTTCCGGAAAGACCCAATTTAAAAGAAGCACCAGGTTCGGCTGCACCTGATGTTAATGATATCAAGATTTTGCCTCAGGTTACCGCAGGCAGCGTCACCAATAGTGCAGAAGCGGCTAATCCGCGTATGAATATTAAATTGCGCAACGGTAGCAGCAAAACCAGTGCGGTTAACTTGAGATCGGCACGGGCGCGTGCGGCGGAGCTGAATCGGAGAGCCAAAATCATCCCTACGCCGACGATTGCTGCTCCTTCCGTCAAGCCGAAGCAGCAATTGACCCGTAAGCAGATTTTGCAGAACGAAGTACGTAACGAGCAAGCGGCATTTGCGCGTGCCAAAGCGCAGTTGAATGTAGCGCGTAAAAAGGGCGATCAAGCCAAAATCAGCAGGTTGAGTCAGGTAGTACGCGACCGTGAAGCGAATATCCGTGCAATTCAAGCTGAGATAAACCGTTAGCCGTTTTTGATGAATTGAAGGCCGTCTGAAATTTTGAAACCTTAAGTTGTTTTCAAAATTTCAGACGGCCTTTTTGACCTTTCTAAATGATGCACACAAGCAGGTGTCACAAATTTAAAAATGTTTTACGCATAATGGCCAGCACCTAAAATGCACGGCCTGTGCGCTCCGGTTGCATGATGCGGGTTGCTCGGGATGCGGTTCATCCAGCAAGCGGCAAGCCATCCGAAAGCAGCGGCTTCAACCCATTGGGGATCCAGATTCAGTTGGGCGGTGCTGTGTAAAGCACAGGTGCTTAAAGTTTCCAATGTTTCCATTAGGGCTTGATTTTGTATGCCGCCTCCGCATACATAGATGCTGCCGGTATGAGGAGAGACTTGGCGAATGGCATTCAAAATGCTATGGGCGGTGTACTGGAGCAGGGTTTGAAGCACATCTTCCGGCTGTTCGCCTCCTTTCAGACGGCCTCTCAGCCATTCCAGAGAAAATAATTCGCGGCCGGTGCTTTTGGGATGAGGCTGTGAAAAGTAAGGGTGGTCGAGCAGGGTGTCCAACAATTCGGGCAACAGTTTGCCTTGTGCGGCTTTTTCACCGTTACGGTCGTAAGGAAGCTGCCAAATGTGTTGCGTCCAGGCATCCATCAGCATATTGCCGGGGCCGGTATCGAAGCCGAAAGCGGGTGCATCGGGCAGAAGGACGCTGATGTTGGCGATGCCGCCGATATTCAGTACGACACGTGTTTCTTCCGGGTGATGAAACAGAGCATGATGGAAGGCGGGCACTAATGGTGCGCCCTGACCGCCGGCGGCCAAGTCTCGGCTGCGGAAATCTCCGATGGTGAAAATGCCGGTCAGTTCGGCCAAAAGCGGCAAATCCGCCAGTTGGACGCTGTAGCCGTTTTCCGGCGAATGGCGGACGGTTTGGCCGTGGCAGCCGATGGCAGTGATGTCGGCCGGAACGAGTTTTTCTTGAGCGAGCAGTTGGTGCACGACTCGGGCATACAGGCGGCTGAGGGTTTGCGAGAGCATGATGCTGCGGTGCAGTTCGTCGCTGCCGGTGTTTTGCAATGCCAATAATTCTTGCCGCAGGCCGTCTGAAAAGGGAATGAAGCTATGGGCGACGGCGGCTTGCCAGCTTGCGCCCTGCATTTGGATTAAGACGGCGTCCGCACCGTCCATACTGGTGCCGGACATGATGCCGATATAGTATTGGCTGCTCATGGAATGTTGTGGTAAGAAAAATGGTTATTTTAACCCGATTTGGCTGTTGCGGGCGGCTAATTGATATTTGGCGGCGCAGGCTGAAATAAATATGCAATCATTTTGACAAAACGGTTACAATGCGAACTTATGTTACAATATTGTAATTGTACTGTAATATTTGACAGACTCGCTTTCCAACTGTTTTAAAGGATTTCCGTTCATGGGTCAGGCTCAACCGGGTGCTCACTTAAAGCTGATTAATGCCTTTTTTGCCGCTATGCTCGTAGGCATGGTCGGCTATTTTATTTATTGGGGCTTGGGCTATACGCATTACAACCATGCGGCCTTGTTTATTTTGGCGACGATGTTCGGCGTGTTTATGGCGTTTAACGTCGGCGGCAACGACATTGCCAATTCATTCGGTACCAGCGTCGGTTCGGGTACACTGACCGTGCCGCAGGCATTGCTGATTGCGGCGGTATTCGAGGTCAGCGGCGCAGTGATTGCGGGTGGGGAAGTGACCGATACCATCCGCAAGGGTATTGTCGATTTGGGTGCGATGAGCCTTGAGCCGATGCAGTTTGTCTACATCATGATGTCAGCTTTGCTGGCGGCAGCATTATGGCTGCTGTTTGCGACGAAAAAAGGTCTGCCCGTTTCGACGACTCATGCGATTATCGGCGGTATCGTCGGCAGTTCGCTTTGCCTGGCATGGATGACGGACATTGATGCCGCCGCGCTGATTAAATGGGGTAAATTAGGCGAAATCGCTGTTTCCTGGGTACTCTCGCCGGTATTGGGCGGCTTGGTTTCCTATGCCGTGTTTTCGCAAATCAAAAAATATGTGTTGGATTACAACGCATGGGCGGATGAAACGCTTAAAGGCATCAAACAGGAGAAAAAAGCCTATAAAGAGCAATACCGCCTGTTTTTCGAATCTTTGGATGAGGCCGGAAAAGTCGATTACGCCACGAAAATCGCACGTGATGCGGAAATTTATAACGAACCCGAATTTGATCCGGCCGAACTGCAATCCGATTATTACCGCGGTCTGTATGAAATCGACAACCGTAAAAACAGCGTGGATTCGTATAAGGCCCTGCATTCTTGGGTGCCGATGATTGCCTCTGTCGGCGGCATGATGATTTCGGCCATGCTGATTTTCAAAGGGCTGAAAAACCTGCATTTGGGCATGAGCAACATCAGCAGCTTCCTGACCATTTTCATGATTGGCGCGGCGATTTGGATGGGTACGTTTGTGTTTGCCAAAAGCCTGAAACGTAAGGATTTGGGGAAATCCACTTTCCAAATGTTTTCATGGATGCAGGTATTTACCGCCTGCGGCTTTGCGTTCAGCCACGGCGCGAACGATATTGCCAACGCCATCGGCCCGTTTGCTGCGATTATGGATGTGTTGCGTACCGGCGACATTGCCGAACAAAACGCCGTGCCGCCGATTGCCATGCTGACGTTCGGTATCGCTTTGATTGTCGGCTTGTGGTTTGTCGGCAAAGAAGTGATTAAAACCGTCGGCACGAGCTTGGCCGAGATGCACCCGGCTTCAGGTTTCGCCGCCGAATTATCCGCCGCATCGGTGGTCATGGCTGCGTCACTGATGGGCTTGCCGGTATCGAGTACGCATATTCTGGTCGGCGCGGTATTGGGCATCGGCTTGGTAAACCGCAATGCCAACTGGAGATTGATGAAGCCAATCGGTTTGGCGTGGGTGATTACCCTGCCGGCAGCAGCGGCATTGGCTGTGATCTGTTATTTGGTTTTGCAGGCGGTTTTCTGATTGGAACGCCCTGCGACAGGCCGTCTGAAAATGTTTGGCATTTCAGACGGCCTTTTGATTGGTTTGTAATCAGGAAACCGTTTGCCGAAACTGCGTCCATACCGGACGGCAGTTTTCCGGCAGTTCGGGGCACGCGCCGAGAATGCCGCCGGAGAAATCGTTTAAGCGGTGGAAATCGCTGCCTGCACTGGCGAGCAGGCCGTAGCGTTCGGCCAAAAGCGCATAGTTCAGACGGTCGTTTTTGCTGCAATTGCCGCTGTGCACCTCAATCCCCGCGCCGCCGAGAGATTTGAATTCTTCAAACAGATTGCGCTTGGCGGTGGCCGACAAATCGTAGCGCATCGGGTGGGCAATCACCGCCATTCCGCCTGCGCCGTTGAGCGCGGCGACGCATTCGCCCAAATCCGCCCAGTCGTGTCTGACCGAACAGGGTTTGCCGTCGCCCAAATATTTGGTAAACGCCTGCTGCTTGTTGCGCACATGGCCTTGGTTGATTAAAAATTCGGCCACATGGGTTCGGCTGACCATTTCGGGATTGGCAGCCAAGGCCAATGCACCTTCATATGCGCCGTGAATGCCTTTTTTTGCCAGCTTTTCCGCGATGGTTTCCAAACGTTTCAGACGGCCTTTGCGCACGTCGGCCAACAGGTTTTGCAGTTTTTCATCACGTTCGTCGAAATCCAGACCGACGATATGAATCGTGCGCCCGCGCCATGTGACCGACACTTCCACGCCGTTGACAAAACGCAGGCTGAGCAAATCTGCCTCGGCACGCGCTTCGGCCAAGCCGCCGGTGTGGTCGTGGTCGGTCAGCGACAACAATGTACAGCCGTTGGCATGGGCAAGGCGCACGACTTCGGCAGGGGACAGGCGGCCGTCTGAAACGGTGGAGTGGCAGTGAAGGTCAATCATAGAAATATTGCGTGAAAATAAAAGAGAAGTTTCAGACGGCCTGATGCGCATATCAAGGCCGTCTGAAAAGGAACAGGCTTATCCGCCGTTTGAAATATCCAGGTCTTGCAGCTTTTTCTGTTGCGCATCGTAGCGTGCTTTTTCGTCCCAATAAATGGTTTGGATACAGGCATCGCCGCAATCGCTGCCGCAGCATTCCCAGCTTTCGGGGCGCACGGGTTCGTCCAGCAGCGGCTCGCCCAACAAAGCTTCGGCTTTAGTCTTCAGGGTCGTATCCATCGGCAATGTCCAATACCGCACCGTTAAATTCAATCACTTCGCCGCCGCGGATTTTGGCGGTTTTGCGTGTTTCGACTTCGCCGTTGCGCCGCACCAAACCCTCCGCGATAAACGCTTTGGCCTGTCCGCCGCTTTCGGCCAATCCGGCCAGTTTCAAAAGGTCGCACAAGGCGATGTATTCGTTATCTTCCAAGTAAACCGTGGCTTCCATATCGTTTTCCTTTTTTCAGACGGCCTATTGTAGCACGGCATGTGAAGCGTCCGAACGTTTCCGTCTGATTGGGAAAACCGTTTTCACCCCGATTTCTGCCGTTTGAAAACCGGATACTCGTTTCACAGAAACAAGAGGCCGTCTGAAACCTTTTCAGACGGCCTTGACAAGGCAGTTTTATCATATTATATTTTTAATACATTTAAAAAAATTAATATGAAAGGAATAAGATATGAAACGCAATGTCGGCGGAGTGGATCGTGCAATCCGTATTATTTTAGGTTTGGCTTTAATCGTCGCAGCGGCTACCGGCACCATCGGCTGGTGGGGCTGGTTGGGCGTTCTGCCTTTGGCCACGGGCATATTTTCGTTTTGCGGCCTGTACAGCCTGCTCGGTGTGAATACCTGCGTGCGCAAATAGGCCGTCTGAAAAAGGTAATGCCATGAAAATTCAAACGATTCCGGCCGATGAAGTGCGGCGCAAACTGGCTGGCGGAGCGGTGCTGGTCGATGTGCGCAGCGCAGCCGAATACGGGCGCGAGCATATCGACGGCGCGGTAAATGTGCCGCTGGATAAACTCAGCCACGGTTTGCCGTCTGAACCGGCTGCTGCCGCGGTTACGCTGGTGTTTCATTGCCAATCGGGTATGCGTACGGCGCAAAACAGCGAGGTATTGGAGCAGGCGGCTCGCGGAAAAGAAGCGTATATCATGGAACGCGGCATACAGGGCTGGAAAGCGGCAGGTTTCGCCACCGTGTTCGACCGCAAACAGCCCTTGGATTTGATGCGTCAAGTGCAAATCGGTGCCGGAACGCTGGCGTTGGCAGGCGCGTTGGGCGGTTGGCTGGTGTCGCCGTGGTTTTATCTGTTGTGTGGCATAGTGGGTGCGGGCTTGCTGACAGCTGGCTTGACCGGATTTTGCGGTATGGCGAGGCTGCTGCTGCGGATGCCGTGGAACCGGGCGTTGCGGCAGACGGCAAAATCAGCCTGATGCCGGGCGGCGTTGTGATAAAATATGCCGTAACATTTTCATCAAGCCATATCATGAACGCCGAAAACCCGCCTTATGCCCAAGCCGCCGACTTTTTGAAATTGCTGGCCAATCCCAACCGCCTGGCTGTGTTGTGCAATCTGCACGAGCAACGCCGCAATGTGACCGAGTTGGCGCAAATTACCGGTTTGCCGCAAGCCGCGATGTCGAGCCAGTTGGCCGTGTTGCGCGAGGCCGGACTGGTTGCCTGCGAAGTCAACCACCGCGAACGGCTGTATTATATTGCCGATGAGCGCGTGGGGAAAATGATTGAGCTGCTGTATTCGTTTTATTGCGCCGAACCCGAATAATGATTTGTATCTGTCCGAAGGCCGTCTGAAATTTTTCAGACGGCCTTGCTTTTTGTGGTTTGGAAAGATTTTCCATTATAAACATATCTTTACGATGTCTTTTTTTAGGCCGGCCGCCTTCGCCGATAAGCCGGACACCCGCAGCAGGCAACGGAAAAAGCGGAAACGTCGGTTAATTTTGCAGTGGAAAAACCGGATACGGTTCTGTCTGAACGGGCGTGCAGACGTAAACATCCTGCAACAAAGCCCCCTTACCATACGCACAGATTCCCGCTGGGGGACATTCCGGCCGGAATCATTTTCCAAGGAACCATCGTTCCGATACAGGCTTTGACAACACACTAAAGAGGACTCAAATCATGGACGATTCATTCCAATTCATCTTTGAAAACAACGAAAAATGGGTTAACCGGAAACGGCAGCAAGACCCCGAATATTTCGGCAGGCTGGCCAAAGCGCAAACGCCCGAGTATCTCTACATCGGCTGCTCCGACAGCCGCGTGACTGCCGAGGAGCTGATGGGTTTCGACCCGGGCATGGTGTTCGTACACCGCAATGTGGCCAACCAGGTCAACGGCATCGATATGAATGTGACCTCCGCCATCGAATACGCCGTCACCCATCTGAAAGTCAAACACATCATCGTGTGCGGCCACTACCATTGCGGCGGCGTGCATGCGGCGATGTGCCCGTAGGATTTCGGCATGATGAACCCGTGGCTGCGCGGCATCCGCGACGTGTACCGCATCCATCAGGAAGAGTTGGATGCCATCGCCGACGACAGCGCGCGTTACAACCGTTTGGTCGAACTGAACATTCAGGAGCAATGCCTGAACGTCATCAAGATGCCCTGCGTTCAGGAACGTTTCCGCGAAGACCATTACCCGATTGTGCACGGCTGGGTGTTCGACCTGCACACAGGCCGTCTGAAAGACCTGAACCTGGATCTGACTTCGCTGGCCGGAGACATCCGCAAAATCTACGATGTGACCGACAACGAATGGGTAGTCAATGCGAACAAGGCATTACAGGCAGGTTGATACTTGCCGCGGACGGCACGGTCGTCTGCGGCATACGCACATCCCCACATACATACACGAGATTCGGATAAAAAAATGAATGCAATGAAAAAACAGCCTTTTTCCGCGCTGCTGAAGTCGAATTTCGCCGCCGGTTTGGTGGTGTTTCTGGTGGCTTTACCGCTTTGTCTGGGCATCGCGCTGGCTTCCGGCGCGCCACCGCTGTCGGGCATCATCGCCGGCGTGGTCGGCGGCATCGTCATCGGCATATTCAGTACGTCGCACATCAGCGTTTCCGGCCCCGCCGCGGGGTTGGCGGCAATTGTTTTGGCAGCGGTCACACAGCTCGGCGCGTTCGAGCTTTTTTTATGCGCGGTATTAATCTCCGGTGCGGTACAGCTTGTCTTGGGCTTCATGCGTGCGGGCAGCATCGCCGAATACATTCCCTCCGCAGTCATTGAAGGCATGCTGGCCGGCATCGGCGTCATCATCATTATCAAACAGCTTCCTTATGCGCTGGGCAGTAGCGGCAGTATCGGCGAATTTTCCGCCATGCTCGGCAACATCCATACCGGCTCGGTGGTCGTTACCGTCGTATCCGTCGCGATTCTGCTGGGCTGGGATGCGGTACCCGCATTGAAAAGAATCAAAATGCTGCCCGCCGCGCTGATTGCCGTGGCCGTCGGCATCGGTCTGAACGCATGGTTCAAAGCTTCGGGCAGCAGTCTGGAAATTCCCGCCGGCCAGTTGGTGCAGCTTCCCGTACCGGACAACTGGAGCGAAATCCAAGACATGCTGACCCTGCCCGATTTTTCAGGTTTCGGCAACGGCATGGTATGGATAACGGGCATTACCATGGCGGTGGTCGCTTCGATTGAAACCCTGCTCAGCATCGAAGCGGCCGACCGTCTGGATACCCACCGCCGCATTACTGATACCAACCGCGAACTGCGCGCACAAGGTTTGGGCAACATTGTCAGCGGCCTGATGGGCGGCCTGCCGATGACCTCGGTCGTGGTGCGCTCTTCCGCCAATGCAAGCGCGGGCGCGACCCACAAAACCGCTACCGTCATCCACGGCATTTTGCTGTTGGTGTGCGTGTTGGCGATTCCGGCGGTGTTGAACATGATTCCGCTGGCCACGCTCGCCGCCGTGCTGATTCTGATCGGCTACAAACTGGCCAAGCCCGCCACCATCATGCACTTCTGGCACAAAGGGTTTTACCAGTTCATCCCCTTTGCCGCCACGCTGGCCGCCGTCGTCACGCTCGACCTGCTCAAAGGCGTCGCTATCGGTTTGGCCATCAGCATCCTGTCCATCCTTCAGGGCAACATGAAGCGTGCCTACTACCTCAGCCGCGAACAGCTGGCCGATGCCAAAGTAGTCGAGCTGGCTTTGTCGGAAGAAGTGTCGTTTCTCAACAAAGCGGCGATTAAGAAAACGCTGAAAAACATCCGTCCCGACTCCACCGTATTGATTAACGCCGAACGTTCCACCTACATCGCCATCGACGTATTGGAACTGGTCGAAGACTTCGCCAATATCTATGCCAAAGAAAACAATATCGAAGTCATCCTGAAAGGATTCAGGGACAATTACGACCACGAAGGCCGCATACACGGCAGCCATGTGCACGTCCGCCATCGCGGGGCCGTCTGAAAACGGAATACGGCAAACCGCTTGCCGTTATGCGGCAGGAAAGGCTGTTGAATATGGGCATTTTCTAAGTCGGAACGGATTGATCGACTTCTGAGGCCGTCTGAACATTTTCAGACGGCCTTTGATGTTTCAAACCCTGCTACAATACCGTTTTCAAGTTTGACTGCCGGACAAGATTGCCATGACCCAACCGACTTATATTCCTTTGCGCGTACACACCGAATTTTCGATTACCGACGGTATGGTGCGGATTAAAAAGCTGGTGTCCAAAGCGGCGGAATACGGTCTGCCTGCGCTGGGCGTGAGCGACTTGATGAACGAATTCGGCCTGGTGAAATTCTACAAAGCCTGCCGCGGCGCGGGCATCAAGCCGGTCGGCGGTGCGGACGTATGGATTGAGAATCCCGACGCGCCGGAAAAGCCGTTCCGCGCGATGCTGATTATCCGCAACGACGCGGGCTACCTGCGCCTGAGCGAACTCCTGACTGCCGCTTATGTGGGCAAAGACCGCAATGTCGACCACGCCGAATTGCGCCAAAGCTGGCTGGCCGACGGCGACAACAGCGGCCTGATTTGCTTGTCGGGTGCGCATTACGGCGAAGTGGGCGTGAATCTGCTGAACGGTCATGCCGAAGCGGCCAAAGCGGCGGCGCAAAAATACGCGGCTTGGTTTCCGAACGCGTTTTATCTGGAATTGCAACGCCTGCCGGAACGCCCCGAATGGGAGACTGCCGTATCGGGCAGCGTGGCTCTGGCGGAGGAACTGGATTTGCCGGTGGTGGCGACGCATCCGACCCAATTCATGAGCCGCGACGATTTCAATGCCCACGAAGCGCGCGTGTGCGTGGCCGGCGGTTGGGTGTTGAGCGACAAAAAACGCCCGCGCGAATTTTCGCCGAGCCAGTATTTCATCGATCCGCAGGAAATGGCGGCGCGTTTCGCCGATTTGCCCGAAGCGTTGGAAAACACGGTAGAGATTGCCAAACGCTGCAACCTGCACATTACATTAGGCAAAAACTTCCTGCCGCAATTCCCTACGCCCGACGGCATGAGTTTGGACGATTACCTGACCGTATTGTCCAACGAAGGCCTGCACGAGCGCATGGCTCAGCTTTATCCCGACGAAGCCGAGCGCGCGCAAAAAATGCCCGAATATCAGGCGCGTTTGGATTTTGAGTTGAACATCATCATTCAGATGGGCTTCCCCGGCTATTTCCTCATCGTACAGGACTTCATCAACTGGGCGAAAAACAACGGCTGCCCCGTCGGGCCGGGACGCGGTTCGGGCGCAGGTTCGCTGGTGGCGTATTCGCTGAAAATTACTGACCTTGACCCGTTGAAATATGCGCTGCTGTTCGAGCGTTTTCTGAATCCCGAGCGCGTCTCCATGCCCGACTTCGACGTGGACTTCTGCCAAGCGAACCGCGGCCGCGTGATTGAATATGTGCGCGAAAAATACGGCGCAGAGGCGGTCAGCCAGATTGTAACGTTCGGCACGATGTCGTCCAAAGCCGTCATCCGCGACGTGGGGCGCGTGTTGGAACTGCCGTTCGGCCTGTGCGACCGCCTGTCTAAACTGATTCCGCTGGAGGCCAACAAGCCTTTGGGTTTGGATAAGGCGATGGAAGCCGAACCGCAAATCGGCGAACTGATTGCGGCGGAAGAGGCCGACGAACTGATTGAGCTGGCCAAAAAGCTCGAGGATTTGACGCGCGGCTTGGGTATGCACGCGGGCGGCGTGTTGATTGCGCCGGGTAAAATTTCCGATTTCAGCCCGGTTTATCAGGCCGACGAATCCGCATCGCCCGTGTCGATGTACGACAAAGGCGACGTGGAAGACGTGGGCTTGGTGAAGTTCGACTTTTTGGGCTTGCGCAACCTGACCATCATCGAAATGGCGCAGAACCTCATCAAAGAAACGCGCGGCGAAGATGTCGATGTCGGCAAGATTCCGCTCGACGACCAAGCCGCCTATCAGATTTTCCGCGACGCGAATACGACCGCCGTCTTCCAGTTCGAATCGACCGGCATGAAAAAAATGCTGAAAACGGCGCACACCACCAAATTTGAAGAACTGATTGCCTTCGTTTCGCTCTACCGACCGGGGCCGATGGACAATATTCCCGATTTCGTCGCCCGTATGAAAGGCGAGCCGTTCGAATACATCCATCCGTTGCTGGCCGGCATTCTCGAGCCGACTTACGGCATTATGGTGTATCAGGAACAGGTGATGCAGGCGGCGCAGATTATCGGCGGCTATTCGCTCGGCGGTGCGGACTTGCTGCGTCGCGCGATGGGTAAGAAAAAGCCCGAAGAAATGGTCAAACACCGCGAGATTTTCGCCGAAGGTGCGGCCAAACAAGGCATCTCGCGCGAAAAATCCGACGAAATTTTCAACTACATGGAAAAATTCGCGGGCTACGGTTTCAACAAATCCCACGCCGCCGCCTATGCGCTGATTTCCTATCAGACGGCCTGGCTCAAAGCGCATTATCCGGCCGAATTTATGGCGGCCACCATGTCGTCTGAATTGGACAACACCGACCAGCTCAAGCATTTCTACGACGACGCACGCGCCAACGGCATCTCCTTCCTGCCGCCGGATATTAACGCGTCCGACTACCGCTTTACCCCGTATGCCGACCGAAAAATCCGCTATGCCTTAGGCGCGATTAAAGGCACGGGCGAAGCGGCGGTTGAGTCCATCATTGCCGCACGCGAAGCAGGCGGAAAATTCACCGGCCTGCTGGATTTCTGCGAGCGCGTCGGTAAAGACCACATGAACCGCCGCACGCTCGAAGCCCTCATCCGCGGCGGCGCGTTCGACAGCGTCGAACCCAACCGCGCCATGTTGCTGGCCAACATCGATTTGGCGATGGGCAATGCCGACCAAAAAGCGGCCAACGCCAATCAGGGCGGCCTGTTCGACATGATGGACGACGCGATTGACCCCGTAAAACTGGTTGACGCCGCCATGTGGAGCGAATCGGAAAAACTCGCCGAAGAAAAAACCGTCATCGGCTTTTATTTGTCCGGCCATCCGTTCGGCCCTTATGCCGAAGAAGTGCGCCAAATCGCCCCGACCAGATTAGGCCGTCTGAAACCGCAAGACAGCGTGCGCCTGGCCGGATTCGTGACATCGGTGCGCACCATGATGGGCAAGCGCGGCAAACTGGCATTTGTCACGCTGGAAGATTTGAGCGGCCAAGTGGAAATCATGATCAGCGGCCAAACATTGGAGCAATGCGCCGGTATTTTGAAAGCCGACCAAGTGCTGATTATCGAATCCAAAGTCAGCCGCGACGATTACGGCGGCGGCGACGGTTTGCGCATCATGGCCAACCAAGTCATGACGCTGCAAATGGCACGCCAAAACTACGCCCGCAGCCTGAGCCTGGCTCTGCGCCCCGAACACGACATTCCCAAGCTGGCGCAAACCCTTGCCGCCGCGCACCTGCCCGACACGCCGCATATTCCGCTGCTGCTCTCCTACAGCAACGGCCAAGCCTCAGGCCGTCTGAAAATCCCGTCGAAATGGAGCATAACCGCCAGCGCGGAATTATTCGAAGAACTGGAAAAACAGTTAGGAAACAAAGCCGTCAGCGTCAACTGGTAGCCCCGAATCATTTCATTGAAAAAGTATTGCCGTTTCATCAAACAGGCCGTCTGAAAATTTCAGACGGCCTGTTTTGTGTATGAATACTAAATGGCAGAATAAGAAACTGATTTTGCTAGCCGGTCAACTGTTTGGTAATCAGTTTCTTAATCGGCGGAAAGTTATTGCTGGCGCGCAATACCAAGCCGCGCAGGATTTTGGCCGGGGCGGTTTCGTTGGTAAAGAGCTTCAGCAGCATGTTGGTGCCGTGATAAATCGGATGGGCATGGAGCATGTGTTTGGTGTTGTATTTTTCCAGCAGGGTACTTGAGCCGATGTCTTGGTCGCGCTGCTCGGCTTCTAAAATCAGTTTGGCCAAAATGTCGGCGCTGGATAAGCCTAAGTTGAAGCCGTGTGCGGTGACGGGGTGCATACCGACGGCGGCATCGCCGATTAATGCGCTGCGTTTGCCGTAAAAGCGTTGGGCAATCATGCCGACTAGGGGGTAGCTGTGGAAGGTACTGACGACTTCCATATCGCCCAAACGGCCTTTCAGCTGGGCTTTTACCATGGCGGCCAATTCTTCGTTGCTTAATGCTTTGATGGAATCGGTCTTGTCGGCATCGACGGTAATGACGGTGTTGGTGATGTGTTCTTCCAGCGGCAATAAGGCGATGGTACGGCCGTAGTGGAAGCATTCGTAGGCGGTATGGTCGTTTGACAAGGTGTGTTTCATGCGGCCGACAAACATGGTGCGGCTGTAATCGTGCATATCGGATGAAATGCCTAATTGCCGGCGGGTTTGTGAGAAACGGCTGTCGGCGGCCAAGAGCAGACGTGCGGTCAGAATGTCGCCGTTTTCAAGAATGACTTGTGCTTCTTGATCAGAAACTTTGACATCTTTGACATTGGTATCGGTCAGGATGGTTACGTTGTCGAGCGTGGCAACCACTTCATAGGCGGCTTTGCGGATATTGTGGTTGGAAATCAGGTAGCCTAAGCAGTCGGCTGGTTCGCCACGTGCTTGGGTGGGTTGAGGGAAATGGAGCTGGTAATCGGATTGGCCGTTTAAGACTTTGGCATCGCGCAAAGGATAAATTTCGTTTGCCGGAATCCGTTCCCACATGCCCAAACGCTGCATGATTTCGCGTGAAAGATGGGTGAGCGCGATTTCCCGACCGTCGTATGGAGGGTTTTGCAAAACTTCCACCGGGCTGCGTTCGATGAGGGTCACTTTTAAACCGCTGCCTGCCAGTTCTGCGGCAAAGCTGAGACCGGCCGGACCTGCGCCGACGACGAGAATATCGCTGTATAAACTCATGGGGCATCCTTTATGATTGAGGGATTCGGATTATTTTCAGACGGCCTTTGCTGGCGTTGTAACGGTTGGCGGATAATCCGTGATTTATGGGATTATAGCAAAATCGTTTATGGGATAAAGTAGAGATGCATGTGATATGCGATTTTTTACTTCGGTTTTAATGTATGTCAATTGGCGGTATGCAGATGTGGGATTTAAAGGGAAGAAGGGCTGAATATTTAACGGAATTTAATATGAGAGAAGAGAAGCGGTAAGTCGGATAAAAAATCCGCTTCTCATTTGAGAAGCGGATTTTTCAAAAGATTACTCTTCAGAACCGGTATAAGGACGGATGCTTACGGTTTTGCGGTTTAATGCGCCTTTGGTCTTGAATTCGACGTAACCGTCAACTTTAGCAAACAAAGTGTGGTCTTTGCCCATGCCTACGTTGTCGCCGGCGTGGAATTTGGTGCCGCGTTGGCGAACGATGATAGAGCCTGCCGGAATCAGCTCGCTGCCATAGGCTTTCACGCCCAAGCGTTTGGCTTCTGAATCGCGACCGTTGCGGGTGCTGCCGCCTGCTTTTTTACTTGCCATGTTTAATACTCCTAAACTTGTGTTAAATCAGGCGATTGCCACGATTTCGATTTGGGTGAAATTTTGGCGGTGGCCTTGGCGTTTTTGGTAGTGTTTGCGGCGGCGCATTTTGAAAATGCGGACTTTTTCGCCACGGCCGTGAGCCACTACTTTAGCTGTTACTTTTGCGCCTTCGATAAAAGGTGCGCCTACTTTTACAGACTCGCCGTCAGCAATCATCAAAACTTCGTTCAGTTCGATTTGGCTGTCGAGTTCGGCTGGTATCTGTTCTACTTTTAATTTTTCGCCAACGGTAACTTTGTATTGTTTACCGCCGGTTTTTACGACCGCGTACATACTCAACTCCATGAGAATAATGGTTAAATCATTCGCACTCCATGTGCGAAACGCTAAATTTTATGTATATTTTGCTGTTTTGTCAAAGTTTATTTCTATTAAGATGAAAATGCCGTCTGAAAGGTGTGTGAAACAGTCTTTGCTGCTATAATCGCCCGTTGGATATGATATTTTTATGCAACACTCACTTTTAATTCCTAGAAATTCCGGCCATGCTTGAAAACCTGCCTTATTTCCAACGTCACCTGCCTGACGATTTAGCCAAAGTCAATGTTGTGATTAACCAAGCCGTTCAGTCGGATGTGGCGCTGATTTCCCAAATCGGAACCTACATCATCAGCGCAGGCGGTAAACGGTTGCGTCCTATTATCACGATTTTGGCAGGTAAGGCGGTAGGTTATGACGATGAGAAGCTCTATTCGTTGGCGGCAATGGTGGAGTTTATCCATACTTCCACGCTGCTGCATGATGACGTAGTGGATGAGAGTGATTTGCGCCGTGGCCGTAAAACCGCCAATAACTTATTCGGCAATGCAGCGGCGGTGTTGGTAGGTGACTTTTTGTATACCCGTGCATTCCAGCTGATGGTAGGCTCAGGCAGTATGAAGATTTTGGAAGTCATGGCGGATGCGACCAATATCATTGCCGAAGGTGAAGTGATGCAGCTGATGAATATCGGTAATACCGATATCACTGAAGCCGAATATGTGCAGGTCATCCAGTATAAAACCGCCAAGCTGTTTGAAGCGGCCGCGCAAGTCGGTGCGATTTTGGGCAAGGCTACGCCGGAACAGGAGCAGGCGTTGAAAGATTACGGCATGTATGTCGGTACGGCCTTCCAAATTATTGATGATGTGTTGGATTATTCGGGCGAGACCGAAGAAATCGGTAAAAATGTCGGCGATGATTTGGCTGAAGGCAAGCCAACTCTGCCATTGATTTATCTGATGCAAAACGGTTCGGAGCAGGCGGCCGGTGATGTGCGTCATGCTTTGGAAAATGCCGACCGCAGCTATTTCGAGAAAATTCATCATCATGTAGTTAACTCGGATGCCTTGCATTATTCAGTAAGCGAGGCACGGAAAGCAGTTGAAAAAGCAGTTGCGTGTTTGAGCCTGCTGCCTCAAAGCGAAATTACCGAAGCCATGCGCCAGCTTGCCGAAGAATCTTTGGCGCGCGTGTCTTAATAAATAAAAAGAGAGCGATATGAATTTTAGTTTCATCCCGCTTTTTCTGGTGGCGTTGATCTTGCTCGGGGTATTAAGCAACAATAACTCGATTACGATTTCGGCAATTGTATTATTGCTGATGCAGCAGACTGCGCTGGTAAAATACATCCCTTTGGCGGAAAAATACGGCTTAAGCGTCGGTATTATTTTCTTGACCATCGGTGTATTAAGTCCTCTGGTTTCAGGGAGAGTCCAGCTACCCGGCTTTGCGGAATTTGTGAATTTCAAAATGCTGGCTGCGGTTACAGTCGGTATTTTTGTAGCGTGGATTGCCGGACACGGCGTGCCCTTGATGAGTACTCAGCCGATTTTAGTTACCGGATTATTAATCGGCACTATTGCCGGTGTTGCTTTTTTCGGCGGTATTCCGGTAGGGCCGTTGATTGCGGCGGGAATATTGTCATTTATCGCCGGAAAAGTTTAGTATACTCGCCATAGTTCAACGGATAGAACGTATGCCTCCTAAGCGTAAAATACAGGTTCGATTCCTGTTGGCGAGGCCAAATAATTTAGCTGTAACAAAAGCCGATGCCGTCTAAAAATTTTTTCAGACGGCATCGGCTTTTAAGGATACTGATGCAAATATAATTAAGGTGCCAGGATATTTTGCCGTTGATGTGGTTCAGTTATAAGTATTTTGCGGCTAAATAACCTATGCCGACCAAGAATATCATCGCAAGAAAGGCTGAGATACCGATTAAAATCATTTTCCGTTTGGCTACAAGTGTAATCAAATCAGGGTTTTTTCCTAATTCGTGACGAAGTTTTTCTTCTAATTCGGCACGGATTTGTTTGCGTAAGAGTTTTTCTTCGCGTTCTTGGTCTTGTTTGAGCTTTTGGGCAATTTCTGCTTGTTTCTTGTGCTCAAAGGCTAACTTTTCCTGCCATTCGATACGTTTACGATTGATGGTTTGCGGATTGGCAGTCGCAAATTGAAAGTCACAGACCTTACAGTTTGGTTCTCTGGCATCTTCGATAATACTCATGCATACCGGACATTGTTTGATTTCCGGTACTTCTTCTTCGGGAAGTTGAGATGAATTGGGTACCAGCTCGAGTGATTGGCGAACGATAACATCCAAACCCAAATAGTTGAAGTAATATTGGGCATTTTCGCGTTCTTCTTGGGTACAGTTTTCTGCAATAATCGCTTGAGGACGTTCAGCCAATGCTTGAACCAAATCGTCAGCTTCAGCTGTTTTCAGATTATCATATAGGCAGGAATTGATGCGTTCCCGATCAGCGCCGGGCGGATAAGAAACGTAGACATCATAAAGTTTTTGTTTTGGATTCATCGGGCATCTCATTTAGATATTGATAAAACAGCTTATTGAGTTTTTATTGGCTGTGTATTATCAGAAAGCTATCTAGTTTTTTACGGTCAGTATAACGGTTGATGGCTATGATTGTCTCGGTTTACTGATAAAGGGTAATTTCCAAGGTTAAAGTAGCCTGATGTGATAGATTGGTATATTTGGTTTTGCCAATAATGGCAAATCTTCATTCAAATATTTTTTTATAATGATAATTTATTACAATATATTTATGATTGTTAATTATTTTACCATGGGGAAAATTATACAAGAGCAGCCCTGATTTTGAAAGTAAATGATAGAAGCCGTCTGAAAGTTCAGACGGCTTCGTATTATATACTTGATTGAATTCCCTGCATCAGATGCTTAGACTGAAAATGATGAACCGCAGCCACAGGTTGTTTCGGCATTTGGATTACGGATAACAAACTGCGAACCATGTAGGCTTTCGGTATAGTCGATTTCTGCGCCGACCAAATATTGATAGCTCATCGGATCAACCAAAAAGGTTAGACCGTTTTTTTCGATTTCGAAATCATCGTCGTTTTTGATCTCATCGAAAGTAAAACCGTATTGGAAGCCGGAACAACCGCCGCCATTTACAAAAACGCGCAGTTTGAGTTCGGGGTTATTTTCTTCGGCAATTAAATCAGCCACTTTGGTGCAGCAGCTGTCTGTAAAGAGAATAGGGCTTTCGTCTGACATGATGTGATTCCTTTTATATGAATGTTATGTATATTGTCGCGCAAACCTTCCAGTTAAGCAAGTTGGGACAAGTACTTAAAATTCAATAGCCGGCATAAAAATTAGATATTACGTCCAAACCACTCCACGCGGCCAATAATAGAAATATCTTCTCCCAGATGTTTTAAATCGATTTCAAAAGTGGGATAGGCTTCGTTTGCGGAAATGACATTCACAATGCCGCCGGGCATCAGCTGCAACCGTTTGACCAACAGGTTTTCGTTGAGACGCAAAACATACAGTCCGTCACGCGGAGTCGTTTCGCTGTGGTTAATCAGAATGGAATCGCCATCATTCAACACGCCTTCCATCGAGTCGCCTTTGACGGAGATGACCGATAAATTTTTAGTATCACGTGTGACATAGTTTTCAATCCAATAGCGGCGGAATGCCATAGTAAAGACGGGTTTTTCATCGCCGACCAGCTGGCCGTGACCTGCTGCGGCTTGGATGTCGTAACGTGGTACGAAAATAAATTCTTCGACGTCAACCGGATTGCCGAGTGTATCGTAGGCAGTCGTATTGGGCGCAGTTTGGTCGGGGAAAGGTTCACCTTCTCCGGTAAGCAGCCAGTCAATACTGCAACCTTTTAATTGTTTGATTTTTTTTAAAGTTTCGGATTTGGGTAGGCCGCCTTCATTCCAGATACGGCTGAAACCGGCGATGGTCATGTCAATATCGGCAGCAATCTTGGCCTGTTTGGCTTCGCCTTTCCATAGAAAAGCTAATCGCTCTTTAAAAGTATTCATAATAATCCTTGTTTGAAAGTGTGGTTTTAAGTATACATCGATTGATTACTTGTATTTTACTTCATTTTTTTCAATTATGTAAGAAAAAAATTACTTAAACTAAGAAAAATCGTTGCATTTTTTATTTTTTCTTAGTACCATGTAAGAAATGATAGATTAAATGAAGTTTGGCTGCTTTTGAGCTTATCCTGGGTTCACACTTTTTAGACTGTGGATTCATTTTATGGCACATCCGCACAGTCGGTAAATTTAATCTTAGTATGTTAATCGGTAAACGGTATTATTTTGATAAATAAAGTTGTTTTAGTTAAGTTAAATTAAAAGGAATCAAAATGACAAACTATCGCAGAAATACTTGGTTGGCTCTTGCCGCAGTTATCGTTGCTTTGATTGCTTTTCCGGTAAGCTATTCGGCAGCGCAATCGGCTAATGTGTCGTTGTCGGCTTTGGAATGCGAGCAGCTGGGACATATTCATGTAGAACAAATGAATATCAAACAGCGTAAGTTTGCGCGTGAATGTGATATCGTTGAAGCGTCACATGATTGGGAGCAGCAATATGGCGGTTTTAGTGAAAAAGAATTCGTAGCAGGTGTGGTTTACGAATAAATCGATTGAAAATCCAAGCAATTAAACAGTAGAAACCGCAGTAAAACCAAAGGCCGTCTGAAAGTATGCAGCAATTTCAGACGGCCTTTGGCTTGATAAAACAGATGATTAAGGAATTAAGGCAGTAAAGGTGCAGATTGCAGACCCAATCGTTCGTCAAAACCGAACATGATGTTCATGTTCTGTACGGCTTGGCCGGCTGCACCTTTAACCAAGTTGTCAATGACCGACAGTACAATCCATACCGGGCTTTGAGGAGCTTTTTGGATGCTGATGCGGCAAATATTGGCGCCACGCACACTGCGGGTTTCGGGAGTTGAACCCGGTTTCATCACATCAACAAAAGGGCTGTCCTGATAAAAACCACTCAAGATTTCGTACGGGTCAATGTTGTCTTGCAGGTGAAGGTAAACAGTAGCGTGCATGCCGCGAATCATCGGTGTCAAGTGCGGAACAAAAACGAAGCTTTCGGCGATATCGGGTTGTAAGTCGCTGATGGTCTGCTTGATTTCCGGCAAGTGTCGGTGGCCGCCTATACCGTAGGCTTTGAAGTTATCGCCGGCTTCGCAGAGTAATGAGCCGACATTACCTTTTCGGCCTGCGCCGGAAACGCCTGATTTGCAATCTGCAATTAAAGGCATACCGGTTTTCAGGCGGCCTTGTTGCAATAAAGGCAGCAACGGTAAGGATACACAGGTCGGATAGCACCCCGGGTTAGCCACAATTTGCGCTTTTGCAATGGCGTCACGGTTCATCTCACTTAAGCCGTAAACGGCCTGACGGACGACATCAGGACAAGCGTGCGCCATGCCGTACCATTGTTCCCAAGTCGGAATATCTTGGATGCGGAAATCGGCAGATAAATCGATAATCCGTACGCCTTTTTTCAATAATTCGGGAGCTTCTTTCATTGCAACGCCGTTGGGTGTAGCGAAAAATACCGCATCACATTGGTCGAGATTTGCTTCATCAGGGGTTTGGAAGGCTAAATCGTAGATTCCGCGTAAACTTGGGAAATAATCGGCAAGAGAGATGCCGGCTTCGCTTCGGCTGGTGACGGCAGTCACTTCGATCTGAGGATGGGTACTCAATAGGCGCAAAAGTTCGACGCCGGTATAACCGGTTGCTCCGACAATGCCGACTTTGATTTTGGAATGCATCAAGAATCTCCAATTATAGGTTTGATAGTCGGGTAGTTTAAGACTTTGCAGGCCGTCTGAAAAGGGCGGGTTGGATAAATCGATTATTCTGCGGATAATGGGGATATCTATATAATATATTTTTTGAGTCGGTTAAAATACAAAAGGCCGTCTGAAAAGGATTGCTCGAGCTTTCTTTTCAGACGGCTTTAATGGTTATAATGTCAGAACAATAATTCGGTCGGTTCGCTATCAGCCGGAATTTCCTGCGTCGGGTAAGCAGGGGTAGGGATGTAGCTCGGAGCAGGTTTGGGTGTAGGTGTGTATACCGCAGACGCTGGAATATTGGTTGGTTCGACCGGCGTGGTATTTTGAGGTGCAACCGGTTTCGGTACTACGGTTTTTGCTGCGTCATCACCGGCATCAATTTCAATTTCCGAACCGGACGGTAAAACGTCGTTTTTGACTGGAGCCGGTTTCGGCATGGCCTTCGGTTTGCTGTATGCAGATGATCCGGCTGTCCATGCAAGGGATTTAAGCGGGCCTTTGAGCTTCACTCCTTTGGCACAGGTCAGACAGTTAGCTTGTCCGGTACGGTTTTTCAGAATAGCATCAACACGCTTGGTGTTAATGTTTTTACCGTGTGCTTGTGCCCAAGCGGCGATACTTTTCTTTAATGCGGCAGTATCCAGATTTTTCTTATTATAGGGGTCGCGATAGGCGGCGAGCCACAGATTTTGGTTGGCGTCTTCATTTAACGTTGCCATCTGGTAAATCACATGGGCAGGAGAACCTGTGGAAATTGATTTGGCAAATTCCAATGCATCAGGAGATTTCATGCGCACACAGCCGTGGCTGCGTACCCCGGGGACGCTGGACGGAGCGTTGGTTCCGTGAATGCCCAGTCCCAATTTGGGATCGCCGAGACGCACAAATACAGGGCCCAAAGGATTATCGGGGCCGGGAGGGATGGTTTTGACGTTGTCGCCACGCTCCTTTTGAATGGATTTTGGAATGTGCCAAGTCGGATTAAAGGCTTTGACGCCGATTTTATGTTCACCCAAGTTGGTCTGAGTCATGGCTTTACCGACCGCGACAGGATAGGCTTTCGTCAGTTTGCCGTTGGTATATAGAAACAGACGCTGTTGGGGAATATTGATAAAAACGTGCTGTCCTTCGGTTGACGGAGAAACATCGGGCAGTGGTGTGTTGGCAAATGCCGTTGTAGTTAATGTCAGTGTAAATAAACTCAAGCTGATTTTTTTCATGTATTTATGCTTATTTTTACAAAGGGTTAAAAGGTAATTTCGGCAAATCATACCTTAATATAGGCGTATTTGTGGGAAAATATGCGCTTTCGGTAGTGAATCGGCAGCGAGCGGTTGCTTGAGATAAGTATTGAGGCAGTATGGGAATGGCTAATCATAAAGAATCAAATAATGTTGTTGACATTTTCTCTTTGGATTATGAAGGACGCGGCGTGGCACGCGACCATAGCGGGAAAACTGTTTTTATTAAAGGCGCTATGCCGTCTGAAACGGTCAGTTTCCGTGTTACTCAATCCAAAAAACAGTTTGACGAGGCTGATGTCGAAATTGTTCTGAAATCGTCAGGAGAGCGTGTATTACCGAAATGTTGCTATTTTGATACATGTGGAGGCTGTGCGTTGCAGCATATCGAGCCGAGTGCGCAGGTGGCTTTTAAGCAGAGAGTCTGGGAGGAACAGTTGATGCGCATCGGTAAAGTGTTCCCTCAGCAAATTCTGCCGCCAATTTATGCTGTGCCGTGGCATTACCGTGACCGTGCCCGGTTGAGCGTAGAGATATGTTCGTCCGGTCGTGTTAAATTGGGTTTTCAGGCTAAGCGAAGCCGTAATGTGGTGGATATTGCCTCGTGCATGATATTGCCCCGCCATGTTTCGGTACAGATCCCGGCTGTTAAAACATTATTGCAAGCGTTGGCAGATTCGGGAGTATCAGTAAAATTCATTGAATTTTACAGTGATAAAAAATTGACAGTTGTGAATCTATATTTTGCTGAAAGGCCGTCTGAGAAGACGAAAAAACAGTTGAAAAAATGGTTTGATGAAGTTTTGTTAAGTTCTAAGACACAAAGCTGGCAAATTTGGACGCAATATGGCAAGGAGGGGGCCAAGGAATTTTATCCCGAATCTCTGCCTGGCTTGTCTTATAATTTATCGGAATTCGGTCTGACTATGCCTTATCGTCCGGGAGATTTTACCCAAATCAATGCTGATTTGAATGCATTGATGGTGGCTCGGGCAATCAAACTGCTGGATATCCGTTCGGGAGAGAGAATTGCCGATTTATTTTGCGGCTTGGGTAATTTCAGCTTACCTATGGCAAAATGCGGTGCTAAAGTTGTTGGCATTGAAGGTGCAGAGCATCTGGTAGAGCGTGCGCGGAAAAATATGTATGAAAACGATTGTGGAGAGCAGGGGTATTTTTTTGCGGATGATTTATTTGAAACAGACAGGGAAAAACTTGCTTCTTGGGGATTTTTTGACAAAATGCTGATTGATCCGCCGCGTAGTGGTGCTTATGCTGTCGTCAAATCGCTACATTATCCTTATTTGCCCAAGTTGATAGTTTATGTATCATGCAATCCGGCTACATTTGCACGTGATGCTGCTGTTTTGGTTGAAAAAGGCTATGTTTTTAAGTCTGCCGGTGTGATAAATATGTTTCCGCAAACTGCCCATATTGAATCCATCGGTGTGTTTGAATGGCAAGGCAATTCAATAAGGCATGCCTGAAAACGTGATTTCGTATAATTATCTAGTAAATCATGTTATCATAATCAGCCTTGGGGATAACATGTTCTGGTATCAAACATAAAATCTGTATACTGGGCGTACTAAATACATTGGTAGTGTGATGTGTTGTTCACATCATTGGGAGGTGTTCTTGAATTATTCGCTTTTAATTATTTTACTGGCACTTTTGTTGCTGGTATTGTTATTTGTCCGCTATAAACAGGGCGGTACTGCAGCAAGAAAAACAGGCAAAGCTGCTAAGCTGTCGCTACAAAACCATCAACCAAATCAATTAGAAGACGGTGCAGAGGGTGCTGATTGGATGGATAAGGTCAATCAGTCTGTTTCGACCGCTGACAGCCAAGATTGGGAGTGGGGTACGGAGAGTGCCGGTAGTACTTCTACGGCGTCTGTTTCCGCTCAAGAAGTTGATCCATTAACAGAATATCAAGTATACAAACAATTTGGATACGAAAGTAAGGCAGCAGAGTCCTTGGCTGGCTATTTAAACGGTCTGTCAGATGGTGCGCCTGAAAAGTTGGTTCATGAGCTGGTCGGCCTGAATCTGCGAGTTGGTAATATCGATATGCTCGCAGAGACGCTTGACCGGCATGGTTCGGCATTGCCAGAAGACAGTTTTGTTGAGTATGTCAAATTAGGTTTGATGGCTGAGCCTACCCATTTGCATTTACGTGTATTGGCAGAAGGAAAATTAGGTTGGAATATACAGGAAGTAGCACGCCAGATTGGTGAGAAGACCGGCCTGGAGGACAACATTTCAAGTAGCCAACCTGTCTTGACCATTGATTCTGTGGGACGGCACGATGATCAGGAAATGTCAAAGCGCGTACCTATTGTCTTAGGTAAAAAAGAGTTTGGTAATATCACTCCGGAAGAGTTAAATGCCGTCATTGGTTTTGTAAAACCTGAGCAAAGTGCCAAAATTTTGAGAGATAAGGTTGATTATCAAACTGCTGTCGAACAATACAATCGTGCTATTCACAATTCTAATAAGCCGGCCAGCTTAATCATTGATGCATTAAAACTGGATTACCAAAATGAAGAAGTGGGGCAGTTTGCCAAGCACTTATGGAAGCTTTATCACTCTTTGGGACAGTATGGTCGCCAAGTAAAAGAGCGAATGCTGGGTTGGGGATATAGCTTGGGTTATCATGAGCTTTTTGATGATTTGGAGAAAAGCCCTAGTGAGCAGAAATTACGGGAAATCGGTTTGCAACGCGGTTATTTGCAGCCTACTGCTTTGCAAATGAAGTCTAAATATAGGGATTTGGTTCAAAAAGATTCTTCTATCATCAATGCTCAGTCTTCTCCGGCAGAGGAAGCATTAAAAGAGGTGGAATCGCTGTTGATGTATGGCCAATTGGATCAGGCAATCGGAACTTTAGAGCAGGCGGTTCTGCAATATCCAAAAGAGTCTCAGCTTTATGTTATGTTGTTTGACCTGTACGAAAGAGCAGAAGATTGGGCGCGTTTGGAGCAATTTTTGCGTTTATTAAGAGAGCGGGTTGTTACATTGCCGGAAGAAGTTGTTTTGGCTATGAGTCGCTTATTGCAGCGTGTGAACCAACATTCTAAAAAATAAAATAAGTTTAGTGAGTACCAATACATGGAAGATTTGTTACCTAAAATTAAAACCATACGGGTTATGTTGCAAGAAGTGGGTGAACAGCAGGAAGCTGTGTTTCGTATGGCTTTCAAAATGCATAATACGACCAATTATGAGATTGTTACACCTCAATCAAATGAAAAACCTGATTTGATCTTGGTTGATACGGATTCGGAAAAGGGGATGCAGGTATGGCAGGAAGCTGTTGCAGCTTATGCTGATACTCCGGTTGCAATGTTTTCTTCATTTGAACCAAAGGTAACTACACCATATTTGCCTAAGCCTATTAAATTCGATACATTATTTCCGATCTTGCGAAGCTTGTCACAAGGGGGGAATATTTTTACTGTTTCAGACGGCATTACCTCCAGTCAGGAGGCAGGTCAGACGCAAGCAGACGGAACCCGCAAAGCTACGATTCGCCGCTTTAATCCTCAAAAAGGATTATTGGGTGCGTTAAAATTTGCTAGTCAAGGTCATCAAGATATTGCCGTATTGCATCAGGGGAAGCCGGTATTGATTGTATTTCCTAGTATTCAACGCGTGTTACTGACCGTTAGTGCCGGCGAGCTGGAAAGATTATGTAAAGATGACAATCTTGTTGTCGTCTGCAAGGCCGTGCCAGATAATCCGCAATGGAAGGAAAAAGCTAAAGTTACTATTATGTCTTGTTTGTGGCAGATGGCAATTTGGACCGCACAAGGCCGTTTGATTTATCCGATGACTCCGCAAACAGTTTTTACTTTAAAGCGATGGCCAAATTTGACCCGTTTAGCTCATGTTCCTGAATCAATGAGACTGTCTGCATTTTTGACCAAAACATCGGTTAACTTGAATATTCTGTATAAGGTTATGCCTTTAGAAATGCCGGATATTCTGAATTATTTAGCTGCAACATCGGTGACTGGGTTTTTGGCTACTGATAGTGAATATACAGCTCAGTCTAGTGAGTCAAGTATCAATGAGCATGTAGATGTGAGCAGTAATGTGCCAGACAGCAAAATGGTGAAAGATGCTGAAAAAGTTGCTGGTCCGTCTCAAGAGCAGCCACGTGGTTTGTTACAGCGTCTAATGCGTAAATTGCTTGGAAAATAATAAGGGGGAACAGGCAAATGAAAGAAAACAAAATTATTTTTACCGGCCCCGTAGGTGTAGGTAAAACAACAGCTATTTCTGCATTGTCAGATGAACCACCCATCCAGACCGATGCATCCGCTTCCGACATGACATTAGTACGTAAAGGCTATACGACTGTTGCAATGGACTATGGCGTTATCCATTTGGATGAGGAGACTAAGGTACACTTATATGGTACTCCAGGTCAGGAACGCTTTAACTTTATGTGGGAAATTCTTAGTCAGGGCAGTATGGGGTTGGTATTGTTATTGGATAATACCCGAACCAATCCATTAAAAGATCTGCAATTCTTTTTGGAAGCCTTCCGCGAACTATTAAAAACAGCACCATTGGTAGTGGGTGTAACCAAAATGGATATTCGCTCACTGCCTGGCGTAGATGTTTACCAAAAATATTTAGCTCAAAATAATTTTAATGTACCGGTTTTCGAGATTGATGCCCGTCGTGAAGACGATGTAAAACAGCTGGTTAGTGCAATGCTATTCTCAATTGATCCGGGCTTAGAGGTATAAGATGGAATCGACACTCTCTTTACAGTCAAATTTGTACCCCAAAATTACGCCGGCAGGTGCTTATTATGCTGTTTCAAATGAAACACCGAGTGCTAGCCGTACATTGTTATATGCATTACTCAAAGCAGACCCTTCAGATGTAATCAGTAGTGAACGGGTTTTGGCTTGGGCGGATACGAGCGATATTAATACGGCATTAAGTTTGTTGTACCGTTTACAGCGTTTGGAATTTCTGTATGGTGACGAATACATGAATACCGACGATGTGAATTTGACTGACGAACAACTGCCTCAATTACTGGAACAATTATCTAGTACCGGTAAGGCATTATTGGCTGATGAAAATGGTCTTTACTTTGCCAATTCAGGTTTCCATCACGAAGCTGCTGAAGAGTTGGGCATATTGGCTAGTGAAGTCGCCAACATGGAAAATAATCACCGCTTGTTGATTCGGAATAATTTGCATATCAATAACAGTGCTTGGGGTATTTGTGATCCTTCAGGGCAAAGTGAACTGACCTTTTTCCCCCTGTATGTCGGACAGACTAAATTGATACTAGTCATCGGTGGCATGCCGGATTTGAATAAAGAGGCTTTTGTGACAATGGTAAAAGTGCTATATCACCGATATGGCGGTCATTAATAAAGACTCGATTAGATATAATAGTGAAATGGAATTTTAAGATATGCAACAGTTATTAATCTCTGTATTGAGCGATTTGAACAATACTTCTTCAGATATTATTGCTTCTGCGGTTATTTCCCCTGATGGTCTGCCAATTGCAACTTTATTGCCAAATCATTTGAATGCCGATCGCGTGGGTGCGATGTCTGCAACCCTTTTGGCATTAGGCAACCGGTCGGTGCAAGAATTGGCATGCGGTGAGCTTGACCAGGTAATGGTGAAAGGTAAGAATGGTTATATTTTGCTGAGTCAAGCGGGGGATAACGCCGTATTAGCATTAATGGCTAAAGAGAGTGGGAAATTAGGGCTGATCTTATTGGATGCAAAACGTGCAGCAAAACATATTGCTGAAGTTTTGTGATTTGTTTATCTGTCCCTTTTGTTGTTAGATAATTTTAGCTGGTAAAATATTTTATTTGACGACAGGGTTGTTTAATAATATAATTATTCCTTTCCCTGATAGCTCAGTCGGTAGAGCGACGGACTGTTAATCCGCAGGTCCCTGGTTCGAGCCCAGGTCGGGGAGCCAAATACTAAAAAAGATCACCTGTTGGGTGGTCTTTTTTTTATGTTTTATTTTAAAAAAGAATTTGAGTTTTCATGGTTCAATACAGATGGAGACTTTTAACAAGAGTAATTGCAAAATTTACTGTCGCCTGTCGCATCATCTTTTAATGAATATTTTAAAATAACTGTGAAACTATTTCAGACGGTATGAAAAATATTTCAAGTAAAACTTTGCCACATAAGATTCAAACTGATAAACTACCTAAACCATTATTTTGACAGGGCATACACGTTCCATGAAAGACGCAGAGCAGGATAGTTCGATATTACGTCCTTCGTGTATGTATAAAATCCAAGCAGCTGGATGAGCTACCGCTCATTGGGCTGCTTTTTCACATTTAAAGGAATAGGAAAATTATGGATTTCAGTTGGTTAGCCGAACCGAATACATGGATAGGCTTTGCAACGCTTTTGGTGCTTGAAGTTGTTTTGGGCATTGATAATCTTGTTTTTGTGGCAATTTTGGCCAATAAAGTCAAACCATCGTTGCGTGATAAGGCGCGGATTACCGGTCTTGCTTTGGCTGTTGGTATCCGAGTCGTTATGCTGGGGTTTATGGCGCACATCATGACACTGACCAAACCGATGTTTCATTTAGGCGATATGTCGGTTTCCGGTAAAGATCTGATTATGTTTCTCGGTGGTATTTTCTTGCTGTATAAAGCGACTACCGAGTTGCATGAACGTTTGGAAGGGCACAATCAGTTTGCTATTGCCGATAGTCAAAAAAAACACAGCAGTTTTTGGGGTGTCGTACTGCAAATCCTGATTTTAGATGCCGTGTTTTCGATTGACTCAGTCATTACTGCTGTGGCCATGGTGGATCATATCGTTGTAGCTATGGCGGCGGTCATTGTCGCCATGACGGTAATGATTACAGCGAGTAAACCGCTAACCGAGTTTGTTGACAAACACCCGACTGTGGTAATGCTGTGTTTGGGATTCCTGCTGATGATTGGCTTCAGCTTGATTGCAGAAGCCTTCCACTTCCATATTCCTAAAGGTTATCTTTATGCCGCTATCGGTTTCTCCATTTTGATTGAGGTGTTTAACCAAGTTTCCCAAAAAAACAGCCGTAAAAATGACTACATCAGCAGTTCATGGCGCAAGCGTACTGCCGAAAACGTATTGGGCATGATGGGTATCCGCGAAACGGTTCTGGCCAATAACGGAGCGGAGGCGGAAGATAACGGCCATTTTGAAGAAAACGAAAAGTCCATGATTCGCAGTGTGCTGACGCTGGCGGAGCGCCCCATTCAGGGCGTGATGATTCCGCGTCGCGAAATCGAACGCTTGGATATTTCGCAAAGCAAAGAAGAGCAGCGTGAACAACTGCAAAATACTCCCTACAGCCGGTTGCTGGTAGTGGGGAAGGCTGGTGTGGACGAGCCTTTAGGTTACATTAACAAAAAAGATCTGCTGACCCAATTACTGCAAGACGGCGAATTGAATATTCAGACGGCCTTGCGCCAGCCGTTGATTCTGCCTGAAACCACAACTGCATTGGATGCGATTGAACTGTTCCGTCAAAACAGTGCCGATTATGCCTTGGTAGTTGATGAGTTCGGCGCAGTTTTGGGCATGGTAACGATGAAGGATCTGCTTGAGACCATCGCGGGTGAATTTCCTGAAGAGTTTGAGCGCGAAGAAGAGCCGATGATGCAGGAAAATGCCGATGAAAGCCTTACCGTTGACGGCGCGTTGGAATATGTCGAATTGGCACCGCAATTGGGTTTGCCCCCACAGGGCGAAGAAGTGGATTATCACACTGTCGCCGGTCTGATTATGGAGGAGTTGGAAAACTTGCCGGATGTCGGTGATTTTGCCGATTTCCACGGCTGGCGTTTTGAAGTCATTGAAAAAGAAGGTCAGCGTATCGAGCGCGTGAAAATCAGTAAATTACCGGAAGAAGAGTTTTAAAAATCAAATGCCGTCTGAAAATTTCAGACGGCATTGGTATTTGCCCGACAGTAGGGTTTCTTTTGACATCAATAGCTGAGATAGGCCGTCTGAAATGCACATTACTTTTCAGACGGCCTTAAACTTACTGAGCCACCGTAATCAGGCGGTACGGTTAATTCTAAAAAAACAGATGTCAATGCAAAATCCAAACGCAATTTCTCTTAATCAAGATACCGAATCTTTTGTGAAAAACTGCCTGACACGCATTGAATTTTTGCCTGCCCAACCTTATAACAACAAATATACATGACTTGACTGGAAAAGAAAAAACATGAGCCATACCGTTCATCTGCAATTTGAAGACATCGATAATACCGTGCTGCAGCGCCTGTGCGGTGCACTCGACGGCAATTTGGAAATCTTGGCTAAAGCGTTGGATATCGACATCAGCCGCCGTTTCGAGCATTTTACCTTTATGGGTGAACTTGCCCACGCAGGCCGTCGCGCTTTGTTGGCTTTGGCCGAAACCGCCGAAAAAGGCGATTTGGACGACCATGTGATTCAGTTGGCGGCCGTAGAAGCCAAAACAGCCGATGAAAAACATGAAGAAAAACACCGCGACCATCAATACTATTTCCGCACCAAGCGCGGCAGCATCGGCGGACGCACCCCGCGGCAAAACGGCTACATCCGAGCCTTACTCAGCCATGATGTGGTGTTCGGCTTAGGTCCTGCCGGTACCGGTAAAACCTACTTGGCCGTGGCTGCAGCAGTCGATGCAATGGAAAAACACCAAATCGAGCGCATTGTGTTGGTGCGGCCTGCGGTGGAGGCAGGTGAGAAACTCGGTTTCCTGCCCGGAGATTTGGCACAAAAAGTCGATCCTTATCTGCGCCCCTTGTATGACGCGCTGTATGATTTGATGGGCTTCGACAAAGTCACCAAACTGATGGAAAAAGGCTTGATTGAAATCGCACCGCTGGCCTATATGCGCGGGCGCACGCTTAATGGTGCGTATGTAATTCTCGATGAGGCGCAAAACACCACACCCGAGCAGATGAAAATGTTTCTGACCCGTATCGGATTCGGTGCTAAAGCGGTGATTACCGGTGACTTAAGCCAGATCGATTTGCCGCGCAACATCAAATCCGGCCTGAAAGACGCGCGCGAAAAACTCGCCAATGTGGAAGGCTTGTATTTCCACACCTTTACCAGCGAAGACGTGGTGCGTCATCCTTTGGTGCAGAAAATCGTTGAGGCCTATGAAGAGGCAGAGAGTTCGGAGGCCGATAAACGTGCGGAATGAGTTTTTATATTTGAACTTTGGATAGAAGACAGAAACGATGAGAAAGGCCGTCTGAAAGCATTGGTTTTCAGACGGCCTTTCTCATAGGGTTGCTTCTGTATAAGGTAATTCCAAATAAAATAAAAGCCTTACTTTCTTCAGTAAGGCTTTTATTGAAAACTGGCACGCCCACGGGGAATCGAACCCCGGTTACCGCCGTGAAAGGGCGATGTCCTAACCGCTAGACGATGGGCGCGGATAAAGTGTTTTCTTAGCTGGCGCACCCGGAGCGATTCGAACGCCCGACCCTCTGGTTCGTAGCCAGATACTCTATCCAACTGAGCTACGGGTGCGCTGTAAGAAAGGTGTGATTATAGATAATCGGTGCGGTACCGTCAAGCTTTCGGCTGGAAAAAAATCTGAAAAAGTGTAGAATGCGCGTTTGTTTGTTGAATTTACAGGAAAAGAAAAAATGGCGCACGCTTTGCGTTGGCCGCGGTCGGCTGCTGCTTTTTCCCGATTGGGGGTACCGGTGGCGGTGGTGGATTTGGAAACCACCGGCGGCAACCTTTATCAGGACCGTATCACGGAGGTAGCGGTATTGCGGTTTGAAAACGGTCGGGTCGAGCGTTATGAATGGCTGGTGAATCCGCATCAGCCGATTTCTGCTTTTATCGCGAAGCTGACGGGTATTGATGATGAGCTGGTCAGGGATGCGCCTTTTTTCGGGCAAATTGCCGCTGAATTGCTGCCGCTTTTGTGCGGCACGGTGCTGATCGCACACAACAGCCGTTTCGACTACACTTTTTTGCGCCATGAATTTCGGCGCAGCGGTATCAATTTTGCCGCACCGGCTTTGTGCACGGTGCAATTATCGCGCCGCCTGTATCCGCAGTTTCACAAGCATAATCTCGACAGCATTATCGAGCGGATGGGTATTTCGGCAGACAACCGTCACCGGGCGATGGCGGATGTGCTGGCTTTGGCGGATTTTTTGGAACAAAGCCTGCAGGAAAAAGGCGAAGAAGCATGGCTTGGCCACGGCCGGGCCTTGCTGAATCCGAAAATGCTGCCGACTTGGCTGCCGGAAACTTTGGCTCAGCAGCTTTACGCTTTGCCTGACGGTGCGGGGGTAGCGGTTTGGCTGGACAAATCCGGTCAGGCGCAGGCGGTGCAGTCTTATGAACGTGCTTATTTTGAAATTGCCGCGATGCTCAACGGCAAAAACATTCCCCCGTTTGCGCAAAGTGCGGCATCCGTCCGCTTTATGTCCGCTGTCGGCCCTGTTCATGCGTTGTGGTTGAAGGCTCAAGCCATGCGGCAATACCATCTCAGGCCGTCTGAAACGATGCGCACCTTTTCCACCGTGCAATTTTTACCTGACGAACACGGCGTTTTGCAGGCGCGGATTGTGCCGATGAGCAACGGCGTTCATGCCAACCGGCCATATGGTTTCTTCCTGCACAAAAAAGCCGCCAAACGCGCCTTGGCAGCATGGGCGCAGGAACACGGTCTTTGTCCGGATTCGCTCAATATCCTGCCCCTGACCAACGCCAAAAACGAGCCGTGTCCGGTTCAGGCCGTCGGACAATGCGACGGCAGATGCCAAAGTGAAGAGGGCATCCGGCAGCAAAACAGCCGAATATCGACGCTTGCGCCGTTGCTGCCCGTGGCCGATTGGGGCAGGGCGCACGAAATCGACATTACCGAAACCGATGAATTGTCCGGCCAAGCCCTGACCTTCCGCTGCGCTGCCAATGCTCTTGCGCTGCCCGACGGCTGCTGGTATTTCGACGACAGCCTGCCCGCTGTCATCAAATCCGTGTTCAAACAAGGTAAAGCCACGGTGGTGTCGTAAACAAAGTTTCAGACGGCCTTGCCTACCCAAGCAATTTTCCCCGTAGGCGAGGTATTCATGCCAAATACCTTCAAATCATCAAATGCCTTAAATCCAAATATTTTGTGGACGGTGAGTGCCCACTCTTGTTCCGGCTTTTATGTAGGTTGGGTTGTCAACCCAACACCGATAACGTTCAATGTTTTTTGTTGGGTTAACAACCCAACCTACAAATCTTTCCCCGTAGGGTGGGCATTCATGCCCACCAAATGCCTTCAAACCATCAGCAGCCTGAAGTCCAAATATGGTGGACAGCGAGTGCCCACCCTACAAGTTTCAGACGGCCTTACCCACCCAAACAACCTTTCCCCGTAGGGTGGGCATTCATGCCCACCAAATGCCTTCAAACCATCCGCAGCCTGAAGTCCAAATATGGTGGGCAACAAGTGCCACCCTACAAGTTTAAGACGGCCTTTCGCCCCCAAACAACCTTTCCCTGTAGAGTGGGCATTCATGCCCGCCAAAACATATTCAAACCGTCAACCGCCTTATTTGCCACATTGGCTTGTTTCATTCTGCCGTTATACAATAGGCCGTCTGAAACCATTCCCCCGCGGCGTTTCCTCATGCAAAACCCCAAAATCATCTTCTTCGACATCGACGACACCATCTACCGGAAGTACACCGATACCCTGCGCCCGTCGGTAGGCGAAGCCTTGGCCGCCTTGAAGCAGCGCGGCATTCTGACCGCCATCGCCACCGGCCGCCCGCCCGTAGCCTTTCCTGACAAGGTTAAAGCCCTGATTCAGCAAATCGGTATCGACATGCTTGTCACCATTAACGGGCAATACATTGAATTTCAGGGAAAACCCTTACGGCATTACCCGATAGTCCGAAGCGAAGCCGAAGCGGTATGCCGTTTGCTGCAGCAGCAAAACATCGCTTACGCCTTTGTCAATCCTGCCGAAATCGCCGTTTCCGAAGCAACCGGATGGGTAAAAGAAGCCTTATCCAGAATCGTATCGTCGTATCAGACCGATCCGTTTTATTACCGACACCGCCCCGTTTACCAGCTTTTGGCGTTTTACACGCAGGGAAAAGATGCCGAAATCGATGCCGCTGTCGCGCAGATGGGATTCAAAACCGTGCGCTGGCATGAAAACGCCGTCGATATATTGCGGCAGGAAGGTTCCAAAGCGCGCGGCATTGCCGATGCCGTCGCCCGATTGGGTGTCGGCATGGAAGACGTGATGGCCTTCGGCGACAGCTTCAACGACATCGAAATGATGCAGGCCGTCGGTTTCGGCGTGGCGATGGACAACGGCGAAGCCGCCGTCAAAGCATTGGCCGATTATGTCTGCCCGAGCGTCGATGAAGACGGCGTATTGCGCGGTTTGCAGGATTTAGGCGTGATTTAAAATACATTTTCATCAACACTAATCAATCCGACAGCCGCAAATAAACATTTGCGGCTGTCGTCATTTCCCAAGTCTTCCGCTTGCGGCAGAAAGCCGTTGCAAAACCCCGGTAGCCCGAATAAATCATGCCGAATACATTTTATTCTTCCGTATTTCCATCATTCAAAATTTAACTAATAAAACTACATATTCCGTTTTGCTGATAAAAAATACGCCTGAAAAATTCCATAAAATAAAATATTAAAAAATATTCATTCAAAACAATAAGTTAAAAATAATCAAGAATCAAATATACCATTCATTTTAAATAAATACCGATTATCCATAATATTAAAATATTATCAAATAACCGTGCCAAACTGACAAAAAACGGCACCTGACAAAAAAATGCCGTTTTCATTTGACGAATACCAACGAAAACTGACAAAAAACGTCATATCCCCAAGTTCCCTTAAAGCCGTTTTTTATCTCCCAAGGCCGTCTGAAAAATATTCCGTTATTTAAAACCAATTAAAAACAATAAGATGAAAAAATAAGACGAAAAAAATCCCAATCCGCCAAAAATGGCACGGCCATTGCTTGAAAGAAAATGTCCGGCAAGGTTGAAGCGCAACGGATACCGAGTCGGAAGCTGTATATTCCTTCTTCTTTATGGTTTTACTCATAAAATTAAAAGTGCCAAGCACATTACGGATTTTTAAGTTACACAACCTATTATTCACAAATTTTTAACTGGAGTTAATGAAATGAAAGCTATCCAAAAAGGTTTTACCCTGATCGAATTGATGATCGTAGTCGCTATTATCGGTATTTTGGCTGCGATTGCTTTGCCTATGTACGGTGACTACACCGCCCGCGCTCAAGCGACCGAAGGTTACGATTTGTTGGGCGGTATGAAAACGCCTTTGATTGAAGCCGTTGCTTCAAGCAGCAATGCACAAGCTTGTGCTGATACTGCAGCATGGTATACTGCGGCGGTAACTGCAGGTAAATATGTTAAAGACATTAAAACAAATGCAACAGCAGGTGCCGCAGGCGGTGCTGCCGCAACTTGTGCTTTGACGGCAACATTTAAAGCAGCTACTGACGGTGTCAATGATAAAGTGGCCGGTAAAACTATCACTATGACCTTTACTCCTTCTACCGGTGCTTGGGCATGTACTACTAATCTGGATAAAAACGTTGCGCCTGCCGCTTGTCAACCTTAATAATATCTGAGAAGCAGATTTTTCTGCCAAAACGAAAAGCCCACTTCAAGGTGGGCTTTTCTTGTAATAAACCAGAGTAAGTAGGGTGGGCACTCGCTGCCCACCATCTCTAGATTTGAAGCGACTGATTATTTGAATGTGTTTGGGTGGGCATGAATGTTTATCCCGCCGCGAAAGGCAGTATTTGGATTCCCGACTGTGCATGAGTGCCGACGGCTTGGGAAAATTTAAAAATGAGTTATGTAAAAGTCTCAATTTAACAATAACTAAGGGGTTGGAAATGTATCGAATCAAGCAAAAAGGTTTTACTTTAATCGAATTGATGATTGTGGTCGGCATTATCGGCATACTGGCCGCATTGGCATTGCCGATGTACAACAACTATACCGGCCGCGCCCAAGTTGCGGAGGGAGAGTCTTTGCTGAAAGGCCTGAAAACACCGCTGGTGGAGGCAGTTTCTACCGGGAGCGTCAATGTCTGCAACAGCGGAGCGGCTTGGTTTACGGGCGAAGTGCGTACCGGAAGCTTTGTTGAGAAAATTGAGATTAGTGCGGATGTGGCTACGCAGCGGTGTCTGTTGGAAGTAACTTTTAAAGCTGCTAATGTAAATGACAATATCAGCGGCAAAAAAATGAATATGCGCTATTCGGTAATCGGCGGCTTGTGGGAATGTGGTACCAATTTAGAAGCGGGAATTGCTCCGGCTTCCTGTAATCATCCGCTGCTGACATTGTAAGCAAGGTAGGGTGGGCACTTGCTGCCACCTTATTTGAATTTTAAGGTGGCTGATGGTTTGAAGGTATTTGGTGGGCATGAATGCCCACCCTACGGCGGAAAGGTCGCTTTGGTGGGAAATGCCGTCTGAAACTTGTAGGGTGGGCACTTGCTGCCCACCATATCTGGATTTGAAGCAGCCGATGGTTTGAATGTTGTTTTGGTGGGCATGAATGCCCACCCTACGGCGGAAAGGTGGTTTGGGTGGGTAAGGTCGTCTTAAATTTGTAGGGTGGGCACTCGCTGCCCACCATATCTGGATTTGAAGCGACTGATTATTTGAATGTGTTTTGGTGGGCATGAATGCCCACCCTATGGGGGAAAGGTGGTTTGGATGGGGAAGGTCGTCTGAAACTTGTAGGGTGGGCACTCGTTGCCCACCTTATTTGCCGCATTCGTTTTCAGACGGCCTTTTATCGCCATTACCTTTAATCATGCATATAATTTCTTTTGTTATTGTTTTGGTAAAAATATTATGCCTCAATACAGACGTTCCCGACAAAAAGGCGGTACTTATTTTTTTACGCTGGCATTGGCAGACAGAAGAAGTACATTGCTGACTGCCCATATCGACCTTTTTAAACAGGCTTACCGTCGGGTATGGCGTGAACGTCCGTTTGAATCGGTGGCGGTATGCGTATTGCCCGATCATCTTCATGCGGTTTGGGCGTTGCCTGAAAACGATGGGGATTTTTCCTTGCGTTGGCAATTGATTAAACGTTATTTTTCCCATCATTTCGAGGTTGCGGAAAGCCGTAGTGAAAGCAAACGCCGACATCGTGAAAAGGGGATTTGGCAACGCCGCTTTTGGGAGCATCAAATCCGTGATGAAGCGGATTTGATAAGGTGTGTGGATTATGTGCATTTCAATCCGGTAAAACATGGTTATGTCAGGTATTGCAAGGATTGGGAATATTCGACGTTTCATCGATATGTCAAATCTGGCGTGTTGCCGCAGGATTGGGGTGGTACGGATGAGATGGTAAGGCGGATGTCTTTGGAAGAGTGGGATTGATTCGGTGGCATAAGCATAGGGGAAAATATTTGGATTTAAGGCGGCTGATGGTTTGATAAGGGTATTTGGTGGGCATGAATGCCCACCCTACGGTGGAAAGGGTGTTTGGGTGGAAAAGGCCATCTGAAATTTGTAGGGTGGGCACTTGTTGCCCACCAAATATTCTCGTTTTCAGCAAGGTAGTTTGGGTTATGCAACATCATCTGAAAATACACGATTTTGTTGGGTTTTCAACCCAATCTACAACTGGGGAGTCGGTGGCTGAGGCCGTCTGAACATATTTTCAGACGGCCTCTCTTTGTTTTCACTCTAAATTCTTCATTAAATCAAAAGCACAAGAATCTACTCGGCCATTTCGTTAAACACTTCGCGCGCGACGGCAACGGTTTCGTCAATGAGTTCAGGCGTGTGTGCGGCGGAGACGAAGCCGGCTTCGTAAGCCGACGGGCCGAAGGCGACGTTGCGTTCCAGCATGCCGTGGAAGAATTGTTTGAACGCGTCGGTATTGCTGCGTGCCATGTCGCCGTAGTTTTGCGGGGTGTGGGCGGAGAAATACAGGCCGAACATGCCGCCTACGCTGTCGGCGGTAAACTGCACGCCGTGTTCTTGCGCGGCGGCGGTAAAGCCTTGTACGAGCTGTTCGGTTCGGGCGGTCAGGTTTTCGTAAAAGCCTTCGCGCTGGATGATTTCCAGCGTTTTCAAACCGGCGGCCACGGCGAGCGGGTTGCCCGACAAAGTGCCGGCTTGATACACGCCGCCCAATGGGGAGATGCATTCCATGATTTCGCGTTTGCCGCCGAATGCGGCCAGCGGCATACCGCCGCCGATGACTTTGCCCATCGTTGTTAAGTCGGGCGTGATGCCGTGCAGCGACTGCGCGCCGCCCAATGCGACACGAAAGCCCGTCATCACTTCGTCGTAAATCAGCACCGCGCCGTGCTGTTCGGTAAGCGTGCGCAAGGCGTTGATGAAGTTTTCAGACGGCCTTACCAAGTTCATATTGCCGACGAACGGCTCGAGAATCACGCAGGCGATTTCGTGGCCGGATTGGGCGAAGGCTTCTTCGAGTTGGGCGACGTTGTTGTATTCCAGCACCAAAGTGTGCTTGGTGAAGTCGGTTGGAACGCCTGCGGAACTCGGGTTGCCGAACGTGAGCAAGCCGCTGCCGGCTTTTACCAAAAGGCTGTCGGAATGGCCGTGGTAGCAGCCTTCGAATTTGATGATTTTGTCGCGGCCGGTATAGCCGCGCGCCAGGCGGATGGCGGTCATGGTGGCTTCGGTGCCGGAGCTGACCAGGCGCACTTGTTCTACGCTGGGCACGAGTTTGGCGATTTCTTCGGCGATGACGATTTCGCCTTCGGTCGGTGCGCCGAACGACAAACCGCCCAAAGCCGCTTCGCGCACGGCTTCGACGACTTCGGGATGCGCATGGCCGATGATGGCAGGCCCCCACGAGCCGACGTAATCGGTGTAGCGCGTGCCGTTTTCGTCCCAAACATATGCGCCTTCGGCTTTGCCGATAAAGCGCGGAATGCCGCCGACGCTGCCGAATGCGCGCACGGGGGAGTTGACGCCGCCGGGAATGATGGCTTTGGCGCGGTTGAACAGGGTTTCGTTGCGGTTCATGCTGGTGTCCTTTGGAAAAGGCCGTCTGAAAGGTTGAGGCCGTCTGAAAAACAAAGCGGTATTCTAACATTGATTGCCGGAAACGGGTTTTGGACGGCATGGGGAAGGTAGGTCGGGATATGGTGTGCCGTCTGAAAATTATGCTTTAAAAACAACTCTGTTCAATATTTTCAGCCTTGTGTTATAATCCTGCACCTTAATAAAATAACGGGAAAAAGTCATGTTACGCGGATTTTTGGCAGCCTGCCTCTTACTTTGTTCACCGCTGGTGTTGGCGCGCGATGTGCCTGCCGATATGAGTGTGGCGGTGTTGAAACAGGTCGAATTACCCTATGTCGAATTGGGCAGCGGCGGTTTTTCGTGGACGAAGCTCCTGACTTTGGGCTTGGTGGACGGTAATTCCGCCAAGTTCCAGCTGTCGCGTTTTGCCCGAATCCGCGATGAAAACGACCGCTTTATCGTGTTGGGCCGTCTGAATGCGCAAGTCGGTAAACCGGTGGCCGTGCAGCGCGACGGTGCGGGCGTGATTCGCGAGATTTGGGTGCTGACCGACGCGGAAGTGCAGGATTTCGCCGAACGCGTGAAAAATCAGGCGCAGTAGGTTCAGGCCGTCTGAAAACGAAATCCCCTAAACACGGCGGCTTTGAACCGACAGGCAGCCGTGTCGAGCAATCAAATTGAGATAAGCGCACTTTCAGACGGCCTTTGCAATTTTCAAAGGCCGTCTGAAAGTTTTATAAATCAGCCCCGCGATTACGGGCTACCTGAGAAAGCAAACCATGAAAAAAGTCTTTATCCGCACCTTCGGCTGCCAAATGAACGAATACGACAGTGAAAAAATGCTGGCCGTTTTGGCAGAGGAACACGGCGGTATCGAGCAAGTGTCGCAAGCCGACCAAGCCGATATTATTCTGTTCAACACCTGTTCCGTGCGCGAAAAAGCGCAGGAAAAAGTGTTTTCCGACCTCGGCCGCGTGCGTCCGCTCAAAGAAAAAAATCCCGACCTGATTATCGGCGTGGCCGGCTGCGTGGCTTCGCAGGAGGGCGAGGAAATCATCAAACGCGCGCCCTATGTGGACGTGGTGTTCGGCCCGCAAACGCTGCACCGTCTGCCGAAAATGATTGTGGATAAAGAAACCACCGGTCATTCGCAGGTGGACATTTCCTTCCCCGAGATCGAAAAATTCGACCACCTGCCGCCCGCACGCGTGGAGGGCGGCAGCGCGTTCGTGTCCATCATGGAAGGCTGTTCCAAATACTGCTCGTTCTGCGTTGTGCCCTACACGCGTGGCGAAGAGTTTTCGCGTCCGCTGAACGATGTGCTCACCGAAATCGCCGGTTTGGCGCAGCAGGGCGTGAAAGAAATCAATCTGTTGGGCCAAAACGTGAACGCCTACCGCGGCGAAATGGACGACGGCGAAATCTGCGACTTCGCCACTTTGCTGCGCATCGTGCACGAAATCCCGGGCATCGAGCGTATGCGTTTTACCACCAGCCACCCGCGCGAATTTTCCGACGCGATTATCGAGTGTTACCGCGATTTGCCGAAGCTGGTGTCGCACCTGCACCTGCCGATACAGAGCGGTTCCGACCGCGTGTTGAGCGCGATGAAACGTGGCTACACCGCGCTGGAATACAAATCCATCATCCGCAAACTGCGTGCCATCCGTCCCGATTTGTGTTTGAGCAGCGATTTCATCGTCGGCTTCCCGGGCGAAACCGAACGCGAGTTCGAGCAGACTTTGAAGCTGGTCAAAGACATCGCCTTCGACCTGAGCTTCGTGTTCATTTACAGCCCGCGCCCCGGCACGCCCGCGGCCAACCTGCCCGACGACACGCCGCACGCAGAAAAAGTGCGCCGCCTGGAAGCTTTGAACGAGGTTATAGAAGCCGAAACCAAACGCATCAACGAAAGCATGGTCGGTTCAGTACAACGCTGCTTGGTGGAAGGCATTTCCAAGAAAGACCCAGACCAGCTCCAAGCCCGTACCGCCAACAACCGTGTGGTGAATTTTTACGGCACGCCCGATTTGATTAACCAAATGGTCGAGCTGGAAATTACCGATGCTTATACCTTCTCACTGCGTGGGGTACCGGTAGAAGGGTAAATGGGAAAATGGTGATGGCATACTATGCTGCCTAGCCATTTACCGCAGGCTATCAAATTTTTTTGTAATATGGTTAAAAAAGCGACGAAAGAAAATGCTGCCTAAAGTGGTTTTTTAGACAGCATTTTAGGAAGATAAAATTTAATATTCTTTATAATAATCTAATAGATCCTTATCGTTATATTGTTCTAATGAATATCTTTGATAAATTCCTGATAATATTTTCTTTTTCTCTTCTATTTTTCCAAGATTTTCTTTTGATAATTCCATTTTGGATAACCTATTAAATATTGCCAATATCCAAATATTTACTTTAAATGCATTGGTATATAAAGAGTAATTTAATGTTCTTGCTAAAGGTTTTCTGATAATTCTTATCGCTGAGTTGATTATCTTATCAAATCTAGATAATACTAAAATTTGTTCATCTTCAGATAATTTAGAAAATAGATAGACAAGTTCATCAGAAAACTTTCCTTCAAGTGCAAATCTGAAATGAATATGCTCGTGATTGTTTTTAATAGCTTTGCACCAGTCTATCTCTAAGTCTTCAAGCCAGTAATTCATTATTTGATTATAAGAAATAAGTCTTTGACTTACCATATTTTCTAGTACATATTCTAGAATCCAGCAATATATATGATATAGCTTGCCTAGTCTTCCTCGTAAAATATTTAAAAGCTCTCCAAGACGGTCATTATCCATAGGTTCGCTGAATTCTATAGCTTTTGACAAAAATATAGGCTTAAATTCATTGTTTCTGAAAACAGATTTTTTGATAACCCATAAAAATATTTTGGTTTTATCCAGTGTGGGATGTCTATCAATAATTTGACAAATTTTATATTCATCTATTTTACCCGCAAGAAATAAAGAAATTATTTTACATATACCTATCCATTGAAGTAAATGATGATTGCTTCTAAAAAGCACAATCCATTTATCTAGGCATTCGAAATCACCACAAATATACCGTAAAGCATCAGTAATCAATGCTCTTTGTCGGCTATTCTTTTTGTCAAAGGATGATAATTGCTCATCTAGCCAATTAATAATAGCTTCAGGATCTAAATTCCATAAAAATTTAATTGCATAATAATCGCTATAGGAAATTTCATTTATATCATATTGAAAAATGCTTTCTGGGTATTCATTGCAGATTAATTTATTAAAGTTCATCGCCAAATAGCTATCTAGATCTAACACGATATTTTTGCATCTAAGTGATAGGGCATTTTCCCTTGTAGGTTCCAGATAAGATAATAAATTATCAACTAATATGGTTGATATATTGAGATTTCCTATTTCGTAAAAATATTTATCAGCAGGAATATGGGCAAGCAAACAGCCAAATGCATCCCATTCTTCTGCAAAATTCTCTGATGAAAATAAATCTCCAAAAAAAGCTAATGGAATATCTGAATATTTTTCTTGGTGACTTTCAAAATCTAACTCTATAGAATGTAAATTAGCTTTTAACTCATCTCCAGACAAATGCTCTAATTCTGGTTTTCTCCACCATTTTGCTAATACCCAACCTAATTTAGGAAATTGATAAGGTGATTCAGAATCAAATGATTGTTTTTCTTGTTGGTGTTTAGATTGATATTTTGTAGAATCAAAAATAGCAGGTTTATTACTTACATTTTGAGATTGAATTAATTCATCTACATAAGAGAATACAGGATATAGTACATTTAGAGGAATTTCAGTAACTAACAATGGATTATTTTCATTAGCCCTTTGGATAGAATTAGATAAATGGTACCCCGCTAATGGCTTGCCATTTTTTTCACGAATTAATATCATTCTATCGTGTAGCTTATCAAGCCCAATGACTTTTAATTTTACACATCCTATTGTTTCAGACCAATTCTCACATTGTTTAATTAAATTGTGAATTCTATTATTTTCTTTACCTGCCTCTGATGTAAAAATAATATAATCTCCTGAGTTAAACCCTAGTCGATTTAATAAGTTTATCCCTACATTTTCCATAAAAGGATCAAACCAAGCAATTTGGGCATTAGGATGTTTATTTATTATTTTTTTCAACCATGCAGCTAAGTCAAGCCGACTTTCGCCATTAAATACCAATTTAGGGAAAAAATGTGCGTCAGTTGATTGTGGTAACGCTGTTTTTAGATAGCGGGTAATTTCAATATTAGAATCGAACCATGGATCTTTCTTATCGTTACCAACTGAAAATTCAGAACGATGATTAGTTAATCTTTCTATAGATGTGAAGCTTTTAGCTTTATTTAGAGATGAATTTGGTAAACCTTTTTGTAACCAAGGATCATTTTCGGTATTTGAGATATTTGATATAACAGTGCTCTGAACTTGTATTGAACGTACTAGGGGATGCCCTTCTTGGGCTAATATCGTAATACTGGAATTACTTTTTTCAAATAATTCAAATGTGTAAGAGTCAAATATCTCATTGCAAGATTCATCTACGTGAAAGTCTAAATTAAATGGATAGTTAGTTATTTTAAACTCTTGTATTGATGTCAAAAGTAAACTATCGCCATTAAAAAGCTTTAATACAGCAATTAAGGCGTGTTCAGATATTTCTTCAAAAATTTCTAATGTATTTTTTTTCTTTAATTCTAAATGGAATTTTGGTTTTTCTTGATTATTAAGACTAGGGGCAAAAAGAAACTCTAAATCGCCAAGTCTCCAAGCATCAATACCACCTATATCTAGATTTTCACGTTTTAACTTTTCATTAATCAATTCTAGAATTTTCTTGCTTCTTGATATACCTAATATGTTCCAAAAATTTGTTTTTTCTAATAAACTAATTGCTGCACTATCATAGCTAGCATCAGAGTTTGGGCTAACTTTAGAGGTATCCCAGACGTAATTATCTCTTGGAGGTAAATGCATGACCGGTCTAATGCAATACGGACGTGAAAGCTTTAATGAATCAAAAACTTCTTGCTGTTTTTCAGCTATATCCACCAAGATTTTTTCGGAGGCTTCTAAAAATGAGTTTCCTTGAAGTAAACTAGTAATGAATGTATTTAAATTTTCTGCGGATGTAGTAAGCTGAAAAGAAATAATTCTAGCTTTTAATTCCCCATTAATAGAAACCATTTTATTATGTTTAGATAAATCTGATATCCACTGATTATTTTGAAAATCATATGGGAGCACTCTACCATATAGCAAGCGGTAATCTACTTGAGATTTTTCTTGTAACTCTAAGACCCAAGCTTGTAAACAAATTGATTCTTGACCATGAAATAAATTATTCATTCTTCTATCATCAAGAATATGTTTATTAAATTCATATAGCATAAATATTTCCTTCTAATTTTCCAACAAAAAATCCCCAATATGCTGATGCACAATGCCATCAATATTTTCCTGCCAAAAATCGTCCATCGTAATCACATATTTCGGGTGATTATCGGCAATGGCTTGCAGGGGCGAGAATTCTCGTTCAACGGTTTGTTTGCTTTCTAATTTATAGGCGACTTGAATATAAAGCTTTTCATTCTGCTTTTGTGCCACAAAATCAATTTCTTTGGTACCGAGTTTACCGATATACACCTGATAGCCACGGCGTTTGAGTTCGAGATAGACCAGATTTTCCAAAATGCCCGCAATCAGGCCGGTACGAAAGCCCATTGTGGCGTAGAGCAAAGAGACATCGCCCAAATAGAATTTTTCTTGGGTTTTCAAAATCTCTTTGCCTTTCACATCAAAGCGTTCTACTCGGTGCAAGATAAATGCGCTTTCTAATGCTTTGAGATGGTTATATACCGTATTTAAGTCTACTTTGCGTTGTTGACTTTTGAAATAATCGGCCACATTTTTGCCTGAAAATGTATTGCCGATATTGTCAAACGCATATTTTACAATCCGCTCCAACAGTTCAACGTCACGGATTTTATGGCGTTGGACGGTATCCCGAAGAATCACGGACGCATAAATATCTTGCACGATTTTATACGTGATTTCTTGCGGATAATCCGCCGTATGCACCATGGGGAAGCCGCCTTTTTGCAGATATTCATTGAAAAGAGCGGTCGAGTTTTCAATATTTTCTTGCGAATAGCCTGCTTTAAAATCCAGAAATTCTTTGTATGAGAGCGTGAAAACCGGAATTTCTATATAACGCCCCGCAAGGTAAGTGGAAAGCTCGGATGACAATAAGTGCGAATTGGAACCGGTGATGCACAAATCCAAATTAAAATCCACCATAAAGGCATTGACGGCTTTTTCCCATTCGGCAACCTCTTGGATTTCATCAAGCAGTAGATAATATTTTTCCGCAGTTTGAATTTTTTCTTTCACCAGAGCGTAGAGTTTGCCGGCGGTTTTGTACTCACTGAATGCGAAACTTTCGAAGTTGATATGAATAATTTTTTCCGCATCAATGCCCTGGGAAAGGAGTTCCGCTTGCAGTAATTTCATCACCGTTGATTTTCCCGAACGGCGAATGCCTGTCATGACTTTGATTAAAGGGGTATTGATAAAAGGCTTGAGTTGTTGGAGATAATTTGGGCGGTTAATCATAGCAAAACCTTTTGGGTATATTCTTAAATTAAGGTTGATTTTACTATTTTATTTTGGTTATAACCATAAAAACTTTTTATTTGGCGGTTTTTTTAGGGTATATTTGGGTAGAGAAGCTTTTTGGCGGCTTTATTCGGGAATCCGTGCTGTTTTTCGGTAGCGGCGGAGTAGGAGAAAAATTTTTTCGGCGTATAAGATGTTGCTATATAAATAAATTTTGAATTTAGGGCAGTTGATTTTTCTGAAAATCAATCTACAGCCTAAATATCTTTTTAACACCCGGCGGTACAGTCCATATTGCCGATTACAAATAAACAGGCCGTCTGAAAAGCAATCATACTTTTCAGACGGCCTTTGCTTTTTTCGGAATTCAAACCACCCACTGATAAAGCGCAATCATCAGCGGCATACTGACGACGCAAAGCAGGGTGGTGATGCCGTAAATCGCGCTGGCTTTCTGCGGATTTTTCTGATAAAGCACCGCCATTTGCGTTACCGTGGCGGCGGATGAGCTGATGGTGGCGAGAAAGCTGATGAGTACCACGGTTTGGTTGTGGCTGTTTTGTTCGGCCAGTCCGAAGAGTTTGATCATCATCAGCAAAATCAGCGGCATCAGTATCAGCCGCAGGAAAGTGACTAAATAAATACGCTTCGAGCCGATGATTTCACGCAAGGGCAGGGAGGCAATCAGCATGCCGGCAATCATCATGGCCATCGGGCCTATCATGCTGCCGACGGCGGCCAGCGCATTATCGACCACGGCGGGCAGCTTGATTTGGAAGGCAAACATCAAGAGGCCGACGACGATGGACAGGATATTGACGTTGGTCAGGATTTTTTTCGGCGACATCTGGCTGCGCCCGCCGAACATCACGCGCAGGTGCGTCCAAAACATCACGGTCTGCACAATCAGGTAGCCGGCGGTGTAAATCAGCCATTCCGCACCGAAAACCGCCATCACCACCGGAATAATCAGGTTGCCTGCGTTGGTGTAAATCACGGCGGCGCGTTCGAGGACGTCGAGTTTGAAAATCCTGGCCGCCAGTTTGCCCAGCGCAATCAGCGAAAAGTTGAACAGAACGGCAAGTTTTACCGACAGCCACAAGCCGTCGAGAATTTCGGGCGTGTAATCGACTTGGAAGGCGTGAATCATCACCGCCGGGCTGACGAGGTAAAGCGTAATCACGGAAAGCGGATAGCTGTCGCCGGTTTTCAGCAGTTTGAATTTCACCAAAGCAATGCCCATGAACACGATTAATGTGAGTTGGGCGATTTTTTCGGCGAGCAGCAGGGAGGTTTCCATGAGTATATCGATATGATGTGAACGGATAGCGATTTTACGCCTTTGTCGTGGCAGCGACAAACTTTGTCGCCTTTTGCATACAGCGTGAAGGCCGTCTGAAACCGCAGCTTTTATCGGGCGGAGTGCAAACTGTCGGTTCAAACCGTCGCGGGCTGTTTTTCAGACGGCCCGAACGGATCGACGGTAAACTAAAATTGCCCGAAGTATCAGGAAATTCAGTATAATACCGCCCAAATTTTCCCCTTAACTTTTGAAGACAGACATGAATACTTCAGACAACAGTATGCTCGAGCGCATATTCAGATTGCGCGAAAACGGCACCAACGTGCGCACGGAAATGATGGCGGGTCTGACCACCTTTCTGACCATGTGCTACATCATCATCGTCAACCCCCTGATTTTGGGCGAAGCGGGCATGGATGTCGGCGCGGTGTTCGTCGCCACCTGCATCGCGGCGGCCATCGGCTGCTTCGTAATGGGCTTTGTCGGCAACTATCCGATTGCGCTCGCTCCGGGTATGGGCTTGAACGCTTATTTCACGTTTGCCGTAGTGAAGGGCATGGGCGTGCCGTGGCAGGTGGCTTTGGGCGCGGTGTTTATGTCCGGCCTGATTTTTATTTTCTTCAGCCTGTTTAAAGTGCGCGAAATGCTGGTGAACGCCTTGCCGATGGGCTTGAAAATGTCGATTGCCTCCGGTATCGGCCTGTTTTTGGCCTTAATCGCACTCAAAGGCGCGGGCGTGATTGTCGATAACCCGGCCACGCTGGTCGGTATGGGCGACATTCACCAGCCGTCGGTCTTGTTGGCTTTGGGTGGTTTTGCAGCGGTGTGCGTGTTGAGCCATTTCCGCATCAAAGGCGCGATCATCATTACGATTTTAGGCATTACCGTGTTGTCCAGCCTGATGGGCTTGAGCGAATTCAAAGGCGTGGTCGGCAGCGTGCCGAGCATTGCGCCGACGTTCATGCAGATGGATTTCGAAGGTCTGTTTACCGTCAGCATGATCAGCGTGATTTTCGTGTTTTTCCTGGTGGACTTGTTCGACAGTACCGGCACTTTGGTCGGCGTGTCACACCGCGCGGGCTTGCTGGTGGACGGCAAACTGCCGCGCCTGAAGCGCGCCTTGCTGGCCGACTCTACCGCCATCGTCGCCGGTGCGGCTCTGGGTACATCGTCCACCACGCCTTATGTCGAAAGCGCGTCGGGCGTGGCCGCAGGCGGCCGCACGGGGCTGACTGCGGTCGTGGTCGGCGTGCTGATGTTGGCGTGTCTGGTGTTTTCGCCGTTGGCGCAAAGCGTGCCGGCTTTCGCTACTGCACCGGCTTTGCTGTATGTCGGCACACAGATGCTGCGCAGCTCGACCGAAATCGATTGGGACGACATCACCGAAGCCGCCCCTGCGTTCCTGACCATCGTTTTCATGCCGTTTACCTACTCAATTGCCGACGGCATTGCAGCGGGCTTTATCAGCTATGCGGTGATTAAACTCTTGTGCGGCCGCGCGAAAGAAGTGCCGCCGATGGTGTGGATTGTCGCCGTGTTGTGGGCATTGAAATTCTGGTATATGGGCGGTTGATTTGCCCTGCCGGAAAATGCTTCAAACAGGCCGTCTGAAAACATGATGTTTCAGACGGCCTGTTTTTATTGTTATAAACAACTGAATAATCGGTTTTGAATGAAAAATATTCAAGTTAACTGAAGGTTTTGAATATAACCGGCAGACAGGCCGTCTGAAAAATATCTGCCTGCTTTCCATGAACCGTCGGGTAGGGGTTGGCAGGGCGGCGTTTCGGCTGGATTGCGTCAGGCGGACAAGACTTTTATTTTTCATGCCGTCAAACATTTTATTGCTTTTGACTGAAGGGAAATTTTTTCTTTCTAAATCGATTAAATACAGAAAGTTATGATGATTTGAAAAGCGCATTCGGAATATTTTCCATGCGCTTGTTTATTTTTGACCGATAAATTTTATCAAGCAGGTTGAAAAAAGATTTGACACGTCAAAAATTATGGCTTAGATTTGAACCAAATAAAAACTACATGAAACTACATCATGCAAAGGAACACACCATGACTTTCCGCGCCATCTTGCCGCCGTCTTTTTATTTCAACGGGATTTTCCCTCCGTCTCCGCGTACCGCACTTGGTTTGCCGCCTGTCAAAGCGGTCAAGCATTAATTCTTTTTCTTCCGCCCCTTGTTTGAACCTGTAAACAAAACGCCCGAATGATTTCCAATAAGCAGCGGTTTTCCGCTTGTTCCGGTCAGAATCATTGCTGTCAGGATGCTGTTTATTGAAAATGATTTGAGTGATGTCAATCAAGTTTGATTTGACGATGTGATTGATAAGAGGAGAAAAACGATGACCCAAGCTTCAGCCGGCCTGCGTTTCCGCCAAGCCGTTCAAGAATCCAATCCGTTGGCCGTCGTCGGCTGCGTCAATGCCTATTTTGCACGGCTGGCCACCCACAGCGGCTTTAAAGCGATTTATCTTTCGGGCGGCGGCGTGGCTGCCTGCTCCAATGGCATTCCCGATTTGGGCATTACCACGATGGAAGACGTGCTGATTGACGCACGCCGAATTACCGATAACGTGGATACGCCTTTGCTGGTGGATATTGACGTGGGCTGGGGTGGGGCGTTCAACATCGCGCGCACCATCCGCAATTTCGAGCGTGCGGGTGTGGCGGCGGTGCACATCGAAGACCAAGTGGCGCAGAAACGTTGCGGCCACCGTCCGAATAAAGCCATTGTTTCCAAAGAGGAAATGGTTGACCGCATCAAAGCCGCCGTGGACGCACGCGTCGATGAAAACTTCGTGATTATGGCGCGTACCGACGCATTGGCGGTAGAAGGTTTGGATGCAGCGATTGAGCGCGCGCAAGCCTGTGTAGAAGCCGGTGCCGACATGATTTTCCCCGAAGCGATGACCGAATTGGGCATGTACAGACAATTCGTTGATGCGGTGAAAGTGCCGGTGTTGGCCAATATTACCGAGTTCGGCTCGACGCCGCTCTATACGCAAAAAGAGCTGGCCGACAACGGCGTGCAATTGGTGCTGTATCCGCTTTCCACCTTCCGCGCCGCCAGCAAAGCCGCATTGAATGTGTACGAAGCGATTATGCGCGACGGCACGCAGGCCAATGTGGTCGATACCATGCAGACCCGCGCCGAGCTTTACGAACACTTGGGCTATCACGATTTCGAGCAGAAATTGGACAAGCTGTTTCAAAAATAAATAAAGCCGTAGAAATAGAAGTTGTTGGATTTTCAGACGGCCTTTCCTTAAACGAGAAGGCCGTCTGAAAAATAAATCATAAAAAAGTAACAATCAGGAGAAACATCATGACAACCGAAACCCCGACTTTCAAACCCAAAAAATCCGTCGCCCTGTCAGGCGTAGCGGCCGGTAATACCGCGCTGTGTACCGTCGGCAAAAGCGGCAACGACTTAAGCTACCGCGGCTACGACATCCTCGATTTGGCCAAACACTGCGAATTCGAAGAAGTCGCGCACCTGCTGATTCACGGCCATCTGCCCAACAAGAGCGAGTTGGCGGCCTACAAAGCCAAGCTGCAAACCTTGCGCGGCCTGCCGATCCGCGTCCGCAAAATGCTGGAAAACCTGCCGGCGCACACGCATCCGATGGACGTTTTGCGTTCGGGCGTTTCCATGATGGGCTGCGTGCACCCCGAACGCGAAAGCCAGCCCGAAAGCGAAGCGCGCGACATCGCCGACAAACTCATCGCCAGCCTGGGCAGCATTCTGCTGTATTGGTACCAATATTCGCACAAGGGCAAAAGCATTGACGTGGAAAGCGAAGAAGACAGCATCGGCGGCCACTTCCTGCACCTTCTGCACGGCAAACGCCCGACCGCTTCGCACATCAAAGCCATGCACGTTTCCCTGATTCTGTATGCCGAACACGAATTCAACGCCTCCACCTTCACCAGCCGCGTGATTGCGGGTACGGGTTCCGATATTTATTCGTGCATCACCGGCGCCATCGGCGCGCTCAAAGGCCCGAAACACGGCGGCGCGAACGAAGTCGCCTACGACATCCAGAAACGCTACCGCAACGCCGACGAAGCCGAAGCCGACATCCGCGAACGCATCGGCCGCAAAGAAATCGTCATCGGCTTCGGCCACCCCGTGTACACCGTGTCCGACCCGCGCAACGTCGTCATCAAAGAAGTCGCGCGCGACTTGAGCAAAGAAGCCGGCGACATGCGCCTGTTCGACATCGCCGAACGCCTCGAAACCCTGATGTGGAACGAGAAAAAAATGTTCCCGAATTTGGACTGGTTCTCCGCCGTCTCCTACCAAAAACTCGGCGTACCCACCGCCATGTTCACCCCGCTCTTTGTGATTTCACGCACCACGGGCTGGTCGGCGCACGTTTTAGAACAGCGCAAAGACGGCAAGATTATCCGTCCGAGCGCGAACTACACCGGCCCCGACGATATTCCGTTCGTGCCGTTGGACGAGCGTTAAAGCATTTTCAGACGGCCTTTCCCGCAAAGGCCGTCTGAAAACGCAAATGCCTGTCTGAAAAACTTCGGCAGGCCGATGAAAAACAAGCGGCGGGGTCACACCCGCCCTACAAACCGAAACCCGGTAGGTCGGGCATTCATGCCCGACGTACACCGAACCAAGCGGAACAAACCATCGTCGGGCATGAATGCCCGACCTACGGAGCCCATCGGTAGGGTGGGTGTCAACCCACCATCCCCCACAAGAGAGGAAACAGGTTACTAGAACGTTAAACTTTTCAGACGGCCTTCACTATTAAAACAAATGCCTGTCTGAAAAACATTCAGGCAGCCTGAAACCTTTCGGCAGCCTGAAAATACAAAACAGAAAAACGGTGGGTTGCCCCCCTACGAAAAAAACTACAAACCGAAACCCCGTAGGTCGGGCATGAATGCCCGACCTACGGAACCCATTGGTAGGGTGGGTGTGAACCCACCATCCCCTTTCGAAACGTTTACCCAAACCGGAAACAGCCCTCGCAGGAGGAAACAGGTTACTAGAACATTAAACTTTTCAGACGGCCTTCACTATTAAAACAAATGCCTGTCTGAAAAACATTCAGGCCGTCTGAAAATACAAAACGGAAAAACGGTGGGTTCACACCCACCCTAAAAACTGAAAAACAAAAAACAGCGGGTTCGTTCCCGCCCTACGGCCTTAAGGTGCATGAGGCCGTCTGAACCGCTTCGGATGCGGTAAGATAACCATAACAACCGTTTTGCCTGTCAAGAGATTGCACCATGAACACAAAAGACGCGCTGCTGATTGCCGCCGTAGTCGGTATTTGGGGCATTAATTTCTTCTTTATGAAAACCGCGCTGGCCGACGTGCCGCCGATGATTTTAGGAATGCTGCGGTTTTTGCTGGTGATTTTTCCGGCGGTGTTGTTTATCAAGCCGCCGAAAGTGGCTTGGCACTGGCTCGCGCTTTACGGCCTGACCATCAGTTTCGGCCAGTTCGGGCTGATGTTTACCGCGCTGGAGCTGGGCATGCCGACGGGCTTGGCCGCCTTGCTGGTGCAGCTTCAGGTGTTTCTCACCGTCTTGGTGGCCGGCGTGGTGATGGGCGAACCGGTGTTGCGCCATCATCTGCTGGGCATGTTTGCCGCGGCGGTGGGGCTGGTGTTCATCGGCATCGGGCAATATCAGGGCAGCATGCCCTTGGCGGCTCTGCTGGCGGTGGTCGGCGCGGCGGCTTCCTGGGCGGCCGGCAACATCGTGGTAAAACGCATCGGGCCGGTAAACCCGCTCTCATTGGTGGTGTGGGGCAGCTAGTCGGCATTGGCCGCGTTTACTGCGGTTTCCTTAATGATATACGGTGCCGACGGTTTGGTTTCTTACACGCTGTCGCTCAGCGGTTTGGGCATCGTCAGCATCTTGTTTCTGGCTTATGTGTCGAGTTTGGTCGGCTACACCGCGTGGGGCGATTTGCTCTCGCGCCATCCGGCAGGGAAGATTACCCCGTTTGCGCTGTGCGTGCCCGTAATTGCGCTGCTGGTCGGCTACATCTTCTTGGGCGAACGCCTGGGCGCATGGCATTGGGCGGGCATCGTGGTGGTGATGGCCGGTTTGCTGGTTCACGTGTTCGGCGGCAAATGGACAGGCCGTCTGAAAAACAAAGGATAAAAAAATGCCCCATTTAACGGTTGAATACGGCGGCGTGGAAATGCCGCAGGAAGCGTTGCCCGAACTGCACCGCACCTTGTTAAACAGCGGCCTGTTTGAAGAATACGATTTGAAAATCCGCCTGTGCCGCTATGCCGAAGCGGACTATTCGACCGGCGGTGGCAAACAGGCCTTTGCCCATCTGACCCTGAACTTATTGGAAGGCCGCAGCGAAACGGCCAAAGCCGAACTGAGCCGCGCCTTGGCCGAAACCGTGCAAAAGCTGACCGCAGAAGTGCCGAGCATACAGATCAGCGTGGATTTGCGCGACATGGTTCGCGCCACTTATACCAAAACCGGCCGCTGATGGTTGAGGCCGTCTGAAAAAAGATTGTTTGAAACATTCCCCCGGAGCAGATTGATGGATACGCAAACTTTCAGCATTGTGATGACGGTGGTCGTCGCACACTTTCTGGCCTTAATCAGCCCGGGACCCGATTTCCTGATGATGGTGCGCAGCGCGTTGCGCAACAGCCGACGCAGGGCAATCGGCATGGCGCTGGGTATCGCGCTGGCCAACGGCATCTACATCGTGTTGTGCATCATCGGTGTCGGCGCGGCGGTCGCCCATTCGCTGTGGCTGATGACGCTGCTCAAAACGGCCGGCGGGGCTTTTCTGCTTTACGTGGCCTGGCACGCGCTCAAAGCCCGCCGCAGCGATTATGCCTTTATCACCGCCCAGGCTGCCGGAGAAACAGGCAGCCGTGCGCCTTCGTTTGCAAAAGAATTTCTGCTTGGCCTGCTTTCGGGGTTGTCGAATCCGAAAAACATCATTTTTTACCTGAGCCTGTTTTCGGTCGTGCTGACGCCGCAAGCGGGCATGGGCGTGACCGTTGCCTTGGGCATATGGATGACGCTTTTGGTGTTTGCATGGGATGCGATGATTGTGCTGGTGCTCTCGCGCAACAGTATCCGCGGAGCATTCGCCCGCGCAGCCTTTTACATCGATAAGACCGCCGGTTTGCTGCTGGGGGTGATGGGCGGAAAGCTGTTACACAGCGCCGTAAAGGAAAGCTGATTTTGAAAAGGCGGTTCAGTCAGAAAGGGTGGGCGTCAACTCACGGTCAGGCCGTCTGAAACTCCGTAGGTCGGGCATTCATGCCCGACGCAAGCGATACATGGAAAAAACGTCGGGCATGAATGCCCGACCTACGGACTTTTCAGACGGCCTGAGCCGTAAAGCAAATGCCTGTCTGAAAAATACGAACTGAACATACGAAAAGGCGGGTACCCCCGTCCTACCCGCAAACCTGTAAGGTGGGTGCCAACCCGCCGACCGATTCCCTTTCAGGCTGCCGAAACCTGATTTTCAGACGGCCTTGCAGCCTGAAAGCCGTTACCGTACCCAAGGCCGTCTGAAAAACCTGTTGAACAAGAAAAACATTTTTTAAGGAGCAACGCCATGACCACCAACGCGATTTACCGCAAACCCCTGCCCAACAGCAATCTGGAATACTTCGACGCGCGCCAAGCGTGCGAAGACATCAAGCCGGGTTCTTACGACAAGCTGCCGTACACCAGCCGCATTCTGGCGGAAAATCTGGTGAACCGTGCCGACAAGGTTGATTTGGCCACGCTGCAATCGTGGTTGGGTCAACTGATTGAAAACAAACAGGAACTGGATTTTCCGTGGTTCCCTGCGCGGGTGGTGTGCCACGATATTCTGGGGCAGACCGCGCTGGTGGACTTGGCGGGTTTGCGCGATGCGATTGCGGAAAAGGGCGGCGATCCGAGCAAGGTGAATCCGGTGGTGCAGACGCAGCTCATCGTTGACCATTCCCTCGCCGTGGAGTGCGGCGGCGACGATCCGGATGCGTTCCGCAAAAACCGCGAAATCGAAGACCGCCGCAACGAAGACCGTTTCCACTTTATCAATTGGACGAAAACCGCGTTTGAAAACGTGGACGTGATTCCGGCTGGCAACGGCATCATGCACCAAATCAACTTGGAAAAAATGTCGCCCGTGATTCAGGTAAAAAACGGCGTGGCCTTCCCCGATACCTGTGTGGGCACGGATTCGCACACGCCGCATGTGGACGCGCTGGGCGTGATTTCGGTGGGCGTGGGCGGTTTGGAAGCGGAAACGGTGATGCTCGGCCGCGCGTCGATGATGCGCCTGCCGGACATTGTGGGCGTGGAGTTGACGGGCAAACGCCAGCCGGGGATTACGGCCACGGACATCGTGCTTGCGCTGACGGAGTTTCTGCGCAAGGAGCGCGTGGTCGGTGCGTTTGTGGAGTTTTTCGGCGAAGGCGCGCGCAGTTTGTCCATCGGCGACCGCGCGACGATTTCCAATATGACCCCCGAATTCGGCGCGACGGCGGCGATGTTCTCGATTGACGAACAGACGATTGCCTATCTGAAACTGACCGGCCGCGACGATGCGCAGGTGAAGCTGGTGGAAAACTACGCGAAAACCGCCGGTCTGTGGGCGGACGCGCTGGAAACCGCCGTTTATCCGCGCGTGTTGAAGTTCGATTTGTCCACCGTGGTGCGCAACATGGCCGGGCCGTCCAACCCGCACGCGCGTTTCGCTACTACCGATTTGGCCGCCAAAGGCTTGGCGCAGCCCTACGAAACGCCTTCAGACGGCCTGATGCCCGACGGCGCGGTCGTCATCGCCGCGATTACCTCGTGCACCAATACCTCCAACCCGCGCAACGTGGTGGCCGCCGCGCTGCTCGCCCGCAACGCCAACCGCTTGGGCCTGACGCGCAAACCGTGGGTGAAATCCTCGTTCGCGCCCGGCTCGAAAGTGGCGGAAATCTACCTGAAAGAAGCAGGGCTGCTGCCTGAAATGGAAAAACTCGGCTTCGGCATCGTCGCCTTCGCCTGCACCACCTGCAACGGCATGAGCGGCGCGCTCGACCCGAAAATCCAGCAGGAAATCATCGACCGCGATTTGTACGCCACCGCCGTGTTGTCCGGCAACCGCAACTTCGACGGCCGCATCCACCCCTACGCGAAACAGGCGTTTTTGGCATCGCCGCCGCTGGTGGTCGCCTACGCCATCGCAGGCAGCATCCGTTTCGACATCGAAAACGACGTACTCGGCGTTTCAGACGGCCGCGAAATCCGCCTGAAAGACATCTGGCCGACCGACGAAGAAATCGACGCCATCGTTGCCGAATACGTGAAACCGCAGCAGTTCCGCGACGTGTACATCCCCATGTTCGACACCGGCGCGGCCGAAAAAGCCCCGAGTCCGCTCTACGACTGGCGGCCGATGTCCACCTACATCCGCCGTCCGCCCTACTGGGAAGGCGCGCTGGCAGGCGAACGCACGCTCAAAGGCATGCGCCCGCTGGCGATTTTGCCCGACAACATCACCACCGACCACCTGTCGCCTTCCAACGCCATCCTGCCCACCAGCGCGGCAGGCGAATACCTCGCCAAAATGGGCTTGCCCGAAGAAGACTTTAACTCATACGCCACCCACCGCGGCGACCACCTGACCGCCCAACGTGCCACCTTCGCCAACCCCAAGCTCTTCAACGAAATGGTGAAAAACGAAGACGGCACGGTGCGCCAAGGCTCGCTCGCCCGAGTCGAACCCGAAGGCCGAACCATGCGCATGTGGGAAGCCATCGAAACCTACATGAACCGCAAACAGCCGCTGATTATCGTGGCCGGCGCAGACTACGGCCAAGGCTCATCGCGCGACTGGGCAGCCAAAGGCGTGCGCTTGGCGGGCGTGGAAGCCATTGTCGCCGAAGGCTTCGAGCGCATCCACCGCACCAACCTCATCGGCATGGGCGTGCTGCCTTTGCAGTTTAAAGAAGGCGTGAACCGCCATACCCTGCAATTGGACGGCACCGAAACCTACGACGTCATCGGCGAACGCGTCCCGCGCGGCGACTTGACTTTGGTTATCCGCCGCCGAAACGGCGAAGTCATCGAAGTCCCCGTAACCAGCCGTTTGGACACCGCCGAGGAAGTGTTGATTTACGAAGCGGGTGGTGTGCTGCAACGGTTTGCGCAGGACTTTTTGGAAGGGAACGCGGCGTAGTCACGCAGCCTTTTCCGACAGGTTAAAACGTTTTCAGACGGCCTGTAATCCGAATCTGGATGCTAGGTAGGGTGGGTGTAAACCCACCACTATCAGGCCGTCTGAAAATGCCTGTCTGAAAATTTCAGGCGGTCTGAAAAATAAAACGGCGGGTTAACACCCGCTCTACAAGCCACAGGGAATTGTCGGGCATAAATGCCCGACCTACTGAACAGCAAACCCAAGCAGACAATGCCTGTCTGAAAAATTTCAGGCTTGCTGAAAACAAAACGGCGGGTTCACACCCGCCCTACAAGCCGGCAACTCTGTAGGTCGGGCATTCATGCCCGACGCAAACGGCAGTCCGCAGCAACGGTATTTTTGCCCGACGGGGTTAAAATACAGTTGCTACATGTTCCGAAACAAGGAAACGCCATGCAGATTTCCCGCATCGACCACATCGTTTTTACCGTCGCCGATATGGATAAAACCATCGCGTTTTATACGCAAATTCTCGGTTTCTAAGAGGAAACTTTTCTCGGAAGCCGCAAAGCTTTGAAATTCGGCAATCAGAAAATCAACCTGCACCAAAAGGGCAAAGAGTTCGAACCCAAAGCGGAACGCCCGACCTGCGGCGCGATGGATTTGTGCCTGATTAGCGAAACGCCGCTGGAAAAAGTGGTTGAGGAATTGGCCGCGAAGCAGGTTCCGATTGTGGAAGGCATCGTCGAACGTACCGGCGCGGTCGGGAAAATCCGTTCGGTGTACATCCGCGACCCCGACAATAATCTGATTGAAATCAGCGAGTATGTGTGAGGCCGTCTGAAAAACGGCGGGTTTACACCCGCCCTACAAGTAGGCGGCAGCCTGTAGGTCGGGCATTCATACCCGACGTAAACCGACATAAGGGAATTGTCGGGCATAAATGCCCGACCTACTGAACTGCGAACCCAAGCAGGCAATGCCTGTCTGAAAAATATTTCAGACGGCCTTAAATGCGTAGGTTGGGTCAAGACCCGACAAACCCCAATGCCGTCTGAAACCGGGTTAACCGCCCAACCTATCCCGAACCGCGTTTCAATCTGTAGGGCGGGTGTCAACCCATCGCTTTGCAGGTCGTCTGAAATGCCTGTCTGAAAACAGTCTCATGCGAAACAAAGGAAAGCCCATGTCCAACCTGTTTCTTACCTCATCGTTTGCCGACGTCGCCCCGCTGTTCCCAAAATTCGCGGGCAATCCCGTCGGCCGCAGCGTTGCCTTCATCCCCACCGCCAGTCTGGTGGAAGAATACCGCGGCTACGTGGACGATGCCCGCAACGCTTTCCGCACGCTCGGCATGGCCGTCGAAGAATTGGACATCGCCGCCGCAACCCTCGAACACATCGCCCGAACCTTGCAACAAAACGACTATATTTACGTATCGGGCGGCAACACTTTTTATCTGTTGCAGGAAATGCGCCGCAAAAACGCCGACCGCATGCTGGTTGACCACATCAACCAAAGCAAAACCTACATCGGAGAATCCGCCGGCACGCTGGTTTTAAGTCCCGACATCGCCTGCTACGCGCCGATGGACAACCCCGCCGCCGCGCCCGAACTCGACGGCACAAAAGGCTTGGCGGCCATCCCGTTTTACCCGCTCGTGCATTACCGCAGCGAACCCTTCGCCGAAGTTTGCGAACAGATACTGGCCGCACAGCAGGACAAATTGGACATGCGCCCGATTACCAACCACGAACTGTTCGCCGTCAGAAACGGCACGATAGAAAAATGGATGGTAGAGCAGGTCGTCTGAAATGCCTGTCTGAAAAATTTCAGGCAGCCTGAAATGAAAACGGTGGGTTGACACCCGCCCTACCGTGCGGAATAACAAACTGCGTAGGTCGGACATTTATGCCCGACAATTCCCTGTGCCGTATGTCGGTTTACGTCGGGCATAAATGCCCGACCTACTGAACAGCGAACCCAAGCAGGCAATGCCTGTCTGAAAAATATTTCAGACGGCCTTAAGCAGGACGGCGCAAACCCGCCAACCGACACCGCATAAACATCCGAACAACCCAAAACCAAAGGAGAAACCAAATGCCGCAAATCAAAATCCCCGCCGTCTATTACCGCGGCGGCACGTCCAAAGGCGTATTTTTCAAACGCACCGACCTGCCCGAGGCGGCGCAGGAAGCGGGGGCGGCGCGCGACAAAATCCTGCTGCGCGTGCTCGGCAGCCCCGACCCTTACGGCAAGCAGATTGACGGTTTGGGCAACGCTTCGTCGTCCACCAGCAAGGCGGTGATTTTGGACAAATCGTCAAAACCCGATCACGACGTGGATTACCTGTTCGGCCAGGTGTCCATCGACAAGCCGTTTGTGGATTGGAGCGGCAACTGCGGCAACCTTACCGCCGCCGTGGGTGCGTTCGCCATCGCCAACGGATTGGTGGATAAGGAAAAAATTCCTTCAGACGGCATCTGCACGGTAAACATTTGGCAGAAAAACATCGCCAAAACCATCATCACGCATGTGCCGATGCAGAACGGTGAAGTGCTGGAAACGGGCGATTTCGAGCTGGACGGGGTAACGTTCCCCGCCGCCGAAGTGCAAATCGAGTTTCTCGACCCCGCCGACGGCGAAGGCGATATGTTCCCGACGGGCAATGCGGTGGACAAATTGTCCGTTCCCGGAGTGGGTGAATTTGACGCGACCCTGATTAACTCGGGCATTCCGACCATTTTCCTGAACGCCGCCGACTTGGGTTACACGGGCAAGGAGTTGCAGGACGACATCAACGGCAACCCCGCCGAATTGGACAAATTGGAGAAAATCCGCGCTTACGGCGCACTGAAAATGGGCTTGATTGCCGATGTTGCCGAAGCCGCCACCCGCGCGCACACGCCGAAAATCGCCTGGGTTGCGCCGCCTGCGGAATACGTTGCCTCAAGCGGAAAAACAGTTCAGAAAGAAGACGTTGACCTGCTGGTGCGCGCCATGAGCATGGGCAAACTGCACCACGCCATGATGGGCACAGCCTCCGTCGCCATCGCCACCGCCGCCGCCGTTCCCAGTACGCTCGTCAACCTTGCCGCAGGCGGCGGCCAACGCGACGCCGTGCGCTTCGGCCACCCTTCGGGAACCTTGCGCGTCGGCGCGTCGGCGGAGCTTTCAGACGGCCGCTGGACCGCCACCAAAGCCGTCATGAGCCGCAGCGCGCGGGTGATTATGGAGGGCTGGGTACGCGTGCCGGAGGATACGTTTTAAGGCCGTCTGAATGTTCCGGCGTTAGGCGGCACTCGTTGCCCACGCAGTTTGGCCTGTCCGACGATAAAATAAAACCATGCCGTCTGAAAATTGTTTTCCGACATTTTCAGACGGCATGGTTTTTGTATGCGGTGTGCAGCAAGTGCACACCCTACGATTGTCTTGGATTGCGGTTTTGCGGCAAGTCGGGTTAGGCGGCAGGATGGGTACTCGTTGCCCGCGCAGTTTGGTCTGTCCGACGATAAAATAAAACCATGCCGTCTGAAAATTGTTTTCCCGACATTTTCAGACGGCATGGTTTTTGTATGCGGTGTGCAGCAAGCGCACACCCTACGATTGTCTTGGATTGCGGTTTTGCGGCAAGTCGGGTTCGGCGGCAGGGTGGGCACTCGTTGCCCGCGCAGTTGGCCTGTCCGACGATAAAACAGGACCATACCGTCTGAAAACCGTTTTCCCGATATTTTTCAGACGGCCTTGTTTTTGTATGCGGAGTGCAGCAAGTTCATATCCTACAATCGTCAGCTGACCCGTGTAGGGTGGGCACTTGTTGCCCACATGGATTGATTCCGCCTGTTTCTTTGTTTTGTTGATAAGGCCGTGCCGTCTGAAAACACTTTATTTTCAGACGGCCTTTTGTCTTTTCAATCAATAAGCGGCAGGGTGGGCGCTCGTTGCCCGCGCAGTTGGCTTGTCCGACGATAAAACAAGACCATGCCGTCTGAAAATTGTTTTCCCGACATTTTCAGACGGCCTTGTTTTTGTATGCGGTGTGCAGCAAGTTCATATCCTACAATCGTCAGCTGACCCGTGTAGGGTGGGAACTTGTTGCCCACACGGATTGATTCCGCCTGTTTCTTTGTTTCGTTGATAAGGCCGTGCCGTCTGAAAACACTTTATTTTCAGACGGCCTTTTGTCTTTTCAATCAATAAGTTTTACAATATGCGCCGGACAAAAACGACTCGATAAAAAGGACACGAACATGGCGCAGTTTTTCGCTATCCACCCCGACAATCCGCAAGAGCGGCTGATTAAGCAGGCGGCTGACATTGTGCGCAACGGCGGCGTGATTGTTTACCCCACCGATTCCTGCTATGCGCTCGGCTGCCAACTCGGCGATAAAAACGCGATGGAGAAAATCCTGCAAATCCGCAAAATCGACCAGAAACACCACCTGACCCTGATGTGCGGCGATTTGAGCGAATTGGGCACTTACGCCAAAGTGGACAACAGCCAGTTCCGCCAACTCAAAGCCGCCACGCCGGGCAGCTACACCTTTATTTTGGAAGCGACCAAAGAAGTGCCCAACCGTACCATGCACCCGAAACGCAAAACCATCGGCCTGCGCGTGCCCGACAACAAAATCGCCTTGGCCTTGCTGCAGGAATTGGGTGAACCTTTGTTAAGCTGCACTTTAATGCTGCCCGAAGACGACGAGCCGCTGACCGACCCCTACGAAATCCGCGACCGCTTGGAACACAGCGTTGATTTGGTGATTGACGGCGGCTGGTGCGGCACGGAACCGACCACCGTCATCGACATGACCGACGGCACGGAGCTGATCCGCGAGGGCAAGGGCGATAAGGGATTGTTCGGGTTGTAAAAAATTGACTCAACAGGCCGTCTGAAAAGATTTGCGGTTTTAGACGGCCTTTCAAATTTCGGCGTAAATGTTTCGGATTGGTACGGCCGATGGGCGGTTCGTACCGATTCGGAACGGTAGGGTTGCCGTTATCGGGAAAGGGGAACGGATTTGGGCTATATCGAACCCATCACGCGCCGCTTGGTCGGCGAAGTAACGCAATGGGACGGAAATCGGGGGCTGGCGGTCAGCGGAGACAGGGAATTTGTGTTTGAGCGTCGGCATATCGGCTCGATTCCTTATGTTTTCAAGGTCGGGCTGCGGGTGGAGATTTTCGTCGATTATGACGAAACGGGCGCGCAACATTCGTTTACGCTGAATCCTGTGCCGCAGTATGGCGAAACGTGGTTTGAGTTTTGCGGCGAAGAAATTTTGTTGTCGGCGGAACAGGCGCGGCGGTTGCGGAGCAGGTTTGCCGCGATTGCGCTGCGGTGGGGGTTGGCTGCGGCTGCGTCGGGCTTGTTGTGGTTGGGTGCAAATTCGGATTGGTCGGTAGTGTCGGCTGTGATTTTGCAGATGGCAACGATAGCGGCTTTCATGCGCTGCATGGATATTTTCTGGAAATCGCGTCAGATTTATGCCGAAAACAGCGTTTTGGCAGGTATAACGGAACAGGTGCTGGTGGTGTCTGCCGCTGCAGTGGATTGGCCGTCGAAAAACCGTTTTTGCAGGCTGGTTCATCAGGAGGGAGAGCGGCACGACGGTTCGGCGCGGGAAGCATTGTTCGCTTGGGACGGCATCCGCACGCTCCGCACAGAAGAAAAAGGCGGTAAGGAAATCCTGTATCTGGACGTTTTGCCGGAAAGTGTTTACTTCAGCCATCATGCCGGCGCAAGCCTCGGGCGGCAGGGGTGGGAGGAATGCTTGATTCCGCTGCGTCTGGACGCGTTTGACGGGCAGGACAGACAGCGTTTCCTGACGTTGTTGGCGGAAAAAAACGGCTTGCAGGTTGGCGGGTAAACTGTGTCGGTAAAGGCCGTCTGAAAAATATTTATTTTTTCAGACGGCCTTGCCGCATTTGCACTGTCTTGAAGCGGCGGCGTATGCCCATATCTGCAAAATCTGTTATATTGCCGGTTGTTTAACGGTTTTGCCGCGCAGTCGGTGCGGCATTTTCAGACGGCCTTTATTCAGGAAAACGTTTGTAAGGAAACGCGTTTCCACGGAGCGAAAACCATGTCTCAGAATTTTGATTTGGGTGTATTTTTACTGGCGGTGCTGCCGGTGTTGCTGGCGATTACGGTGCATGAAGCGGCGCATGGCTATGCGGCGCGTTATTGGGGCGACCATACCGCCGAGCAGATGGGCAGGCTGACGCTGAATCCTTTGGCGCATATCGATTTGATCGGTACGGTCATCGTGCCGGCGGTGTTGTTTTTCACCACCGGATTTATGTTCGGCTGGGCGAAACCCGTGCCGGTGGTTCCGCGCAATTTCCGCAATACCCGCTTGGGGATGCGTACGGTAGCGGTTGCCGGGCCGTTGTCGAACCTGGTGATGGCGTTCGGGTGGGGACTGGCTGCGGTGGCGGCGGTGTATGCGCCTGAATCTTATCAGTATCCGATGTCGAAAATGGCGCAATACGGCATTTCCATCAATGCGGTCTTGTTTGTGTTGAACATGCTGCCCGTGCCGCCTTTGGACGGAGGGCGCTTTGTCGACAGTTTCCTGCCCGCGAAACAGTCGATGCAATACCGCAAGATTGAGCCTTACGGCACTTGGGTCATCCTGATTCTGCTGATGACGGGGGTGTTATGGGCGGTAATCGGCCCGATGGTGAACGTGATTATGTCGTTGGTGGCGGGATTCGTGGGGTTGATTGTGTAAGCCTGCCAACCGTAAAAACCAGGCCGTCTGAAAATATTTCAGACGGCCTGACTGTATTCAGAAATCAAAAACGGTTTGTTCGGCAGGGTATAAATCGGCAGGGGCGAGCAAATCGAGTTTGCGGTTGCGGATTTTGTTTTTGCGCATACTCAGCAAGCGCATGACCTGGTGTTTCTGGTCGTCGCTCATCTGCTGCCAGTAAAGCCGCTCTTCGCGGCTGCGCAGGCAGCCCTTGCAATAGCCTTTGGCATTGGCTTCGCAAACGCCGATACAGGGGCTGGGAATGGTGAAGAAGTCGGGCTGCTGCATGATGGAGAGAGTGTGTCATTTTTTTGTAATGTTAGGACTTTATACTTGTGAAGTCAATGAGATACGCAAAGGCCGTCTGAATTTTCAGACGGCCTTTGTGTGAGGGTTTACACGGTTTGCGAGTATTTCGCCGTGGTTTCCTTGTGGCGCAAATGGTAGTCGAACACCATCGCAATATTGCGGATGAGGAAGCGGCCTTTCGGCGTTACGGTCAGGCCGTGCGGCTTCAGGCGCAGCAGGCCGAGTTCGGCCAGATTCTGCAGGTCGGCCAGTTCGTCGGCAAAATACTGGTGGAACGGTATGCCGAACACGCTTTCGTAAATCTGGAAATCCAATGAGAAGCGGCACATCAAATCCTGAATGATGTTGCGGCGCAAAAGGTCGTCTTGGTTGAGCTGGTAGCCGCGCATGACCGGCAGGCGGCCTTCGTCGATGGCGGCATAATAAGCCTCGATGTCGCGTTCGTTTTGCACATAGGTGCTGCCGATTTTGCCGATGCTCGATACGCCGATCGCCACCAAATCGCAGTCGGCATAAGTCGAATAGCCTTGGAAATTGCGTTGCAGCCAGCCTTCTTTAAGGGCGACGGAAAGCTCGTCGTCGGGTTTGGCGAAGTGATCCATGCCGATGAACACATAGCCGCGGCCGGTCAGCGTCTGCACACAGTATTGCAGCATATCGAGTTTTTCCTCGCTGCCGGGTACGGCATCGGTATCGATGCGGCGTTGCGGTTTGAAAATGTGCGGCAGATGCGCGTAGTGGTAAAGAGCCAAACGGTCGGGGTCGAGACTTAACACGGTGTCGATGGTGGTTTTGATGCTTTCCACCGACTGATGCGGCAGGCCGTAAATCAAATCCACGCTCACCGATTTGAAACCGGTTTCGCGCGCCGCGTCAATCACTTCTTTGGTTTCCTCAAAGCTCTGGATGCGGTTGACCGCTTCCTGCACTTTCGGGTCGAAATCCTGAATGCCCACGCTCATGCGGTTGAAACCGAGTTTGCCCAAGTGGTGTACTGTCTCGCGGCTGACTTTGCGCGGGTCGATTTCGATGGAATATTCGCCGTTGGGCATCAACTGAAAATGCCTGCGTATCATCTCGAAGACGCGTTCGAGCTGGTCGTCGCTCAAAAAAGTCGGCGTACCGCCGCCGAAATGGAGCTGAGCCAACTGATGCCGGCCGTTCAAATGCGGCGCGAGCAGTTCCATTTCACGTTCGAGATACTCGATATAAGCATCGGCACGGGTTTTGTCTTTGGTAATGATTTTGTTGCAGCCGCAGTAATAGCAGATGGTGTTGCAGAAGGGGATATGGATATAGAGCGACAAAGGCTTGTTGAGCGCGCCCATGCTGCGCAGGTGCAGGGCATGGGTGTATTCGGCTTCGCCAAAACCGTTGTGGAAGCGGTCGGCGGTGGGGTAAGACGTATAACGCGGGCCGCTGGCGGGCAATTTGGCGATCAGTTCTCGGTCGAATTCGGGCAGGTCATTGTTTTTTATAGGAATGATTTTCATGATGGCAGCGGTATAATTATATATAGATTAACGGATTAGTAAAATCCAATTTAATTTGCTAGAATGCCACATCATGATAAACCCGTCTTGACATGAGTCAAGAGAAACTCAGTCAGGCAAAGCAGTTTCGATAAAAAAGGTGTTTGTTTTATGGCCACACACAATTCTACCCATCAAATGAAAACATTGTGTTCGACGTGTTCCCTGCGCGAACTCTGCTTGCCCGTCGGGCTGATGCCGAATGAATTTTCCCAATTGGATGCCGTTATCCGCCAAAGCCGCCGTCTGAAAAAAGGCGAGTATCTGTTCCGTGCCGGCGAACCGTTTACATCTTTGTTTGCGATTCGAGCCGGCTTCTTCAAAACCACCGTAGCCAGCCAAGACGGTCGCGACCAAGTAACCGGATTTTTCATGTCGGGCGAACTGATCGGCATGGACGGCATCTGTTCGCATATCCACAGCTGCGATGCCGTGGCCTTGGAAGACAGCGAAGTGTGCGAGCTGCCGTTTGCCCACATGGAAGAATTGGGGCAAAACATTCCCAGCCTGCAAACCCACTTTTTCCGCCTGATGAGCCGCGAAATCGTGCGCGATCAAGGCGTAATGCTGCTTTTGGGCAATATGCGCGCAGAAGAGCGGCTGGCCGCATTCCTGCTCAACCTCTCCAACCGCCTGTATTCACGCGGCTTTGCCGCCAACGATTTTATTCTCCGCATGTCGCGCGAAGAAATCGGCAGCTATTTAGGCTTGAAGCTGGAAACCGTCAGCCGCACGCTGTCGAAATTCCACCACGAAGGTCTGATAGAAGTCGACCACAAACACATCAAAATTTTAGATTCCCAAGCCTTGAAAAAAATGGTATCCGGCTGCGCCCATGCCATGTAATGCCTGAAAAAGGAAGCTTTCCCCCGTTCCTGAAATCCTCTCGATTCCCTAACCGGATGGAGAGGATTTTTTTCGCCGATTTCCAAGCAGTCGAAACCGACAAACCATTTGACAAGGCCGTCTGAAAATCTGAAAGGCTGATATTTTCAGCATTTTCAGCTTCTGTCTGACTCAAAATCAGCAGTGTTTGGGCTGCCGTAATCTGCCCCCTCTCCTGCGCTTAGCGCGGGGAGGGTTGGGGAGGGGGTGATGTTTCGCAGAAACATTAAAATCTGCCGAAACTCAGGCAAAATGTACTTCTGCGAAGTACCACCCCCATCCTGACCTTCCCCCGCGCTAAGCGCAGGGGAAGGGACAGATTGCAGGAACTTCAAAATTTACTGTCGGAATCGAAGCAGTTTGCTGAATCCAATGTTCACTAACTATTTGATGTTTCAAAATTTCATTTTTTACTGAAATATAAACCTCTAACATCATGATATTTAATCAAAATTTATTCCGGGCAGTAGTGTGCCCACGCAGCTAATGACGGATTGGAGACAATCGTAGGGTATGCACTTGCTGCACACCGCACATTAAAAACCATGCCGTCTGAAAAATATCGCGAAAACGGTTTTCAGACGACATGGTTTTATCAATAAAGCAAAGAAACATACGGAATGCATTTGCGTGGGCAACGAGTACCCACCCTACCGAACTGAAATATAAAACTGATAACATTATGATATTTAATCAAAATTTATTCCGAGCAGTAGTGCGCCCACGCAGCTAATGACGGATTGGAGACAATCGTAGAGTGTGCACTTGCTGCACACCGCACATCAAAAACCATGCCGTCTGAAAAATATTGGGAAAACGGTTTTCAGACGGCATGGTTTTATCAATGAAGCAAAGGAAGTAGGTACGGTTAGCCGCCATAAGCGGCGTAACCGTACGAGCGTCTCCCAACATACGGCACATCCAATCATACAACCCGCCCGTAATTTTTCAGACGGCCTTCAAATCCCGCCCGCTTCTGCCGTCGAGCTACTGTTTATACGGAAGTAGGCAGTAGGTACGGTTAGCCACCACAAGCGGCGTAACCGTACAAGCACCTCCTTAATAGAACAAAGAAACAGACGGAATCCATTCGCGTAGGTAACGAATGACCACCGAACCTGGTAATTCATGCCATACAGTTATTGACAAATCCAATAACGGCAATAAGAAATCATTTTTGCAAAAAAACTACCGTTCGCGGCAGGGTTTTATCAGGCAGTCCGAAAAAATTTTATTTTCATTTATTAGGAAATAAAATTTTTCAGACGGCCTTTTGTTATGTTTATCAATATCATGATGTTTTAAAAAGAAAAAATATTATTTTTAGAGAGGGAACTAAAAATATAAGATGATATTCGGATTGATGTTTAAAAATCATTCATAATCATATAAATAAAAATATGAATTTGTCGTGATGGATTTGGCATGGAAATTGCATGTTAATCAAATGTCGGTTTGGTTTGTAGTGTCTGCCTTATCGGCAAAGTTATGACAAAAATAGAATAAGCGGTATGAAATCAAGATGATTGAACATTTGATGCCGTCTGAAAACTATCAAAAAGCAGGGAAATATACTTACGTAATTTGTTTAAAAGTGACAATTTACGTCAGTTTACATAGCAAGGTTGCACAGAATTTTTTGCATTGCCTTTAAAACAACTTTGAAAATCGAAATTGGAAAAGCGAGCACATTATGAATAAAACGTACCGAGTGGTTTATAACGAAACTACGCAAACCTACACCGCCGTCGCCGAAATCGCCACGGCGCATGGCAAGTCGTCTTCAGGCACCGTGACCGCGGATGCGCCGGTAACGACGCGCTCCCGTAAAGCCCTGATGCTTTCGGTATTGGCATTGGGTATGTTCGCGAGTGGGGAGGCTGCTGCGGCTATTTTCGATACCAGCGAAGGGTCGAATAATATTCTCATTGGTAGGGAAAGTGGAAATAGTGCAAAAAAATTAGATAATACTAATGTGATCCATTCTGTGATTATCGGTACCAATGCAAAAGGTAATGCCGGCTCGGCAGCTCTTGGTGACAGGGCTTTGGCTACGGGTAGCCAATCGGTGTCTTTGGGTGCCAATACGACAGCGAGCGGCGATTCATCTGTTGCGATTGGCGGGGATGATTTGAATGCAATTGTTGATAACGACGATCCCGCTTCCATTTCAAGTACTTATACTAGATTATCGGGGGGGGATGTCATTGAGAAAGGTTCTCAGGATAATCCACTGGGATATTTCAATTCTACTGCATCCGGTGGTGCGGCAGTTGCAGTCGGTGTCCAGTCTGTTGCTTCCGGAGATTTATCTACTGCTTTCGGTACACGCACAAATGCGGCAGGTTTGGGTGCGGCTGCTTTCGGGGTCAGTGCGATTGCAGCAGGTGAGGGTTCCGTTGCATCCGGTGTTTATGCGCGGGCAGTGGACAACGGTGCTGTCGCGCTGGGTACGGATGCCATGGCAGGCAGTTTGGACGGTAATGAGGTAAAAAAAGCTTATCTGACAGGGTATAAAGAATATGTCGATCAAAATGTCAGAGACAAAAGAATAGAGAATGCTACCAAGGCTCAATTGGCTGCCGCGCATCAGGCAGGTATTACTGCGCAAAATGCTTATATTCAAGCCAACGGTGGCGGTACGGCAGCTGAAAATGCCGTTGCCATCGGTAAGGGAGCGGAATCCAAAAAAGCGAATGCCATAGCCTTGGGCGCGGGTTCGACGACTGATGCTGATGCCACAATCGTCAATACTGCCGATATTAACGGCGTTACCTACAACGACTTTCAAGGTGGTGCAAATGTGTTGGCAGGCGACCAAGTATCGGTCGGTTCGGCCGGTAATGAACGCCAAATCAAACACGTTGCCCCGGGTGCCTTAACGGCCGATTCCACTGATGCCGTTAACGGCAGCCAGCTTTACGCCGTAGCCGCCCAGCTTCAGGCTGCCGATACACATTATTACAGCGTGAACGACGGCGGTACTCAAGGCACCAACTATGATAATACAGGTGCGACAGGTACCAACGCTTTGGCCGCAGGTGTCGATACGGCTGCCACAGGTATCAGCGCGACTGCTGTCGGCCACTCAGCCACAGCAGGGGGCGAAGGCGCGTTCGCCGGCGGTCTGTCTGCCAGTGCGTCTGCCAATTCAACCGTTGCGTTGGGTAGAGGTGCTACCGCTTCAGTAGTCGGCGCTACTGCTATCGGCGAATCGGCAACGGCCAAAAATAAAAATACCGTAGCGATAGGCACGAATGCCACAGCCAGCGACGAAGGTGCGTATGCGATGGGGCATGGGGCGAATGCAAGCGGCCACAGCAGCTACGCCATCGGTACCAATGCACAAGCGAGCGATAAGAACTCTTTGGCATTCGGTAATAACGGGGTTGCAGCCACCGCTCAAAACGCCTTGGCTTTGGGTCACGCTGCAAAAGCCGAGGATGAAAACACCATTGCGATTGGTGACGGTGCAACAGCGAAAGCAAGTGGCGAAGGTCAACTAGATGGCAGAGGCGCGACTGCAATCGGTAAGAATGCACAAGCACTTTCTATGGAGGCAACGGCATTGGGTTCCGGTGCGGTAGCCAGTGGCGGTACGGGTTCGATTGCATTGGGACGTGGGACAACAGCCTCTGCAGAGGGTGCGTCTGCGTTGGGTAACACGGCAAACGCATCAGGTTGGCTGTCGACGGCCGTCGGCCACGCAGCTGCTGCATCGACTACGGGTGCGGTTGCTGTCGGTAAAGGGGCTGCTGCATCCGGTAGTAGTGCCGTTGCAATAGGTGATATCTCGAAGTCAGGCAATACTTATACTGTTGCAGTAGGTTATAAGGCTGATGCTTCGGGTGTTCAAAGTGTGGCTACGGGTGGTGAATCGGTGGCGAGCAACCTTCAGTCAAATGCATACGGTTATAAAGCCACAGCAAGCGCAGACAGTGCGACCGCATTGGGTGCAAAAACGATTGCTTCGGGTGTTGCCGCTACTGCAGTCGGTGTCAGCGCGCTTGCAAGTGAGTCAAGCACTGTGGCCATTGGTCATAATGCGCAGGCTAAAGGAACATTCGACGTTGCCGTCGGCCGCAATGCCATGAACAATGCGACCAGCACCGGCAACGGCAGTAACGTCGCCATCGGTGATGGTGCTTTGAAAGATGCGACGACAACGAACAACAACAGTGCTATCGGTACAGCTGCAGGTCAAGGTATCCACGGTACGCAGAACGTCATGTTCGGTGCGTATGCAAACTCGATTACTGCTGCTGCAGATGCTCAACTGCCGGGTGGTAAGGTGACTGCTGACAATACGGTGGCTGTCGGCGGACGTGCATTGGCAAGCAGCAGCAGCGCGGTAGCCGTCGGTTCGCGCACTCAGGCAACCGGATCGATAGCGACGGCAATTGGTGCCAGCGCAAAAGCAAAGGGCAACTATGCCATTGCTCAAGGTTATGCCGCTGAAGCATCAGGCACGTCTTCCATCGCCATCGGTGCGGCGCAGAATCTGCCGAACAGTACCAAAGCAAAAGGTAATTATGCGATTGCTATCGGTTATTCGACTGAAGCTGCTGAGAATTCGACTGCCATAGGTAAGAGCAATAAAGTCAGCGGTAACAACACTGTGGTGCTCGGCAACAACATTACCGCCACAGCCGCCAATAATGTGATTTTGGGTCATGACAGCAACGAAAGCTCGGCCACAACCCCTACAGACCAAGCAGGCCAAGCCAGCAAAGTTACTAAAGCCACAGTAGGCGACATCACCTACGGCACATTTGCCGGAACCGCTTCGGGTATCGTCAGCGTCGGCGCGCAAGGCAAAGAACGCCAAATTATCAATGTGGCACCGGGTAAGATTTCTGACGATTCTACCGATGCCATCAACGGCAGCCAGCTTTTTGCAACCAACAATGTATTGAGTACGCTGGCAAAATCGGTCAAAACCGAATTCGGCGACAATGCCGCGCTGAATCCGACGACAGGCGAAATCACGTTCAGCGACATCGGCGGAACAGGTAAAGACACGATTCACGAAGCCATCGCAGCGGTCAAAGAGACTGTAGTAGCCGGTACCAACATTGCATCGGTAAATGCGGTGCCAGACCAGGCAACAGGCGCGACGACTTACACCGTCAACGCCAAAGGCACGACTGCGTCCAGCGCGGACACCAGCTATGTTACGGTTACAGATGCGGACAAAGGTGGCAACGTGACTGATTATGCCGTTGATTTGAGCCAAACTGCTAAAGACAGTTTGGGCAGAGCCGATACTGCAATGCAGAGCTTCAATGTCGCCGTCAACGGTAACGTGCAAAAAGTTTCAGACGGCCAAACCGTTAATTTTGTCAATGGCACCGGCACAACCGTTTCCAATGGTGCAAACGGCATCAGCTATTCCGTGAACAAATCCGCATTGAATACCGATGCGGCAGGCAACGTCACCGCTGCGGCGGCGGGCGACCGTTTCGCCACCGCGGAAGAAGTCGCCAAAGCCGTTAACGAAGCGGCTCAGCGAACCGAAAAAACCAGCAGCGTTGTTGCGGGCAGCAATACCCACGTTCAGGATAATGTCAACGGCAACCACACTACCTATACCGTCAGCGCAGACAAGACTACGGTATCGGTGGGCAGCGCGCTGAAAAAAACTGAAACGCCGAACACCGACAATACCACTCAGGCGGTAACGACTAACTACGCCATCGATCTGGCCGATGACACCAAAGAGAACATCAAAAAAGGTGTTGATGCGAAAACCAAAGTCGATTCAGACGGCCTCACGTTCACAGGTGACAAAGGCAGTAGTACCACCGAACAACTGTTGGGTTCGACCGTGGCGGTAAAAGGCGACAGCAACATCACCACCGAAGCGACGGGCAGCCAAATCAACATCAAGCTGAATGACGATTTGAATGTGGGCAGCGTCACGGCAGGCAGCGGCGCCAACCAAGTTGTGTTGGGCAATGGCGGCGTCAGTGTGGGCGGCAAAACCTACATTACGGCCGGCGGCCTGGATGCCAACAACCAAACCATCGGTAATGTGGCTGCCGGTAAGAAGGCAAATGATGCGGTCAATGTGTTGCAACTGAACACCTTGGCTGATGCTTTGGGTTTCCAAGTCGATCCGAATAACGGCAGTGTGACCACACCGACCTACACCACAGGCAGCGGTGCGCAGGCGCAAACCTCCAATTCTATTCAAGGCGCGTTGACCAATTTGAGCAACCGCCTCGACAAACCGTTGACTTTTGCCGCCGACAAAGGCGCAGACAGTCCGCGCACGCTGGGTTCGACCGTCAAAATCAAAGGCGGCAACCACACCGGCACGGCATCTGCCAACAACATCGTTACCGAGAGCAACGGTACCGACACCATTACCGTCAAACTGGCCGATGCGCCTGTGTTCAGCGGCAAGCTGACCGCGAAGGGCTTGGATGCGGGTGGGCAAACCATCACCAACGTGGGGGATGGTACCGATGCGAATGATGCGGTGAATGTCGGTCAGCTGCAAGATGCAATTAACAATATCGGCATCACCAGCTTGGCCGTCGTCGAAGCCAATTCGCCTTTCTCTTATGTCAACGAAGCGGGCGACCAATTGTTGCGTGAAGTGGATAGCAACGGCGATGTCAGCTTTAAGAAAGTGAAGAAAGATGCAGGCGGCCGTACCATCATCGGCCCGGACGGCAAAATTGCCACCGAGGCTTACGCCGGTACCGATGTTTTGATTAGCGCACTCAATGCCACCGATCCGCAAACCGCCGTACCGACCCGCGTTACCAACGTAGCCGCCGGTACCAAAGCCACCGATGCGGTGAATGTAACCCAGCTGGGCCAACTGGCAACCGCTTTGGGCGGCGGCGCGGCTGTGGGCAACGACGGCACATTGAAGAAGCCGGAATACACCATTAAATACGCCAACGGCGGCACCATGGCTCCGGTCAACAATGTGGCCGATGCCCTGAAAAACCTGAATACCGCGTTGCAGCAACCCCTGACCGTAAGCGGCAATGCCAATAACGGCAGCAGCACCATCGTGTCCGGCGGAAGCGATCAAGTATTGGGTTCGCACCTGCAAATCAAAGGCGGCCTGGCCGACGGGGCTGCCGCTTCCGGCAGCAATGTCCGCACCACGGTAACCAATGGGTTGGTCAAAATCGAATTGGCCGACGCCCCGACCTTTGCCGGTAAGCTGACCGCCGAAGGCTTGGATGCAGGCGGAGAACGTATCAGCAACGTAGCCGACGGCCAGAAGGCTGACGACGCGGTGAATTTCGGCCAATTGACCACCACCAACCAAAACGTTGCACAAAACACAGCCGACATTGCGGCCAATAAAACCGACATTGGCAACAACGCCGCTAATATCGCCAAAGGCATCAATATCGGCGGTACGACAGGCAGCCGCAATTACGCTTTGGGCGATACCGTCAACATCAAAGGCGACAGCAACATCAGCAGCGAAACCGTTGCCGGCGGCGTACAGCTCAAACTGGCCGACAGCGTCACCATCGGCAAAGCCAACCCTGTGACCGTTGACGGCACCGCCGGTACCGTGACCGGACTGAGCAACACCGCATGGAATCCGGCAAGCATCGCCTCCGGCCGCGCCGCGACCGAAGACCAGTTGAAAGCCGTTTCTGACACCGCCAATGCCGGTTGGAACCTGACGGCAGAAGGTGCAAACGGCAGTAAGGTTGCCGCAGGCGGAACCGTTGATTTGAACAGCGCCGATAACAACATCGTCGTCAGCAAAGCAGCCGGCGACAATGCGGTCACGTTCGACCTGGCCGACAACATCAACGTTGACAGCGTCAAAGCGGGTGCTACGACCGTCAATACGGCAGGCGTTAAAAACGGCGACACCGCCCTGACCAAAGACGGTGTCAAAGTCGGCCAAGGCGACAAAGTCAAACTGACTTCAGACGGCCTCAAAGTCGGCAACAACACCCTGACCGATACCGCATTGACCGTTGACGGCCAAACCGTCAGCAACGTCAACGACGCGATCAACCAAACCGCGGCGCAGGCGTTCAGCCCGCTGACTTTCGCGGGTGATAGCGGCAATAACGTAACGCGCAGACTGGGTACGACCGTCAACCTCAAAGGCGGCGCGACCGGCAACCTGACCGACAACAACATCGCCGTTGTTGCCGACGGCAACGACACGTTGAACATCAAGTTGGCAGAAAAAATCAACCTGGGTGCGAACGGCGAAATCAAAGCCGGCAACAACGTGCTGAATTCAGACGGCCTCAAAGCCGGTCCGGTGAGCATTGACGCCAACGGCATCAATGCCGGCGACACCGTTATTAAGAACGTTGCCGACGGTGCGGATGCCAAAGACGCGGTGAACTTCGGCCAGCTGGAAGCAGCCAAAGCGGCGGCCACGAGCAAAGTCGAGTCCACCGACAAATCGGTCAACATCACCGACCGCAAAGATCAAGACCAGGCGACCGTCTTTGATCTGTCGGTGAACGTCGACGGTACGACCATCACCAAAGACGGTGACGGCAAACTGAAAGCCAACACCGTTAAGTTGGCCGATGGCAACGGTGACGGCAAAGTGGACGTACCGGCCAACGGCGACGAAGCCAAACTCGCGACTGCGGGCGACATCGCCAACGCCGTCAACAGTATCGGCTGGAAAGCCAAGTCGGGCGGCAACAAAGCCGCGGGCGACAATGCCGCCGAAGAGTTGGTCAAAGCCGGCGACACCGTTGAATTTGCCGCAGGCAAAAACCTGAACGTCAAACGCGACGGCAAAACCTTCACGTTCGAGACGAAAGACGACGTTGAGTTTAACAACGTAACCGTCGGCGGTCAGGTTAAAGCGGGCGACACCGTACTGGACAACAGCGGAGTGAAAGCCGGTAACGACGTGGCACTGACTTCAGACGGCCTCAAAGCAGGTGACGTCAAAGTGGGCAAAGACGGCATTGACGCAGGCAAAAAAGTCATTGCCAACGTAGCCGACGGTCAGAATGCCAAAGACGCGGTGAACGTCAGCCAGCTGGAGAAAGCCAAAGCGGCGGCCACGACCAAAGTCGAAGCGGGTGAGAACATCGAAGTGACGCCTTCGGACAACGGGGATGAAAGCAAAACCTACACCGTGAAGCTGAAGCGTGCTCTGGATGTTGACAGCGTTACCGCAGGCGATACCGTAGTGAACAAAGACGGTGTCAAAGTCGGCCAAGGTGACAAAGTCAAACTGACTTCAGACGGCCTTACCGTCGGCAGCAACACCCTGACCGATACCGCATTGACCGTTGACGGCCAAACCGTCAGCAACGTCAACGACGCGATCAACCAAACCGCGGCGCAGGCGTTCAGCCCGCTGACTTTCGCGGGTGATAGCGGCAATAACGTAACGCGCAGACTGGGTACGACCGTCAACCTCAAAGGCGGCGCGACCGGCAACCTGACCGACAACAACATCGCCGTTGTTGCCGACGGCAACGACACGTTGAACATCAAGTTGGCAGAAAAAATCAACCTGGGTGCGAACGGCGAAATCAAAGCCGGCAACAACGTGCTGAATTCAGACGGCCTCAAAGCCGGTCCGGTGAGCATTGACGCCAACGGCATCAATGCCGGCGACACCGTTATTAAGAACGTTGCCGACGGTGCGGATGCCAAAGACGCGGTGAACTTCGGCCAGCTGGAAGCAGCCAAAGCGGCGGCCACGAGCAAAGTCGAGTCCACCGACAAATCGGTCAACATCACCGACCGCAAAGATCAAGACCAGGCGACCGTCTTTGATCTGTCGGTGAACGTCGACGGTACGACCATCACCAAAGACGGTGACGGCAAACTGAAAGCCAACACCGTTAAGTTGGCCGATGGCAACGGTGACGGCAAAGTGGACGTACCGGCCAACGGCGACGAAGCCAAACTCGCGACTGCGGGCGACATCGCCAACGCCGTCAACAGTATCGGCTGGAAAGCCAAGTCGGGCGGCAACAAAGCCGCGGGCGACAATGCCGCCGAAGAGTTGGTCAAAGCCGGCGACACCGTTGAATTTGCCGCAGGCAAAAACCTGAACGTCAAACGCGACGGCAAAACCTTCACGTTCGAGACGAAAGACGACGTTGAGTTTAACAACGTAACCGTCGGCGGTCAGGTTAAAGCGGGCGACACCGTACTGGACAACAGCGGAGTGAAAGCCGGTAACGACGTGGCACTGACTTCAGACGGCCTCAAAGCAGGTGACGTCAAAGTGGGCAAAGACGGCATTGACGCAGGCAAAAAAGTCATTGCCAACGTAGCCGACGGTCAGAATGCCAAAGACGCGGTGAACGTCAGCCAGCTGGAGAAAGCCAAAGCGGCGGCCACGACCAAAGTCGAAGCGGGTGAGAACATCGAAGTGACGCCTTCGGACAACGGGGATGAAAGCAAAACCTACACCGTGAAGCTGAAGCGTGCTCTGGATGTTGACAGCGTTACCGCAGGCGATACCGTAGTGAACAAAGACGGTGTCAAAGTCGGCCAAGGTGACAAAGTCAAACTGACTTCAGACGGCCTTACCGTCGGCAGCAACACCCTGACCGATACCGCATTGACCGTTGACGGCCAAACCGTCAGCAACGTCAACGACGCGATCAACCAAACCGCGGCGCAGGCGTTCAGCCCGCTGACTTTCGCGGGTGATAGCGGCAATAACGTAACGCGCAGACTGGGTACGACCGTCAACCTCAAAGGCGGCGCGACCGGCAACCTGACCGACAACAACATCGCCGTTGTTGCCGACGGCAACGACACGTTGAACATCAAGTTGGCAGAAAAAATCAACCTGGGTGCGAACGGCGAAATCAAAGCCGGCAACAACGTGCTGAATTCAGACGGCCTCAAAGCCGGTCCGGTGAGCATTGACGCCAACGGCATCAATGCCGGCGACACCGTTATTAAGAACGTTGCCGACGGTGCGGATGCCAAAGACGCGGTGAACTTCGGCCAGCTGGAAGCAGCCAAAGCGGCGGCCACGAGCAAAGTCGAGTCCACCGACAAATCGGTCAACATCACCGACCGCAAAGATCAAGACCAGGCGACCGTCTTTGATCTGTCGGTGAACGTCGACGGTACGACCATCACCAAAGACGGTGACGGCAAACTGAAAGCCAACACCGTTAAGTTGGCCGATGGCAACGGTGACGGCAAAGTGGACGTACCGGCCAACGGCGACGAAGCCAAACTCGCGACTGCGGGCGACATCGCCAACGCCGTCAACAGCATCGGCTGGAAAGCCAAGTCGGGCGGCAACAAAGCCGCGGGCGACAATGCCGCTGAAGAGTTGGTCAAAGCCGGCGACACCGTTGAATTTGCCGCAGGCAAAAACCTGAACGTCAAACGCGACGGCAAAACCTTCACGTTCGAGACGAAAGACGACGTTGTATTTAACGACGTTACCGTCAACGGCCAAGTGAAAGCCGGTAACGACGTGGCACTGACTTCAGACGGCCTCAAAGCGGGCAACGTCAAAGTCGGCAAAGACGGCATTGATGCGGACGGCAAAACCATCGCCAACGTAGCCGACGGTCAGAATGCCAAAGACGCGGTGAACGTCAGCCAGCTGGAGAAAGCCAAAGCAGCGGCCACGACCAAAGTGGTGGAAGGCGAGAATGTCAAAGTCACACCGGACACCACCAATCCGGACGGCAGCACGACCTATACCGTGGCGATGAAACGCGATGTGAACCTCGACAGTGTTACCGCAGGCGATACCGTATTGAACAAAGACGGTATCAAAGTCGGCCAAGGTGACAAAGTCAAACTGACTTCAGACGGCCTTACCGTCGGCAGCAACACCCTGACCGATACCGCATTGACCGTTGACGGCCAAACCGTCAGCAACGTCAACGACGCGATCAACCAAACCGCGGCGCAGGCGTTCAGCCCGCTGACTTTCGCAGGTGACCAAGGTGGCAACGTAACGCGCCGACTGGGTACGACCGTCAACCTCAAAGGCGGCGCAACCGGCAACCTGACCGACAACAACATCGCCGTTGTTGCCGACGGTAATGACACGCTGACCCTCAAGTTGGCCGAAAAAATCAACCTGGGTGCGGACGGCGAAGTGAAAGCCGGTACTACCGTACTGGACAACAGCGGAGTGAAAGCCGGTAACGACGTGGCACTGACTTCAGACGGCCTCAAAGCAGGTAACGTCAAAGTCGGCAAAGACGGTATTGACGCGGGCAGCAAAACCATCGCCAACGTAGCCGACGGTAAGGCTGCCAAAGACGCGGTGAACGTCAGCCAGCTGGAAGCGGCGAAAGCGGCGGCCACGAGCAAAGTCAAATCTACCGACAAATCGGTTACCGTTACACCGGACACAGATCCGAAGACCAAAGCCCCCGTCTTCGACCTGTCGGTAAACGTTGACGGCACCACCATCACCAAAGGTACAGACGGCAAACTGAAAGCCAACACCACTCAGTTGGCCGATACCGACGGTGACGGCCGCATCGACGTACCGGCCAACGGCAACGAAGCCAAACTCGCGACTGCGGGCGACATCGCCAACGCCGTCAACAGCATCGGCTGGAAAGCCAAGTCGGGCGGCAACAAAGCCGCGGGCGACAATGCCGCTGAAGAGTTGGTCAAAGCCGGCGACACCGTTGAATTTGCCGCAGGCAAAAACCTGAACGTCAAACGCGACGGCAAAACCTTCACGTTCGAGACGAAAGACGACGTTGAATTCAACAACGTGACCGTCAACGGCCAAGTCAAAGCCGGTACTACCGTACTGGACAACAGCGGAGTGAAAGCCGGCAACGACGTGGCACTGACTTCAGACGGCCTCAAAGCAGGTGACGTCAAAGTCGGTACGACCGGTATTGACGCAGGCAAAAAAGTCATCGCCAACGTAGCCGACGGTGAGATTTCCGCCACCAGCAAAGAAGCAGTAAACGGCAGCCAGCTGTATCAGGTGTACCGTGTATTGGGCGGCAATGGCGATGAGATTAAGTCAGTCCAAGCGCCGGCGACGCAGAATGCCGACGGCACCGCCACGCCTGCGGGCACGGTTGTGACGACTGTAACCAATGCGGACGGAACGACAACCACCACGACCGAAAACAACCAAACCGTAGCGGTATCGACCGATAAGGGCGGTAACCAATACACGCTGACGACCTACAACGTGGAAGGGCAGAACACTTATGTTACCAACGACGTGATTCAAGCCATCGGTAAGATGAACGAACAGGGTATCAAGTTCTTCCATACCAACGATGGAACAGTGCAGCCGGTGGTGCAGGGCCATAATACCGAAGACTCCAGCGCATCAGGTGCTTATGCTACCGCCATCGGCTATCAGTCGGAAGCAGAAGGCGAAGGCGCGGTTGCCATGGGTAACACCTACACCACTACCGGTTCAGACGGCAACAGCGTGGCTCAGCGCACCCGTGCGACAGGAAAAAATGCCGTGGCTATCGGCAGCGGAGCGCAGGCATTGGCAGACAACACCATTTCCATCGGTACGGGCAATATTGTTCGCGGTAAAAACTCCGGTGCGATTGGCGACCCTTCGATTATCGACGGCGATAATTCTTACTCTGTGGGCAACAACAATACCCTGTCGACCGACAATACTTTTGTATTGGGCAACAGCGTGACGCAAACCATGGATAATTCGGTGATTTTGGGTAACCAATCTTCGGCAGCCGCGGTGCATACCACAGCTGAAGGCGGTCATTACACTTTCGCCGGAGCGAATGATGCCAATGTTGCCGGGGTAAACGATGTTGTGGGCGTGGTAAGCGTGGGTACGGAAGGACAAACCCGCCAAGTGCAAAATGTTGCCGCAGGTGTGGTATCGCCTACCTCGACCGATGCGGTTAATGGCAGCCAGCTGCACTACACCAACGAAGCCATCAACAACGTAGCCAACTATACGGTAAACATGGGTAACCAGCTTAACCAGCGCATCGACAGCGTCGAGAAACGTGCTAACGCGGGCGCCGCTGCCGCTATGGCGGTGGCAGGCCTGCCGCAAGCGTACCTGCCGGGTAAGAGCATGGTTGCCATAGCTGGCAGCGCCTACCGCGGCGAAAGCGGCTATGCTTTGGGTTATTCCAGCATTTCCGACAACGGTAACTGGGTCATCAAAGGTTCGGCCACCGGCAATTCGCGCGGCAACTACGGTGCCACTGCCGGCGTAGGCTATCAGTGGTAATCTGTTCACCGCTCATGCTTTCAGACGGCCTTTCATCATGAGGCCGTCTGAAAGCCACAAGGATAAAATCATGAAAAAAAATCAAATGTTCAAAACAAGCGCCTGCATCGTATTGGCGGCGTTGTTGTCGGCCTGTGCCACCAAAAGCGATGTATTGTCCGACGGCACCATCCGGGACGGCGAGCCGGTTTTTCCCGATTACACCCGCGTGTCTCCTTCTTTTGACAACCGTAAAGGCACGTTCCCTACTGTCGACGAGTTGGCCCAGGTGAAAGCGGGCATGACCAAAGATCAGTTCTACAAAATCTTGGGTCGGCCGCATTTCAACGAAGGCATGTTCAATGTGCGCGAATGGGATTATGTGTTCCATTTCCATACCCCCGGCGAGGGCACCGACAATGTCACCACCTGCCAATTCAAGATTGTTTACGACAAGCATAAATACGCCCGCAGCTTTTTCTGGAAGGCAGTCGATCCGGAAACGGTGGTCTGTCCGCCGGTGCAGTCAAATGAAGACATGCAGCGCTATACCGTGGGTACAGATACCTTGTTTGCTTTCGACAAATCAGGTATCAGCGATATGAATGCCGAAGGCCGTGCACGCTTGGATGAGTTTGCGGGAAAAGTCAAAAGCTTCGACCGCCTCAAATCCATCCGCATCACCGGCCATACCGACCGTTTGGGCAGCGATGCCTATAACGACCGGCTCTCTGCCCAACGTGCCGAGACCGTGCGCCGTTACCTGATTGGGCAAGGTGTACCAGCGGGTGTGATGAGTGCTTCAGGGTTGGGCAAAAGCCGGCCTGTACAGGAATGCGGCAATACCTTGCCGCGCAACGAATTAATCGAATGCCTCAAGCCCAACCGCCGCGTTGAGATCGAAGTCAGCGGTTCGGGTAAGCTGTAAGTACGCTTATGGCACCTTTCGGAAGCAGACAGATAATGTGGTTCGGATTTTTACACTATCGTTTGCCGAGGGATTTTATCGGCAGACGGATTGTGTTCATGTGCCCACTGCTTGAAGGTATTGTGCGTTAATCAGTTTTTCGGCTTCTCGGGCCGTCTGAACAACGAGGCAGGATGGATCGCAACGGTTTTCAGACGGCCTGGCGATGGCGTAAAAAATGACGGGGTTTCCACCCCGTCATTTGTTTTATGTATCTTATTGCGGTTGTACATTAATTGCTTATCAAACCATCAGTGATCGACCACAATGCCTTTGCTTTCGCCGGCTGCTTTTTCGGCATCCAATTTCTTTTGCAGCGTGTCGCAAGGCGTATCGCAATCGCACATTTTTTCCATGCCCAAGGCGGAGATGCCGCCGCAGCTGCCTTTAATCGAGCGTTTGGAGAAAATATAGCCGAGTGCCATGCCTAAAATGACCAGCAGGAAAATGCCGAAGGTTAAGAAAATGGTTTTCATGATGTGGGTTCCCAGGTTGAATTAATTAACTAACTTTTTGAATGCGCTGGACATTTCGGTTTTATAGCCGTTGCCGTCGTAGATGATGAAGAATACCGCCAAACCGTGTTGTTCGGCAAGTGCCAAGGCTTTTTCTTCTCCCAAAACAAATAAGCCGGTCGAAAGGCCGTCGGCAGTAGTGGCGTTATCGGTAATCACGCTGACGGAGGCCAGTTTGTGGTTGATGGGCGCGCGTGTCTGCGGATCGATAATGTGGGAGAGGCGGTTGCCGTCTTTATCTAAATGGAAATTTCGGTAGTCGCCCGATGTGGCTAAGGATTGGTTGTCCAAGGGGACAATAATCTGTGTGCCGCTGCCTTCTATCATGTTCGGCTGTTCAATGCCCACCCGCCATGCTTCGCCGGAGGCATTGCGGCCTTTGCCGCGCAGCTCGCCGCCTATTTCGACCAAATAGTTCCGAATGCCTGATTTTTCAAGATGTTGTGATACCTTGTCGACACCGAATCCTTTGGCGATGGAGGATAAGTCTAAGTAAACACCGGCTTGGGTTTTGGCCAGCGTGTGGGATTTTCCGTTTTCCAACACGATTTTATCCATGCCGACGGCCTGCGCGGCTTTTTCGATTTCGGTTTGGCCGGGCGCGTATGTGATTTCTTTATCCGGCCCGAAGCCCCATAAATTGACCAGTGGGCCGACGGTAACGTCCAATGCACCTTGGGTCAGCTTGTTTAAGCGTACGGCTTCGGCGGTGACATCGGCAAAATCTCGGGAAATCTTAAGCGGGCGGTTGGTTTCGCGCATTCGGTTAAATCGGCTGATTTCCGAGTCCGGCTGATAGGTCGACATTTGGCGGTTTACCTCCCGTAGCACGTCGTCGATTTGCGTCTGCATGATTTCCGGTTTGGGTAAATCGAGGCCGTCTGAAAGGTATTTGACGGTATAAGTCGTGCCCATGGTTTCGCCTTGAAGGGTAACGGTTTCGCTTGGTTTGTGACATGCAGACAAGAGAACCAGCGCGGTGCCGAGGAGTAGAAGAAGGGGGAATTTCTTAAGCAGGAACATTGGTTTTGCGGAAAAATTTTCAGACGGCGTATTGTAACGTAAAACAGGAGAGGGCTGGCGCGCTTTACCCAAGCGGACGGTATGGGCGTACAATAACGGATTTTCAGACGGCAGGCGGAATGGAAATATGGTTTTCAGACGGCCTTCAATATTTTGAGGCCGTCTGAATTTCGCAGGAGATGAATATACATGTTTGCGGTTTATATGTTATTGGCTTTGGTGGCCGGTATGGCGTTGGCAACGCAGTCGGCGATTAATACGCAATTGGCTAAAGCGATGAGCGGCGAGCCTTTTATTGCAACGTTTATTTCGTTTGCGGTCGGTACGGTTGCGCTGTTTTTCATTGCATGGGCGAAAACGGATTTGTTCGGTAATCTGGCGGGTTTGGGGCAGCAGCCGCTGTGGAAATTGAGCGGCGGTTTGCTGGGGGCGATGTTTGTGTTTACCACGGTATTGCTTGCGCCTAAATTAGGGATTGCCAATATGCTGTTTGTGATTATTGTGGGGCAATTGGCAGCGGCGGCGGTGATTGACCATTTCGGTTTGATCGGTATGGCGGCTAGGGAAATCAGCCTGCCGAAACTCATCGGTTTGGGCGTGATGGCTTTGGGTTTGGCGGTGTTTTCGTTCGGTGACAAGATGTTTAAATGAGGCAGGCCGTCTGAAACTTATTTTTCAGACGGCCTTGTTTTTGAGATACGGAATAGGGTGGATCCGGGGAACGGGTTGGCGCAGCGGATGACGGCAAACCGAATATCAATGCCGTAGCCGAATGCGGCCAAGAAAAAAGGAAGAAACCGGGGTTTCTTCCTTTTTTACCGTTTAGCCGCCGAAGTCGTCCAACAGGATGTTTTCGTCTTCCACGCCCAAATCTTTGAGCATTTTGATGACGGCTTGGTTCATCACCGGCGGGCCGCACATATAGAATTCGCAATCTTCGGGAGCTTCGTGGTTTTTCAGGTAGTTTTCATACAAGACATTGTGAATGAAGCCTGTGTAACCGTCCCAGTTGTCTTCCGGCAACGGGTCGGAAAGGGCGACGTGCCATTCGAAATTGTCGTTTTCCGCGGCCAGTTCGTCGAAGTCTTCCACGTAGAACATTTCACGTTTCGAACGTGCGCCGTACCAGAACGAGATTTTGCGTTTGGATTTCAGACGGCGTAACTGGTCGAAAATATGCGAACGCATCGGTGCCATACCCGCACCGCCGCCGATAAACACCATTTCGGCATCGGTGTCTTTGGCAAAGAATTCACCGAACGGGCCGGAAATTGTGACTTTGTCACCCGGTTTCAGCGACCAGATGTAAGACGACATCTGACCCGGCGGTACGTCAGGCTGGCGCGGAGGAGGTGTGGCGATACGCACGTTCAGCATGATGATGCCTTTTTCTTCCGGATAGGAGGCCATTGAGTAGGCGCGCAGAATCGGTTCGTCCACTTTGGAAACATAACGCCATAAGTCGTGTTTGTCCCAATCTTCGTGGTATTCCTCGGGAATATCGAAGTCTTTGTAGGCCACGGTGTGCGGCGGGGCATCGATTTGGATGTAGCCGCCGGCACGGAAGGGGACTTCTTCGCCTTCGGGAATGGCCAGTTTCAGTTCTTTAATGAACGTGGCTTTGTTATCGTTGGAGATAACGGTGCATTCCCATTTTTTCACACCGAATACTTCTTCGGGCACTTCAATATCCATATCGGCTTTGACGTTGACCTGACAAGACAGGCGGCAGCCTTCGCGGGCTTCGCGTTTGCTGATATGGGATAACTCGGTAGGCAGAATGTCGCCGCCGCCGCTGTTGACGATAACACGGCATTGGCCGCATGAACCGCCGCCGCCGCAGGCGGAAGGGATGAAGATGCCTTCGTTGGCCAAAGCACCCAAAAGTTTACCGCCTGCCGGCATGGTCAGCTCTTTTTCGCCATTGATTTTGATGGTGATGTCGCCTTCGTTAACCAGTTTTGATTTGGCAAACAGAATCATCAGTGCCAGTACCAAAACGATGACGGTAAACATCACAATACCTAAAATAATTTCCATGTAATGTTTTCCTTATAATTGAATGCCGGAGAACGACATAAACGCCAAAGCCATCAGACCGGCTGAAATGAACGTAATTCCCAAACCTTTCAGGCCTTTCGGGGTATCGGAATATTTCATTTTTTCGGTAATGCCGGCCAATGCGACAATCGCCAGCATCCAGCCCAAACCTGCGCCGAAGCCGTAAACGATGGATTCGGTAAAGTTATATTCACGCTGCACCATAAAGGACACGCCGCCGAAGATGGCGCAGTTTACGGTAATCAGCGGCAGGAAAATGCCGAGTGCGTTGTAAAGGGCAGGGAAGAATTTGTCCAAAATCATTTCCAAAATCTGTACCAAAGCGGCAATCACGCCGATAAAGGTGATGAACTTCAGAAAGGTAAGGTCAACGCCTTCGACTAATGCGCTTTCTTTCAAGAGCGTATAAACCAGTTGGTTTGCGGGAACGGACAGGCCCAATACGAATGTCACGGCAATACCCAAACCGAAAGCGGTGGATACTTTTTTGGATACTGCCAAAAAAGTACACATGCCAAGGAAGAACGAGAGTGCCATATTCTCAATGAATACGGACTTGATGAATAAACTCAGATAATGTTCCATGAATTATTTCTCCACCTGTTCGGGTTTCCAAGTGCGCAAAGCCCATACCAGAAAACCGATGATAAAGAATGCGCTCGGTGCCAGCAGGAAAAGGCCGTTTGCCTGATACCAACCGCCGTCTTGAACGGTTTGGAAGACGGTCATGCCGAACAGTTTGCCTGAGCCTATCAGTTCGCGCAGAGTAGCGACCACAACCAAAATCAGACCGTAGCCCAAACCGTTGCCCAAACCGTCGACAAAGCTTTCCAAAGGCGGCTCTTTCATGGCAAATGCTTCGGCACGTCCCATAACGATACAGTTGGTAATAATCAGGCCGACGAACACCGATAATTGTTTGGAAAGTTCGTAAGCAAATGCCTGCAGCAGCTGGTCAACCAGCGTGACCAGCGAGGCGATGATTGCCATTTGTACGATAATGCGGATGCTGTTGGGAATATAGTTGCGGACCAACGAGATAAAAAAGCTGGAAAATGCCGTAACGAGGGCAACGGAAACCCCCATTACAATGGCCGTTTCGAGTTTCGTGGTCACAGCCAGCGCCGAACAAATGCCCAATACTTGCAAAGCAATCGGGTTGTTGTCGATGAATGGCGAAAACATCAGATGTTTCAAGCGTTTGGTATCAGCCATTATTGTGCTCCTGCTTTCAGTTTGGCCAGGTAAGGCTTGTAGCCGTTTTCGCCAAACCAATAGTTAAACGAACCTTGTACGCCTTTGGTGGTCAGGGTGGCACCCGACAGCCCATCTACACCGTGGGCGGAATCGGCACCGGCACCCTTTCCTACGCGGATGGCGAGTTGGTCTTGTTCATTGTAGAGTTTTTTACCGACAAATTTCTGCTGCCACAACGGATTGGCGATTTCACCGCCCAAGCCGGGAGTTTCGCCTTGCTCGTAATAGGTAATGCCGTTGATGGTATTGCCGTCGGGTTTCACGGAAACAAAACCGTACATAACCGACCACAGACCATTGCCGTGCATAGGCAGAACGATTTGTTCCACTTTGCCGCCTTCGCCCTTGACGAGATAAACATCAGCCAGTTTGGCGCGGGTTTTGATGTCGGCCAGATCGTCTTCCGGCGGGATACGCACGTTTTGCTGCGGATCTTTGGCAGCAACCCGGGCATCAAAACCTGCAGGCGGGTTCTCAACATATTCGCCGGTTGCCAAATCGATGATGCGCGGCTCGATTCTTTCCGAATAGGTTTTGGCAATATCGGTTTTCTCATCGAGCAAACCGGCTACGCTTAAGATGTAGCTTTGTTTGTCTTTGGCTTTTTGTTCGACCTGAATCGGCTTGAGGCCGACGGCAGAACCGGCTACGACGACAGAACAAACCAAGCTCACCACAATCACGACGGCCAATGTGCCGCCGAAGCTGTCTTTATTGAATTTAGCCATTGGTGCGCGCCTTTCTGCGTTTGATGTTCGCTTGTGCGACAAAATAATCGAAAATCGGGGCAAACAGGTTGGCAAACAGAATCGCCAACATCATGCCTTCCGGATAGGCAGGATTAACCACGCGGATTAACACCGCCATCACACCGATTAATGCGCCGTACCACCATTTGCCGGTATTGGTAAATGAAGCGGAAACCGGGTCGGTTGCCATAAACAGCATACCGATGGCAAAACCGCCCAATACCAGATGCCAATACCAAGGCATGGCAAACATAGGATTGGTATCGGAGCCGATGGCATTAAACAGCAATGAAGTCGCAATCATACCGATCATCACACCGGCGATAATGCGCCAAGAGGCAATACGGGCAAACACGATAAACAGGCCGCCGATAATCAGCGCGAGCGTCGATACTTCGCCGACCGACCCCGGCATATTGCCGATAAAGGCATCCATCCAGGTAATCGGTTGGCCGGTGGCTGCGTTTTTCACGCCTGCCATGCCGTCTGAAGCCCATTGTGCCAAAGCAGTTGCGCCTGAATAGCCGTCAACAGCCGTCCAAACGGTATCGCCGCTGATGTTGGCAGGATAAGCAAAGAACAAGAATGCACGGCCTGCCAGCGCCGGGTTCATGAAGTTTTTGCCCGTGCCGCCGAATACTTCTTTCGCGACCACCACGCCGAAGGTAATACCCAAGGCAGCCTGCCACAACGGCAGGGTAGGGGGAACGATTAAGGCAAACAGAATCGAAGTCACGAAGAAGCCTTCGTTGATTTCATGCTTGCGCACCGTGGCAAACAAGACTTCCCAAAAGCCGCCGACGATAAACACGGTGGCGTAAATCGGCACAAAGAAAACCGCGCCGAAGAGCATTTTGCTCAACCAGCCTGCATCGGCAGACATGTTGATGCCCAAGGCATTGGCCAAGGCATAGTGCCAATCATTGGCGATGCTTTGTTGCAATAATTCAGGCGTCAATACAGCAAATGCCTGTGCACCGACGTTGTACATGCCGTAGAACATGGCAGGGAAAAGTGCCAGCCATACCATAATCATCATGCGTTTGGAGTCGAGCGCATCGCGGACGTGTGCCGCTTTGCGCGTTACTGCGCCTTGCGTGTAGAAAATCGTTGCCGCCGCTTCATACAGGGCATACCACTTTTCATGTTTGCCGCCCGGCAGAAAATGCGGTTCGATTTTTTCTAAAAAATGTTTCAAGCCCATAATCAGCCTTCTTTCTCAATAGTATCCAGCACTTTACGCAACAGCGGGCCGTATTCGTATTTGCCCGGGCAAACGAAGCTGCACAATGCCAGGTCTTCTTCGTCCAGTTCCAGACAGCCCAAAGCTTGCGCACTGTCGGTATCGCCGACAATCAAGTCGCGCAGCAGCAAGGTCGGCAGAATATCGAGCGGCATGATGCGTTCGTAGGTACCGATCGGAACCATGGCGCGGTCGCCGCCGTTGACAGAGGTGCTGAACTTGAAGAGTTTGCTTTTGAGGAAATGGCCGAGCGTAGTGCGGGTAATGGTGTATTTTTCAGGCTGCGGCGCAATCCAGCCGAAAAACTCTTTGTCACGTCCTTCTTTCAAAACCGACACTTGATTGTGATAGCGGCCCAGATAATTATGCGGGCCGGCGGCTATGCTGCCGTTCAAGACCGAACCGGAAATCACGCGGTTGTCCCCCTCCGCCAATTCACCGGCGGTAAGCTGGGAAAGGTTGGCACCCAAAACGGTACGCAGCAGACGCGGTTTATTGACTTGCGAGCCACCCAAAGCGATTACGCGTTCGGTGTTCAGACGGCCTGTGGTAAACAGTTGGCCGATGGCAATCACGTCTTGGTAGTTGATGGTCCAAACGGTTTTGTTTGCACCGACAGGCTCGATGAAATGGATATGCGTGCCGCTCAAACCGGCCGGATGCGGGCCGTCGAATTCGTGTACGGCGATATTGGCCGCGCTTTCAGACGGCACATCGGCACCGGCTGCCTTGCACACATGTACGGTACGCTCGGTCAGGCGGCTCAATACGCGCAGGCCGTTGGTAAAGTCGGCGGCTTTTTCGGCGATAACCAGCGTCGGATCAGCGGCCAGCGGATTGGTGTCCATGGCGTTCACAAAAATCGCCGCAGGGTTGGCATCAACCGCAGGCGTTTTGCTGAACGGGCGGGTACGCAGGGCTGTCCATAAGCCTGATTGGATCAGGTTGGCGCGTACCTGCTCGCTGCTGAGGCCGGATAATGCTTCGGCGGAATATTGCTCAAAGGTGATTTCATCGCTACCTTCAACGGAAATCACCACGGATTGCAACACGCGTTTCTCGCCACGGTTGATTGCCGTGACGGTGCCTGAAGCCGGGGCGGTAAACACCACCCCCGGATTTTTCTTGTCTTCAAACAATACTTGGCCTTTTTTGACGGTATCGCCTTCCTTGACTTTCATCGAGGGGCGCATGCCGACATACTCTTCGCCAAGCAACGCGACTTCGGTAATGGCCGGACCATCATAGATGGTTTGCTCCGGTCGGCCTGCAATGGGCAGGTCTAAGCCTTTTTTTATCTTGATCATAGAGATGCGTGACTTCTTAGCTAGGTTAAAAAACGGGTAAGCCGGCGGCACGGCATACGGCCGCCGACATCGGTATCTTTGATGACGACAGATTTTATTCAGAACCAAATGAACCGAACCGTCAAAAAAATCAGCAGTTAATCTCTTGTTTTTATTATGAATGGGAAATTGGTATTGCAGCAGGCCGTCTGAAAACGGATTCGGAAGTTAAAAATATTCAAATGGATAAATAAATAAAATCTTTGGGATTTTAACAGGAATGGGCGGAGTTTTGTCACATACCGAAAGATTTTTTCACTTGTAAGGCTAATTCAGTAAGCCATAATAACTAATAAATGATGATATAAAATAATATCTTAAGAAAAGGCATGGCTTGAGGACGGCTGAGAAGGGGCGGCTGGTTTTTAAGGCGTATCGGGAAAAACAGGTCTAAAATACCCTCAATCATTCAAACCGGAGAATCGTTATGGCACGAAACCGACTGCTGAATCACGGCAAATTAGGCATGGGAACATGGTATCTCGGCGATGATGCGTCGAGGCGTCAGGAAGAAATAGCCGCATTGCGGTACGGGTTGGAACACGGCGTGTCGATTATCGATACCGCCGAAATGTACGGCAACGGCCGTTCGGAAAATTTGGTCGGCGAAGCAGTTCAGCCGTTTGCGCGCGACGATATTTATTTGATTTCCAAAGTGCTGCCGGGCAATGCCGGCCGCCGCAATCTGGAGCGCAGCTTGGATGCTTCGTTGCGTCGGCTGCAAACCGATTATCTCGACATGTATCTGTATCACTGGCGCGGTGCGACGCCTTTGGACGAGACGGTCGAACTGATGGAGGACATGGTTCAAAAAGGCAAAATCAAAGCATGGGGCGTGTCGAACTTCGATTTGGAAGACATGCAGGAACTGCACGATGCCGGCGGCACCAACTGCGAAACCAACCAGGTGCTCTATCATCTGGGTTCGCGCGGCATCGAATTTGCCCTGAAGCCGTGGCAGGATGAGCGTGCGATTTCCACCATTGCCTATTGTCCGCTGGCGCAGGCCGGTGATTTGCAGGATGACTTGCTGCATCATCCGGCGGTACGCCAAGTGGCGGGCGAACTCGACATCAGCGTGTATCAGGTATTGCTGTGTTTTACCTTAGCGCAAGAAAATATGGTATCAATTCCGCGAACCGGCAAAACGGCACACATGAAGGAACTGGTTGATTGTTTGAACATCCGTTTGTCGGCGGCGCAATACGCGGCTTTGGATGAAGCTTATCCCGCGCCGCAATGGCGCGTACCGCTGGATATTCAATAATAAACAAGGCCGTCTGAAAAATGAATTTTCAGACGGCCTGTTCTTTTCTATTTATGCAGGAACCGAACCCATGTTGCCGAATATCACAAACGCCCCGACACACAGCAGCACAAGAACCAGCATCAGCACCAAGAGCTTTGCAAACGCACGGGTTTTTTCACTGTTTTCCATAAACTTATCCTTAAAATACAATATTTTGCCTGAAAAATATTCTACGGAAAATCACTTTTTCGCACAAGAAATCAGCGTAGCAGGCAAGGCCGGTTTTTTTTGCAAAACCCGGTTCAAACCTGAAAACCTATGCTCTTCATCAATTGGCGCAGTGGAGTTACGCAGCCGATGATGGATGAGCGTTTTTGAATATGTTCGGGTTTTGCACAGTTATCAGGCCGTCTGAAAAATATTTTTCAGACGGCCTGATCCGTTCAAACCATACGGTTTAATCTTCCAAACGCATTTCCGCCGCGCGCGCGTGGGCGGTCAGGCTTTCTCCGTGCGCCAATACGCTGGCGGTTTTGCCCAGCTTTTGCGCACCGGCTTCGGAAACCTGAATCAGGCTCGAGCGTTTTTGGAAGTCGTAAGTACCCAGCGGCGACGAGAAACGGGCGGTGCGGCTGGTCGGCAGAACGTGGTTCGGTCCGGCGCAGTAGTCGCCCAAGCTCTCGCTGGTGTATTTACCCATGAAAATCGCCCCCGCGTGGCGGATTTTTTTCGCCCATTCCTGCGGATTTTCCACCGACAATTCAAGATGTTCCGGCGCGATATAGTTGGCGATTTCGCAGGCTTCGTCCAAGTCTTCCGCCAAAATCATCGCGCCGCGGTTGCCCAAGCTGGCTTCGATGATGGCGCGGCGCGGCATCTCGTCCATCAATCTGTTCATGGCCGTCTGAACGTCGTCAAGATAGGCTTGCGACGTGGCAATCAGAATGGCCTGCGCGATTTCGTCGTGTTCGGCCTGACTGAACAAATCCATCGCCACCCAATCGGCGGGTGTGCTGCCGTCGGCAATCACCAGAATTTCAGACGGCCCCGCCACCATGTCGATGCCCACCACGCCGAACACGCGGCGTTTGGCGGCGGCGACGAACGCATTGCCCGGCCCTGTGATTTTGTCCACCTGCGGCACGGTTTCGGTGCCGTAGGCCAAGGCCGCCACCGCCTGCGCGCCACCGACGGTGAATACTTTGGTTACGCCCGCCACATAAGCCGCCGCCAACACAATATCGTTGCGCTCGCCTTTCGGTGTCGGCACCACCATGATGATTTCCTTCACACCGGCCACATGCGCGGGCATGGCGTTCATGATGACCGAACTCGGATACGCCGCCTTGCCACCGGGCACATAAATCCCCACGCAGTCGAGCGCGGTAATCTGCTGGCCGAGCAGCGTGCCGTCTTCGTCGGTATAGCTCCACGACTCCATTTTTTGGCGTTGGTGGTAGCTCTCCACCCGCGCCGCCGCCGTTTTCAAGGCCGTCTGAACATTTTCGGGAATGCGCTCGAACGCGTTTTGCAAATCGGCTTGGGTCAGCACCAAATCACCGATGGACTGCGCAGCCGTGCCGTCGAATTTGTTGGTGTATTCAACCAAGGCCGCATCGCCGCGCTTTTGCACGTCGGCGCAGATGTCGGCGACAATCTGGTCGATTTTCGGGTCTTGCGCGGTTTCAAAAGCAAGCAGGACTTTGAGTTCGGATTGGAAGTCGGGGGATTGGGTGGAAAGGTGTTTCATGGCTTTAACTTTTCATTAATAAGCAATATAGAACGATTTTACTTTGGTTTATTTAACAATTTAAATACTGAATCGGATTTTGTGGTGCTTTGTAATTTTCTATTGAAGGGTAGGTAATTTTATGTACCAGTTCTTTATATTCTGCCGAGTCTTTGAGTAAAGCTGTACCGTCGAATTCCCAGCGACCTTTTATTTCAGACGGCATCCAATGATGAATGCGGTAGGCCGCAACCGACCACCCACGATAAACTGCCACGGCATATTTTACCTGATTTCTGCGGATACCCGTTTTCCAAGCGGCTCGGGTTCGTTTGTAAATTTCGTTATCCCGTTCAGTATCAGAAATTTCACCTGCTTTAATTTGCTTTTTCAGCCTGTCATATTCCTGATTGATGGTAATCAACATAACAGGCAAAGCGGTTTTTAACTCTTCAGGGGCATAAATCCGTTTAATTTCCGCTAAATCCATCAAACCTTTTGTCGATGAATGAGTGCCCCCCTGTATATTGGTTAACGGCTTCTGCCCGGGCTTAACCAACGATAGCAAATCAATAGCGGTTGCTTCATATTGCAAAGCCGATCGTTCATCTTCAATGCCGTGCCGCAAAATATAATAGTTCGGTGGGGTTTGGCATTCGGAGTAAATTTCCCGAATCAAATCCAATTTGTCGCTTATTTGGGCCGGCTCCGTTAAAGCACATCGGGCATGGTGGAATACACGGTTTCCCATACCTTTTCCGACATAAAAAATATTGTTGTCTCTCGGATCAACCAAGCAATAAATATAGTATTTAATCTGCTCGCAGACAGCGGTTGAAAACACAGTGCCGTTCCCTTTGACGAGTTAAATGAGCCAGTTAAAGCTCTTTAATCTGATGTTGCCTTATTTTGAAGTTTGGTTTTCAGACGGCCTCAACATCCAGAAACAATAAGAGGCCGTCTGAAAATATTTAATCCTTGCTCACAAACCGTTTGTTCACTTTCACCCGCTCGCCGCGTCCGACTTTCTTGATTTCCAGCCAGTCGCTGTAAATGGCGTGCACCAAGGCGCGGTCGGTGTCGTAACCGTAGTCGTGCGGGTTGATTTGTGCGGCGAGCTGTTTCAAAACGTCGCTCAGGCGCGCCCAGCCGTCGGCATCGGCGGCGGCATCGACGGCCTGCTGCACGAGCGGAATCACGCGGCTGAATTTGGGTTTGCCGTTTTTGGTTTTGGCGGATTTGTCGGCAGGTGCGGGAATGGTTTCCGGCTGGACAGGCCGGGCGGCGGTTTCCGTATCCGGCTGTAAGCTGTTTTTTCCGTTTTCAGACGGCCTGTCCTGCGCGTCCTGTGTTGTGGCTGCGGTTTCGGGTTGGCGTTCCGCACGTTTGCGGTTGCGGCCTGCGGGTTTGCCGTCGGCGGCTCCGTTTTGCGGTTTATTGCCGCCTGAGGCCGTCTGAACGGCGGTTTCGGTTTGTACGGCGGTATCGGCTGGCTTGCTTTCTTTTTCAGACGGCCTGCCGTTTTTGTCGTTGCGGCGCACTTGGAGCTGGTTGTTGTCGGTGCGGTGTTCGAAAATATCGAAGGATTTGATGAGTTCGGAAAGTTTGGCGAAACCGTACAGGCGCGGGTCGAAATCGGGGTTGGTTTTGTTGATGTAGCTGCCGATGGGGCCGAGGTTGGCCCAGCCCAAATCGTCGGCGTTTTCGCGCACAGCGCGTTTGATGAGCTTGAGCGCGTCGGTTTCGCTGCCGCTGCTGTCGGCCGAAGGTTTGGTTTTGCCGCCGTTTTTGTGTGTGCCGGACGACGGTTTTTCGGGGCGGAAGATTTCGGTGTACACGAATTTGTCGCAGGCTTTGCGGAAGGCTTCGGGCGTTTTCTTTTCGCCGAAACCGTAAACGGTCAGCCCGCTTTCGCGCAGGCGGCTGGCCAGACGGGTAAAGTCGGAATCGCTGGAAACGAGGCAGAAGCCGTCGAAATTGCCGCTGTAGAGCAAATCCATCGCGTCGAGGACCAAAGCCATGTCGGTGGCGTTTTTGCCTTTGGTGTAGGCAAACTGCTGCACGGGGACAATGGCGTGCGGCAGCAGCGCGGCCTTCCATTTGTTCAGGCCGTGGCTCCAGTCGCCGTAAATGCGTTTGACGCTGGCGATGCCGTATTTGGCGATTTCTTCCAAAAGGCGGTCGACGATGTCGGCGGGGGCGTTGTCGGCATCAATCAAGACGGCGAGTTTTTTGTCGGAGATGGTGGTCATGGGGTTTCTCGTGATGTATTTATTCGGTGGCTGGCGACTGAAGACCAAGGCCTTTGAAAATCCGAAGATTTTCAAATTTAACCTTAGTTTTGAGTTTTACAATGGTCTCAGGCCGTCTGAAATTTTTTAGAGTCCGCCGTTTCAGACGGCTTGCCCTGCCACGCTGGCGAATGCGTCGATAACCGGTTGAATCAGCGTATGTTTCACTTTCAGCGCGGCTTTGTTCACCACCAGGCGGCTGGAAATGTCGGCGATGTGTTCCACCGCTTCCAAATTGTTGGCCTTGAGCGTGCCGCCTGTGGAAACCAGATCGACGATGGCATCGCTCAAACCGACCAGCGGCGCGAGTTCCATCGAACCGTACAGCTTGATGATGTCCACATGCACGCCTTTGGCGGCGAAATGCTCGGCGGCGATATTCGGGTATTTGGTGGCGATACGCAGGCGGCTGCCGGGTTGGGAAACGGCTTCGTAATCGAAACCTTTGCGCACGGCCACCATCATGCGGCATTTGGCAATCTGCAAATCGAGCGGCTGATACAGACCGTCGCCGCCGTGTTCGATCAAAACGTCTTTGCCGGCAATGCCGAAATCCGCCGCGCCGTATTGGACGTAAGTCGGCACATCGGTGGCGCGCACAATCACCAAACGGATGTTGTCGTGATTAGTGCCGATAATGAGTTTGCGCGACTGCTCGGGATTTTCAGACGGCACAATGCCGGCGGCTGCCAACAGGGGAAGGGTTTCTTCAAAAATGCGGCCTTTGGAAAGGGCGATGGTCAAAGTATTGTCGCTCATATGGATTATGCTCTGCGGAAGATGTGCGGGTAATGAAAGGCCGTCTGAAAAGCAAAAGTCATTTTTCAGACGGCATTGTTTTTATAATAAGGTACGGATATCGGCGGCAATCGCATCCGGCTCGCTGCCGTAAGGCGAGAAAATCGCCACTTCGCCGTTTTTGTCAATCAGATAAGCTCCGGAAGTGTGGTCAACCAAATAGTTGGCGCTGTCTTCTTTTTGGTTGACTTTGGCCGAAACCACGCGGTATTGCTGCTTGATGACCGGCAAGGCCTGGCCCTCGACGGCGGTAATCCCGATAAAGTCAGGGTTGAACTGCTTGGCGTATTTGCCGATCAGCTCCGGCGTATCGCGCTCGGGATCAACGCTGGCAAACACGACTTTCACGTTTTTCGCATCATCGCCCAACTGTTTCAGGGTATCGCTGTAAGTCAGCAGTTCGGTCGGGCAGACGTCGGGGCAGTGGGTGTAGCCGAACGAGAGTACCACGACATTGCCTTTCAAATCGCTTAATTTGAAGGGTTTACCGTTGCCGTCGGTCATTTCGAAATCGCCGCCGATGTCTTCTTTTCGCATATCCGTGCCATTGATTTGACCGGGTACGGCGGCTTTTTTCGCCGTTGCCGCCGCAGGGGTTTGGGCGGTAGAGGCAGGGACATCAGGCGCTTTGGAGGCGGCTTCTTCTTTGGGTTGGCACGCAGCCAGAACGGCTAAGGCGAAAACGCTGAGTACGAAGTTTTTGGTTGTGACTTGCATGGTATTCTCCGAGATTTGATCTAAGGTCGGTTCAAAAAAAGAATGGCTTATCTTAACGCTTTTATGAATTGAAATGTAGTGATTTATTGCTGATTTTGTCAAAAACCGGCCAAACTTTGATTCAGGTGAAGAGTCTGAATCGGGTCCGCAAAGCCAAACTGGGATTTTGAAAATATAATTTTATTCCGAATCAAGATATTGTAGCGGCAAATGCGGTCGGAATCGTCAAAACACTTTACAAGATTTTTGGGCTGGCTATAATAGCGACTTCTTCACCGCCCAGGTGGCGAAATTGGTAGACGCAGGGGACTCAAAATCCCCCGCCGCAAGGTGTGTCGGTTCGAGTCCGACCCTGGGCACCAAATTCATGGAACGGTCGCATAAAAATGCGGCCGTTTTTTATTTCATAACCATACCAATTTGTTTCGTTTTTTATCTTTACATTAAGCGGGAGAGGCACTCAGTTGCCGGGACGTCTGTCGAATTTGTTATTCCACGGAACTGAATCATGAAAAATCAATTGCTATTTTTAATATATAAGGCGAGAAAATTCCTGCTTTATGTGCTGATGGCCTGCTTTTTGTCGGCAACCGCTGCTTGTAGCAGCTTTTCAGTATATGCAGGTGATATGTTCTCTCAAAAAAAGCACAACGGTTTGATGCTGGACATTGCGCGCCGTTATTATTCGGTTGACGTCATTAAACAGTATATCGACACTTTGGCGGATAGCGGCGGCGGATTTCTGCATCTGCATTTTTCCGATCATGAAAACTATGGTCTGGAGAGCCGTATTCTCAATCAAAAAGCAGAGTCGGCAGAAATTTCAGACGGCCGCTACCGCAACCCGCAAACAGGCAAGCTTTTCTTAAGCGATTCGCAGCTAAGGGAGATTGCCCAATATGCTCATGCAAAAAATATCGAGTTGATTCCCGAATTGGGCAGCCCGAACCACATGGACGGCATTTTTACGCTTCTGACCCACCGTCACGGAGCCGAATATGTGCAGTCGCTGAAATCCAAGATGGCGGATGACGAAATCGACATCACCAATCCGCAAAGCGCAGCCTTTGTCGAATCACTGATGGAAGAAGTGATTGCCAAATTCCCGCACAGCAAACGTTTCCATATCGGGGCAGACGAGTTCGGTTACAGCGTTGAAAATCATCACGAATTCGTGGCGTATGTCAATCGTTTGTCAAGCTTTCTGGCTGGAAAGGGTTTGAAAACACAAATGTGGAACGACGGCCTCATCAAGCAGAATCTGGACGATTTGAACCGGCGAATCGAAGTTACTTACTGGAGCTATGACGGTGATGCCCAAGATCGCGGAGAGCGTGACAAACGCCGCAGAATAAGAGCCAGTATGCCCGAATTGATTCAGGCCGGTTTCGATGTATGGAACTACAATTCCTATTATCTTTATTTTGTGCCGAATTCGAATTTAGCCTCTTCCGGCGATACGGATTATGCCGTGCGCGATGTCGAGAAAAATTGGGATTTGGGTATTTGGGATGGCGACAATAGGCAAAATGTTCTGCAAGCGCACAAACAGAAAAAAGTGCGCGGAGCCGCTTTAGCGATTTGGGGCGAGCATTCGCTTTCGCTGAGTGACAAAACCGTTTTCTCGCATACGCAAAAACTGCTTCAGGCGGTAATGCATAAGGCTGAAAAGACGTCGTCTGATTAATCTTGCAAACAAAGGCCGTCTGAAAAAATATTCTTTTTTCAGACGGCCTTTGTTTGTACAGCGGCGGTGTACGTCAGTGTTAAAGTGTAGACAATTTCCACGGGTTAATCTCAGCTGCTGTCGAATGGGGGAATATTTATTTCATAAAAAACAATTGGTAATTAAATCAAATAAAAATAATGTTAAAAGATGAAAGATTTTGTCTTGCCTGAAAACAAAGATTGGGTTATCGTTGGGCTTCTTCATTTTCATAAACTCTGAGCCTTAATCCAATTGCTCGGGTGGACTGATTGTCGCCGTGCCCTGCCAATGTGCGTACCCTAAACCGCTACTTGGCAGGCTTGCATTACAGGTGCTGTGGCGAGGCTTCTGCTCCGATTGGTTTAACGCCCCATAAAAGAGGTTGTTATGCAATTATCAGGCGCACAAATCATTGTGCAAAGTCTTAAGGCCGAAGGCGTGGAATACGTTTTCGGTTATCCAGGCGGCGCGGTTCTCGAAATCTACGACGCCATCTTCCAACTCAATAAATTCAAGCATATCCTGACCCGCCACGAACAGGCGGCCGTTCATGCGGCGGACGCGTATGCCCGTACCAGTGGCAAAGTAGGTGTAGCATTGGTGACATCGGGTCCCGGTGCGACCAATGCGGTAACGGGTATTGCGACTGCCTATTCGGATTCCATTCCGCTGGTGGTCATTACCGGTCAGGTGGGTACGCCGTCTATCGGTACCGATGCGTTCCAAGAAGTGGATACGGTGGGCATTACCCGACCGTGTGTCAAACACAATTTCTTGGTAACGGACATCAACGACTTGGCTCCGACCATCAAAAAAGCCTTCCAAATTGCCGCCAGCGGCCGTCCGGGGCCTGTTGTGGTCGATGTACCGAAGGATGTCACCCAGGCGATGGCGAAATTCAGCTATCCGCAGGAAGATATTTTTATCCGTTCCTATCAGCCTGTCGTGCAGGGTCATACCGGCCAGATTAAAAAAGCCGTACAACTGTTTGCTTCTGCCAAGCGGCCGATTGTTTATTTCGGCGGCGGTATCGTCTTGGGCAATGCCAGTCGGGAATTGATTGATTTTGTTCATGCAACCGGCGCACCCTGTGTCGGCACGCTGATGGGTTTGGGTGCATTTCCGTCCAGCGACCGCCAATATCTGGGTATGCTGGGGATGCACGGTACTTACGAGGCCAATTTGGCCATGCAGGATGCGGATGTGGTGCTGGCGGTCGGCGCGCGGTTTGACGACCGTGTGGTGTCCGTTCCGTCTAAATTCTTGGAAAAACCGAAAAAAATCATTCATGTCGATGTGGATCCGTCGAGCATCGCTAAGCGCGTCAAAGTCGATATTCCGATTGTGGGCGACGTGAAAAACGTATTGGCCGAAATGGTTTGCTTGGTGAACAAACAGCAGTCTGTACCAAGCCGCGAACATTTGGACAAATGGTGGAAAAACATCGAATCATGGCGCAGCCGCGACTGTTTGTGGTTCGAGCAGGACGAAGAAACCATCAAGCCGCAGTTTGTGGTGAAAAAATTGGCGGAAATTACCGGCAATTCGGCCATCATTACCTCCGATGTCGGCCAGCACCAAATGTTTGCCGCTCAATATTATCCGTTCGAGCGTCCGCGCCAATGGTTGAATTCCGGAGGTTTAGGCACGATGGGTGTCGGCCTGCCTTATGCGATGGGGGCGAAACTGGCTGCGCCGGAGCAGGATGTTTTCTGTATCACGGGCGAAGGTTCGATCCAGATGAATATCCAGGAACTGTCCACCTGCTTCCAATATAAAATCCCGCTGACAGTGGTCACGTTGAACAACGGCTATTTGGGCATGGTTCGCCAATGGCAGGAGCTGTATTACAGCAACCGCGAATCGGAAACCTATTTCGACTCGCTGCCGGATTTCGTGAAGCTGGCAGAAGCCTACGGCCACGTCGGTATCCGCGTGACCAGGCCGTCTGAAGTGGAAGGTGCGCTGCGCGAAGCGTTGCAGCATAACCGCGAAGGCCGCTTGGTATTCATGGATTTCATTACCGATAAGAAACAGAACGTGTTTCCGATGGTGGGCAACGGCAAAGGCCTCGACGAAATGGTGCTGCCGGCACATATGCGCGAAACCAAAGCCGACAGCGATGTGAACGATGTCAACGACCGTGATTACGATACAAGGAGCGTGCCATGAGACACATTTTGTCCATTCTGATGGAAAACGAATCGGGCGCGATGAGCCGTGTGGTCGGCCTGTTTTCGGCGCGCGACTACAACATCGATTCATTGTCGGTGGCCGCCACCGAAGACCAAACCTTGTCGCGCATGACCATTGTGACGCATGGCGATGAAAGCGTGATTGAGCAGATTACCAAGCAGCTCAACAAATTGGTGGAGGTCATCAAAGTCGTCGATTTGAACGAAAGCCGGTTTGTCGAACGCGAACTGATGCTGGTGAAAGTGCGTGCGGCGGGTAAAGACCGCGACGAATTTCTGCGTCTGACCGAGATTTACCGCGGCCATGTCATTGACGTAACCGACCGCAGCTACACCATCGAAGTCACCGGTTCGAGCGATAAATTGGATTCTTTCTTGGAAACCGTAGGGCGCGCGCAGATTTTGGAAACCGTGCGCACAGGCGCAGCCGGCATAGGCCGCGGCGAACGGATTCTGAAAATTTAATGCCGTACTTTTTTCAGACGGCTTGTTAAAAATACTTGAGGCCGTCTGAAAACCAATACAGGAGAAGTTGAATGTCAACCGTCAAGATTGTTGCGCTGATTACCGTGAAACCCGAACATCGCGAAACATTGTTTGACCGATTCGCGCAGTTGGTTCAAGCCAGCCGTGCGGAAGCGGGGAATAACAGCTATGATTTGCATCAGGACATCCAAAATCCCAACCGCTTCGTGTTTGTCGAAAGCTGGAAATCGCAAGCGGCAGTGGACGAACACAATGCCAGCGAGCATTTTCAGGCATTCGTCAAAGCCATCGAGGGCAAGACCGACCATCTTGAAATCGTGATGCTCAACGAACTCTCCATCTGATTTTTTTACAGTCAACTCAACAAACCTATTTAAACAAAAGGAATTGAAATGCAAGTTTATTACGATAAAGACGCCGACCTGTCATTGATCAAAGGCAAAACCGTCGCCATCATCGGCTACGGCTCGCAAGGCCACGCGCATGCGGCCAACCTGAAAGATTCGGGCGTAAACGTGGTGATCGGTCTGCGTCAAGGTACGTCTTGGGACAAAGCCGTCAAAGCCGGCCACAATGTGAAAACCGTTGCCGAGGCGACCAAAGAAGCCGATGTCGTGATGATTCTGCTGCCGGACGAAAACCAGCCGGTTGTCTACAAAAACGAAATCGCACCCAACCTGAAAGACGGCGCGGCTTTGGCATTTGCCCACGGCTTCAACGTACACTACAACCAAATCGTGCCGCCATCAAACGTGGACGTGATTATGGTTGCGCCTAAAGGCCCGGGTCACACCGTGCGCAGCGAATTTTTGAAAGGCGGCGGCGTGCCTTCGCTGATTGCCGTTTACCAAGACAATTCCGGCAAAGCGCGCGACATCGCCCTGTCTTACGCGGCGGCCAACGGCGGCACCAAAGGCGGCGTGATTGAAACCAACTTCCGCGAAGAAACCGAAACCGACCTGTTCGGCGAACAGGCCGTATTGTGCGGCGGTGCGGTCGAATTGGTGAAATGCGGTTTCGAAACCTTGGTGGAAGCCGGTTATGCTCCTGAAATGGCGTACTTCGAGTGTTTGCACGAATTGAAACTGATTGTGGACTTGATGTACGAAGGCGGTATTGCCAACATGAACTACTCCATCTCCAACAATGCCGAATACGGCGAATACGTTACCGGCCCAGAAGTAATTACGCCCGCCACCAAAGAAGCGATGAAAAAAGCGCTCTACCGCATCCAAAGCGGTGAATACGCGAAAATGTTCATCCAAGAAGGTGCAACTAACTACGCCAGCATGACCGCCCGCCGCCGTCTGAACGCCGACCACCAAATCGAAAAAGTCGGTGCGCAACTGCGCAGCATGATGCCGTGGATTGCCAAAAACAAATTGGTTGATTTGGATAAAAACTGATTTTGATGATTCAGTATCAGCAATGCCGTCTGAAAATTTCAGACGGCATTTTTTATTGTCAATTGCTTGGATTGCATTTCATCGTAGAGTGTTATTTAGGATTGGGAAATTGTCGGTGCACGAGTTGAAAAAACGGAAGTGCAGCGGACTTGCGCGGCTAATGACGAATAATAAATTTCAGGGGTGATCTCAATTTTGCAAAGGTCGCAGTTTGGCCATGCCGTCTGAAATTTTCAGACGGCATTTGATATGCCAAACCGTTCAAATACATTTAATCTAAGTCAAGGCCGTCTGAAAGATGATTGTGTAATATTTTCAGACGGCCTGTTTGCAATCATCCGGCATAATTTATAAAGATTGAAATCAAATGAAATTTTACCGGATGATATTATCGGCTGATTGATTACACATCTTTCGTAGCCGTATTCATATCTGTTTTAATCATAAAGAATTACAACGCATAATAAATACACTTTAAGATTTGTAAACTTGATATACATCAAATAATCAAGGTCAGATGATTCATATAATATAATTGTTTTGAGTAACAGAGCATCGGGGATAGATGATGTCCGGTTTTGAGATGGAAAGGGCGGAGCATACGGGTCTGCTCGGGCGGTTGGCTGCCGTTATCTTGGCGGTATTGTTGGCGGTGTCGAGCCTGCCTGTTTATGCCGAGCGTTTGCCCGAATTTTTAAGCAAAATCCAGCCGTCTGAAATTTTCCCGACGGCCGACCGTTACGGTAAGCCTGAAGGTAAGCCGATGATTGCGCGCGTCTATAAAGGCGATGAGCAGCTCGGCTTGGTCTTCATCACGACCGATGCCGTCAATACGCGCGGTTACTCGAGCAAACCGATTGATACCATGGTTGCGCTGTCAAACGACGGTACGATTGCCGGTGCCAAATTGGTGGCGCACAACGAACCGATTATGCTCATCGGCATCCCCCAATCCCGTATCGATAAATTCATTGATAACTACGTCGGCTTGAATTTCATTACCACGCCGCCGAAACCCGGGGTAGCCCCTGCCGACATCATCAGTGGCGCAACCGTGACGCTGATGGTGATTAACGACAGTATGCAGCGTTCGATTAAAGCAATCGCCCACCAATATAAATTGGGTACGGCGCAGGCAGCCGCTGCCGCAGGGACTGCCGCAGATGGTGCGGCGGCTTCCGATGTGCCGGCCGCTGCGGTGCAAACCCGTCCGCGCCGTGCCGTCAATATGGACAAGCAGGACATCCAGTCTTGGAACGCGCTGCTGGAACAAAAAGCCGTTGCCAAGCTGCACATGACCGTTGACGAAGCAAACAGACTTTTCGAGCAAAACGGTAAAGAAGGCTCTGCCGAGCACGCGGAAAAAGGGCCGGGTGACGAGACCTTTGTCGATATGTATGCAGCGGTGGTCAGCCAGCCTTCCATCGGTAAAAGTTTATTGGGCGAGGCGGGCTGGAACAACCTGCAACGCCGTCTGAAACCGGGTCAGCAGGCCGTGCTGGTGGCAGGGGAAGGGCGTTATTCCTGGAAAGGCTCGGGCTATGTGCGCGGCGGCATTTTCGACCGTATCGAGATGATTCAGGGCGATACCAGTTTCCGTTTTACCGACGCGCAACACGAACGCGTGGTGGCTTTGGCTGCCGAAGGTGCGCCAGCATTCAAAGAAGTATCGTGGTTTACGATTCCTGAAGACGTACAGTTTGACGCAGCCGAACCGTGGCGCATCCAGTTGATGATTCAGCGCGTGTTGAGCGTGAACGACAAAGCCTTCGTTACCGCCGATTTGGATTATGAACTGCCGCAGGGCTATTACGTTGACGACCCGAAAGCCGAGCCGGTCACGGTTACCGCGCCGATCGAAGAACCTGCGCAGGAAGCGAAACCCAAGGCCAACCAAACCGCCGGCATTCTGGAAGCCGCCACCGATGACGGCGTATCCAACCAATTGTGGAAACAGATTTGGCAGGCGAAAAAAGGGCAGATTATCGTCGTCGGCATAGCCTTGACCATTCTGCTGCTGGTGTTCCTGTTCCAAGACTGGATTGTGCGTTATGAAAAATGGTATGACCGTTTCCGCATCGCCTTCCTGACGTTTACGTTGTTCTACATCGGTTGGTATGCTCAGGCGCAATTGTCGGTGGTGAACACCTTGACGCTGTTTTCCGCGATTTTGACCGATTTCCACTGGGAATTTTTCCTGATGGATCCGCTGGTGTTCATTCTGTGGCTGTTTACCGCAGCGACGATGCTGTTGTGGAACAGGGGGACATTCTGCGGCTGGCTGTGTCCGTTCGGTTCTTTGCAGGAATTGAGCAACCGTCTGGCGAAAAAACTGGGCGTGAAACAAATCACCGTGCCGCATTTGCTGCACACCCGCTTGAGTGCGATTAAATATGTGATTTTCTTCGGCTTGCTGGCGGTGTCGCTTTACGACTTGGGTCTGGCAGAACATCTGGCCGAAATCGAACCGTTTAAAACCGCGATTATTTTGAAATTCATGCGCGAATGGTGGTTTGTGCTGTTTGCCGCGGCATTGCTGGCGGCCGGTCTGTTTATCGAACGCTTCTTCTGCCGCTATCTGTGTCCGTTGGGTGCGGCGATTGCGATTCCAGGGCGGTTCCGTATTTTCGACTGGCTGCGCCGTTACAAAATGTGCGGCAATCCGTGTCAGATCTGTACCCACGAATGTCCGGTACAGGCGATTGCGCCGGAAGGCGACATCCATCCGAACGAGTGTATCCAGTGCCTGCATTGCCAAGTGATGTACCACCATGATACGCGCTGTCCGCAAGTGGTTGCCGACAATAAGAAAAAACGCCGTCAGGCTGCGGCAAAAGCCGACAATGAAGCCGAAACCGCGGCGAAAGTGACCGAGCATGTCGTCCATTTTGTCAAACCGGCTGCGAAAATCACAGTCGATAAGTAAGTTGAACAAGTTTCCCTGTATCCCATGGTAGGCCGTCTGAAAAGACCAATACCGATTTCATCCCAAGGAGAATTTTATGTCAGACGAAAAATTAGAACAAAACGGCTTAAGCCGCCGTTCATTCTTAGGCACGGCCGCGGTTTCCGGTGCCGGTATTGCCGGTGCGGGTCTGTTGGGTCTGGCCGGTTGTTCCAATGCCGAAGGCGATAAAGGCGCGGCTTCCGGTGCGGCCGGTTCCGCACCTGCGGCCAAAGCCGACGCACACGGCGGCGAAGGCGGCCAGTCTGCTCATGTCGGTCCGGGCGAACTTGACCAATACTACGGTTTTCTGTCGGGCGGCCAATCCGGCGAGATGCGCTTGGTGGGTCTGCCTTCCATGCGCGAACTGATGCGTATCCCTGTGTTCAACATGGACAGCGCGACCGGTTGGGGACGTACCAACGAGAGCCTGCGTATTTTGAATGAAAAAAATACCGCCGAAACCAATGCGTTCCTGAAAGCCAGCGGCCTGCGCTGCATCCCGAACGGCGACCTGCACCACCCGCACCTGTCGTTTACCGACCAAACCTACGACGGCCGCTACGCCTACGCCAACGACAAAGCGAACAACCGCGTCTGCCGCGTGGATTTGGAAATCATGAAAACCGACAAAATCGTTGAGATTCCGAATGCGTCGGGTATCCACGGTTTGCGTCCGCAGCGTTATCCGAAAACAGGGTATGTGTTTGCCAACGGCGAGCATATCGTGCCGGTTGAGGGCTTCGGCAAGGCCGACGATCCTAAAACCTGGAACGCGGTTTACACCGCCATCGACGGCGAAACCATGGAAATCGCATGGCAGGTGCTGGTTGACGGCAACTTGGACAACGGCGATGCCGACTACCAAGGCAAATACTCGTTCTCGACCTGTTACAACTCCGAGCGCGGTCTGACCGTCCAAGCCGCTTCCGCCAACGAGCAGGACTGGGTGGTCGTGTTCAACTTGGCCGCGATTGAAGAAGGCATCAAAAACGGCGACTTCAAAGAAGTGAACGGTGTGAAAATGGTGGACGGCCGCGCCGAAGCCAATTCCAAATACACCCGTTACATTCCCGTGCCGAACTCGCCGCACGGCTGTAACGCTTCGCCTGACGGCAAATACATCATGCTCAACGGCAAATTGTCGCCGACCGTCACCGTATTGGACGTGAGCAAACTGGACGATTTGTTTGCCGGTAAAATCCAACCGCGCGACGTGGTCGTGGCCGAGCCGCAATTGGGTTTGGGACCGTTGCACACCGCATTCGACGGCCGCGGCAATGCCTACACCACGCTGTTTATTGACAGCCAAATGGTGAAATGGAACATCGAAGACGCGATTAAAGCCTTCAAAGGCGAGAAAATCGATCCGATTAAGCAGAAAATAGACGTTCATTACCAGCCGGGTCACAACCATACGACCATGGGCGAAACCAAAGAAGCCGACGGTAAATGGTTGGTATCGCTGAATAAATTCTCGAAAGACCGTTTCCTGAACGCCGGTCCGCTGAAGCCTGAATGCGACCAGTTGATCGACATTTCCGGCGACGAAATGAAGCTGGTTCACGACAATCCGACCTTTGCCGAGCCGCACGACTTCTGCTTGGTGGCCGCGTCTAAAGTGAACCCCGCCAAATCTTGGGACCGCACCAAACACGCCTGGTGGTGGAAAGATGCCGCCGATATGGCCGCCAAAGACGGCGTTGAGCTGGAGAAAGCCGCCAAAGTGGTGCGCGAGGGCAATAAAGTACGCGTGTACATGACCGCCGTCGCACCGGCATTCAGCGTGCCGCAATTCGAAGTGAACCAAGGCGACGAAGTGACCGTTATCGTGACCAACGTCGAAACCATCGAAGACTTGACCCACGGTTTCACGTTGGAAGGCTACGGTATTGCGATGGAAGTTGCGCCGCAGCAAACCAGCTCGATTACCTTTACCGCCCACCGTCCGGGCGTTCACTGGTATTACTGCCAATGGTTCTGCCACGCGCTGCACATGGAAATGTCAGGTCAGATGATTGTCAAACCGAAATAATCGGGTTTGCCTGATTTAGCGGCGTCAGGCCGTCTGAAAACACGACAATATTTTCAGACGGCCTTTATCACAAAGCCTTTTGGCGCAATCGGCTCAGAAGGTTTTGTGATAAACAAAAACGCTGAAGGCCGTCTGAAATTTTCACACGGGTAGGTTGGGTATTTGCTGCCCGCGCAGATTTCAAAATGCCGTGCAAACAAAGATTCCGGAAGCGGTGGCAGCAAGTGCCCAGTCTACGGCTCAAATGCCGGAAACAAGAGAAAAATATTTTCAGACGGCCTTGAGGGTAATATGCCGTCTGAAAACAAATAAAGAGAAAAAATCATGCACACACGATTCACGCTCAATATGCTGCACGGTTTTGCCGCCGCGCTTTTCTCCGCAATAGGATTTCAGACGGCCTTTGCCGCCGTCATCACCGTTTCCCCGTCGGACAATCTCAACGAAATCATCAGCCAAGCCCAAGCGGGCGATACGCTCAAACTCGCTTCGGGTGTGTACAAAACCAAAATCGTTATCGACAAACCCCTAACCGTGGAAGGGCCTGCCGACCGTTCCGCCGTTATCGAAGGCGACCGCACGGGACGGACGGTGAGCGTGACCGCGCCCGATTCCGTTGTCCGCAATCTTACCGTCCGCGGTTCGGGCATGGATTTGGCGGGCATGGACGCGGGGATTTATCTGGAAGAAACCGCCGCCAATGCCTTGGTGGAAAAAAACGATATTCTGGACAACTCCGTCGGCGTGTACCTGCACGGGCCGAAAGACGCGATGGTGCGTGACAACAAAATCGTCGGCAATGCCGAGCTGCGCGTTAACGAACGCGGCAACGGCGTCACCGTGTGGAACGCGCCCGGCTCGCAAGTGGTCGGTAACGACATCTCCAAAGGCCGCGACGGGATTTTCTCCAACGCCAGCACCTTCAACATCTATAAAGGCAACCGTTTTCACGACGTGCGTTTCGCCGTGCATTACATGTACACCAACGACAGCGAAGTCGTCGACAACATCTCCGTCGGCAACAACATCGCCTACGCCATGATGTTTTCCGACCGCATCAAAGTGCGCGGCAACATCGCCGTCATGAGCCGCGACCAAGGCATCATGCTCAATTACGTCAACCAGTCGGAAGTGCGGGACAACGTGATTTACCATGCCGACAAATGCCTGTTTGCCTACAACGCCAACAACAATAAAATCCTCGGCAACCATTTCGAGCAATGCAAAATCGGCATCCACTTTACCGCCGCCATCGTCGGCACGGAATTGACTGACAATTCGTTTATCAACAACGAAAGCCAAGTCAAATACGTCAGCACGCGCTTTTTGGACTGGTCGGAAGACGGGCGCGGCAATTATTGGAGCGACAACAGCGCGTTCGACCTCGACGGCGACGGCTTCGGCGACAGCGCCTACCGCCCCAACGGCATTACCGACCAAATCATCTGGCGCGCACCGGTGGCACGGCTGCTGATGAACAGTCCGGCGGTCAGCATCGTGAAATGGGCGCAGAGCCAGTTCCCCGCGATTATGCCCGGCGGCGTGGTGGACAGCAAACCGCTGATGCGGCCCCATCAAAACCCGACCATGCCGTTTTACCTGAAAAACAAAACCGCCATGCTCGAAGCCGCCAAACAGACCAAGTCGGCATGGGCAGGACAGGCCAACGAATAAGGTTTTCAGACGGCCTGCCTGACCGCAAAGGCCGTCTGAAAAACACAAGGCGGTGGGGTGGGCACTCGCTGCCCACCTGACAATCGCAGGTGGGGTCATGACCCAACATAATTTGTAGGTATAAAAATTTGTTGGTTTTTTAACCCAAGCTACACTTGCTGCACGAAGATTTTTCAGACGGCCTGCCGAATTCCAAGGCCGTCTGAAAACAAAACACAACACAAGGAAACGCCATGAGCAATCATGTTGAATTGAGAAACGTCACCAAGCAGTTCGGCGGACAGCGTGCGGTCGACAATGTCGATTTGGTGCTGAAAGCCGGCGAAAGCGTGGGCTTGGCCGGACACAACGGCGCGGGCAAATCCACGCTGATGAAGCTGATTCTCGGGCTGATTACGCCGACGCAGGGCGAAGTGATGCTGTTGGGCGAGAAAACCGGTAGCAAAGCCGGTGCGGCGGTGCGCAGCCAAATCGGTTATCTGCCGGAAACCGTCGCGCTGCATCCGTCGATGACGGGCTTGGAAACGCTGGCTTTTTACGCCAAACTGAAAAAGCAGCCGCTGACCAAAAACCAAGAGCTGCTCGAGCGCGTCGGTATTTCCCAGGCGGCCAAACGCCGTGTCGGAACCTATTCCAAAGGGATGCGCCAGCGTTTGGCTTTGGCGCAGGCCTTGTTGGGCGAACCGAAAGTGTTGCTGTTTGACGAGCCGACGACGGGGCTTGACCCCGCTTCGCGGCAGATGTTTTACGAAGTGGTGCGCGAATTGAACGGCAAAGGCGCGACCGTGTTGCTCAGCACCCACGCTTTAGCCGAACTCGACGGCCATGCCGACCGCGTGGTGGTGATGAAAAACGGTGCGAAAGTCGCCGACGGCAGCATGGACGAATTGCACGTTCAAAGCGGGCTGCCGCTGACCGTAACCGTGCGTTTGAAGCAGGGCAAGCCTTTGTCGGCGCGCTGGCAGTCTTCAGACGGCCTCGATTTCCGTGCGCAATGCCAAGCCGGGGAACGCATGGCTCTGTTGGCCGAGTTGGGGGATTTGAATGATTTGGCCTATCTCGACATCCATACGCCGACACTCGATGAAATGTATGCTGAATTTTTGAAAAGGGAAGACGTATGAACCCGATTTGGATTATCACCGGCAAAGAAGTGCGCGACAGCCTGCGCAACCGCTGGGTGCTGGCGGCGGCCTTGCTGCTGGCGGCATTGGCTTTGTCGCTGGGCTTTTTGGGCAGCGCGCCGACCGGTTCGGTCAAAGTCGATCCGCTCACGGTTACGGTGGTCAGCCTTTCCAGCCTGTCGATTTTCCTGATTCCGCTGATTGCCATGCTGCTGGCCTATGATGCGCTCATCGGCGAAATCGAGCGCGGTACGATGGGTTTGCTGTTGAGCTATCCGATTTCGCGCAACCAGATTTTGGCAGGTAAGTTTTTGGGTCACTTGATTATCTTGACCTTGGCCACGACCGCGGGTTACGGCCTGGCCGGTATCGCGCTGCAACTGGCCAACGGCGGCATCGACATCGCCGCATGGAAACCGTTTGCCGCCCTGATTGGTGCCAGCGTGATTTTGGGTGCGGCGTTTTTGGCTTTGGGCTATTTGATCAGCGCGAAAGTGAAAGAACGCGGCACCGCGGCCGGCATCGCCATCGGCGTGTGGCTGTTTTTCGTGGTGATTTTCGACATGGCTTTGCTGGGCGTGTTGGTGGCCGACACGCAGCAGACGCTGACCGCGCCGATGGTGGAAAGCATTTTATTGTTCAACCCGACCGACATCTACCGCCTGCTCAATCTTACCGGCTATGAAAACACCGCCATGTATTCCGGCATGGCCGGCCTGACCGAACAAATCAGCCTGACCTTGCCGGTATTGGTGACCGCGCAAGTGTTGTGGGTCATCATTCCCTTGCTGCTTGCGGCTTGGATTTTTGGAAAGCGACAAATATGAAGACATTTGCCCTGACTGTGTGCACCGCTTTGCTGCTGGCCGCTTGCGGCGCGAAAGAAAACACCGCGCCGCCGCCCGCGCCCGCGCCGATTACCGAACAATCGACCGGCCATTACTGCACCATGAACCTGAGCGAACACGACGGCCCCAAAGCGCAGCTTTACCTCAACGGCAAGCCCGACAAGCCTGTGTGGTTCTCGACCATCCGCCAGATGTTCGGCTACACCAAGCTGCCCGAAGAGCCGAAAGGCATCCATGTGATGTATGTGACCGACATGGGGCAAGTGACCGATTGGGCGAAACCGAACGCCAACGACGCATGGATAGACGCGAAAAAAGCGTGGTACGTCATCGACAGCGGCTTTATCGGCGGCATGGGTTCGGAAGACGCGCTGCCGTTTGCCGACAAAGCGAAAGCGGAGCAGTTTGCCAAAGAGAAGGGCGGCAAAGTCGTGGGCTTTGACGAAATGCCTGAAGAGTATATTTTTAAATAAAATCAGTTGGATTGAGGCCGTCTGAAAAGTAACCTTGTTTTCAGACGGCCTAATGTTTAGAGTCAATTTACTGGCAAGGGATTTCTTTAAAATATATTTCCGAACCTTTCAGACGGCCTGCGTATTTTGATGTTTCTGAAATCTGTTCCTTCCCCTGCGCCTAGCGCGGGGGAAGGTTAGGATGGGGGTGGTACTTCGCAGAAGTATAGTGGATGAAAATAAGAAAACTACAGCGTTGTCTGCGCCTTGCCGTACTATCTGTACTGTCTTCGGCTTGCCGTCTTGTATTTTTCTTATTTTCATCCACTATACATTTTGCTTGGGATTCGGCAGATTGAAATGTTTCTGCCGAAACATCACCCCCCTCCCCAATCCTCCCCCGCGCTAGGCGCAGGAGAGGGGCAGGTTACTGCTGTTTTAAAATTGCCGGTATGGTTTTTAGTCCGCTTAACTTTGATGACATTGTAAAAAATCTATGAACACCCCCTTAACCCGCCGCCGTTTCCTAAGCATCGCCGCTGTTGTCGGCGGGGGTGTCGCTTTGCCGTTTGTGTTGAACAGGCCGTCTGAAAAAACGGATGGCAACGAAGCGCAACCCTTTGTCTGGAAAGGCATTGCGCTGGGTTCGGGGGCAGAGCTGCGTCTGTACGGCGTTGACCGCAAACAGGTCGGTGATTTGGTCAACAAAGTATTGGCGGAAGTGGCGCGTTTGGAAAAGATTTTCAGCCTGTACCGCGACGACAGCGTCATCAGCCGTCTGAACCGCGAAGGCCGTCTGAAACATCCGCCGGCGGATTTGCTGGCGGTTTTGAGTTTGAGTCAGGAGATTCACCGTCTGACGCAGGGCGCGTTCGACCCGAGCATCCAGCCGCTGTGGAATTTTTACGCCGATTATTTCAGACGGCATCCGAATGCGCAGACCCCGCCGCCGCAAAGCGGAATCAGGGAAGTGTTACGGAAAGTCGGTTTTGATAAAGTGGAATTTGACGATACGGAAATCCGCTTTGCAGAACGCGGCATGGGTTTGTCGCTCAACGGCATCGCGCAGGGCTATATTACCGACAAAGTGGTTGAATTGTTAAGGAAAAACGGCGTAGAACAAGCCTTGGCCGATATGGGCGAAATCCGCGGTTTGGACACGCGCCGCGAACGCACATGGCAGGTCGGTATCCGCAATCCGCAAGACGAAACCGCCGTGCTGCAAACCGTACCGCTGCAAAACGAAGCCTTTGCCACTTCCGGCGGTTACGGCACGACGATGGACGAAGCGGGCAGGTTTACCCATTTGTTCGACCCGCGCACGGGTACGAGTACGCCGCGCTACCGCAGCATCAGCGTGATGGCGGAGACTGCGGCGGCAGCTGATGCGTTTTCGACCGCGTTTGCGGTGATGCCGGAAAACGAAATCCGGCGGGCCGCGCAAGTTAAGCGGGCTAAGGTTTGGCTGGTGATGCCGGATAACCGTTTGGAAGTGATTGGATAAACAAGTTTGCAGGCCGTCTGAAAATATTTTCAGACGGCCTTTTTGTGTCTTTTTTACCCATAAGGCATAAAAAATCTTGCCGGAATGTCAGCGTGTGTAAAAAAATCCAAAAATTTTACATATGGTTTAGGTATATGAATTTTATTGGAAATATAGGATTGTTTTGTCGGTTGGAAGCCAACCTTTTCAATATTCACTACATCTATTATTTCATTTCTCAAAATATTCGCTTGCAATATTGCGTTTATCCTAATATTATACCGTTCATCAAATAAAAACCGATTATCCTGTTTAATGACCATTTGTCTATCTGTTCGTTATGGCCGGATTTATCCGATTCCGACATTGGAGAAACATCATGACAACCATCGCTATCGACATTCAACCGCAATACCGGTTTTCCTGCATGGCTGCAAACGAGAAACGCTTCCTGCACCAGCCCGAGAACATCGTTGACGAATTAAACCGTCAGGCGCGTTTGGCGGATAAGCGCGTCTTGATTGAAAACATCGGTTCGACCAGCGGCTTTTTCTGCCAAAGCTGCATCGAAGCCCCTTTAAACCGCAGCGGATCGGTGTTCGGCAAAATGAAAGACCATTGCCGCAGCAACCATCTGTTCGCAGGCCTTCCGTGTCCTGCCGATTACGATCATGCCGTCGAAACCGACGGCGACTACCGCCACGGCGTCTGCTTTCACGATGCCAAAGAATCACGCAGCACCGGTTTGATGGAATGGCTCTACCGCCAGCAGGCGGATACCGTGATTTTGGGCGGACTGGCTACCGAAGAAGCGGTAACCAACACCGCCAAACAGCTGATGTGGTACAACCGGGACTTACACGTCATCGTCAACCTGAGCGCATGTTGCGGCTATACGCCCGAAACCACGCTGACCGCCATCGCAGACATGCGCGATTTGGGCATTACCGTGGCGACGCATTCCGCCGCCATCCCTGCATTGAGCGAATCTTTTTCTCTGAACGCTTTGTTAAAAGTGTCGTAATCTCTTGCTATCACTCCCAGCTGCAAGAGTTTTCTTTAAGGCCGTCTGAAAAGACGGCCTCTTTTTTGTTTCGGTTTTGTTACAGAAACTATTTCAATCATGATGATTTATCCGCTTAATTGAAAATATCGCCGAAAAAAGTTAATCGGTTGAGTATTTATGTGGATACATTAGAATCATCATTCAAAATTATGAAATAAATCTTTGTAATAGTGTTGATATTTCCTGACGACACGAAAGCAAAATCACCGCTTCTTCCATTCGGCGCAGTCCTGCGCTCATTACGACAGCTTTTGAAAATGAATATTATCCGCCCTCTTTCTTTATTGGTGGTTTCGACCGGTATGACGCTGCCGGCCGTGACCTCTGCCCAAACCATCGATGCCGAACGCGAACGTTGGGTTATCCATTCGCGCAGCAGCGAAGCGCAACGCATAGAAGCGGTCGAAGCCTTGCGCAAACTTTACGCGCGAAGCGGTGACAAAGCCGTCCGTGCCGATTTGGTTGCACTGCTGATGCGTGGCGGCCAGTTTCAGCAGGCGTTGGCGGTGTGTACCGCCTGTACGCCGTCTGAAATGGCCGCCGACGAATTGGAAAACCTGGCCAAAGCCGCACGCAATCTGAAGCAGTTCGACCGCTCCGCCGCACTGTACCGTGAATTGAAGACCCGTTTCCCCGAGCAGAAAATCGGTTTTTTAGGCAGTGCCTTGGTTGCGGTTGACCAAAAGAAAACCGAAGAGGCCGCCGCAGGTATTGCGGAATACCGCCGCCGGTTCGGCAATGACGCCGATGCGCAGGCAGCCGACAATTACCTGGGCAGCCTGAGCCGCAGTCACACCGAGCAGCTGAGCGTTTTGGGTAAGGATTTGGACGATAAGGCGGATAAAGACCGCGTGCTGGAGATTTACCGTCTGGCCGCGCAAATGCAGGCTTATCCCGTGCAGGAGCGTCTGCTGGCGCAATTCCCGCAGTATTTCATCAAAGCCGACCATGACTGGGTGCGCAAAAACGAAGCCGCTTCACGCTTGCGTGGTGCGCTGCAGACTCACGACCAGCACCAATTGAAAAAAGCCTATAAAGAACTGACCGCAATTATTAATGCCACTGAGTTCGGCAGCGAATTGCACACCAGCGCGCTGCGCGACCGTCTGGCTGCCTCTACCGCTATCGGCAAGCCCGAAGAAGCAGTAAGCGATTACAAACGCTTGGCCAAACTGGGGCCGCAGCCGCCTTATGTCGAAGAGTCGTATGCCAAAGCATTGCTGGGGGTGGCCAGTCCGAATAAGGCAGTCAGACTGTATCAGGCGGCATCGGATCGCGACATGGCGCAGCACGGCCGTGTCGGTGACGAAATCAACGAAGCCTTAATCAACACTTATTCCGACTTGGGCCATTTCGATAAAGCCCGGGCGCAGATTCCCAACTGGAATACCAACCGTACCAAGCTCGACTTTACCCGTACGGTGGAAATCGACAACCCGTATTACGACAAACAGTATTTCTGGAACGCCCGTCTGGACGCCTGGAGCGGCAACATGAAAAAAGCCATCAAGGAAATGGACGCATGGATTGCCGACCATCCTGCCGACCCTTGGGCGCAAGTACTGCGCGGCGAGTTGGCCTATTGGAACGGTGATGCGGGCGAAGCATTGATGTGGTTTGAACGCTCGAAAGAATTCTTGTCGCCCGAATCGCAAGCGTGGGTCGACAGCAAAATCGCTTCCATGCAGATGGCCGACGGCAATTGGCGCGAAGTCGGTAAAACCGTGCAAAACGTCAGCCGCGACAACCTGACCTATGAAGGGTTTTTCAAAGAATACGATTTGGCACGCGCACCGGCTTTGAGCGTGCGGGCCAATGCCATGAAAGCGACGTCGCCGGCCGAAAAAACCGAGTGGGGTCAAAACGCCACTTTGTACAGCCAACGCAGCAGCAAAGGACACCGTGCCTACATCACCGAGCAGACCACTTACGTTCCCAACTACGGCGATCCGCTGCGGGCAGGGCGTGTCGGTATCGGTGCGGAACTGAGCATGCACCCGGCTACGGTCAACGTGGAAGCCGGCCACGGCTTGGAGCTGGATAAGAAACCTTACGCCAAGGCGGGCGTGAATTACCAGGTCAACAGCCGCCTGAGCCTGAAAGCCGATGCCGCCTACAACAGCGCGAATACGCCGACCAAAGCCCTGAAGCAGGATGTGCATACCAACGAATACACCATCGGCGCCGATTACAATCATTCGGACAAAACCCGTATGGGTGTGGGTGCGGGCGTGATGGATTTTGAAGACGGCAACGTGCGCAAAACCGCCTATGTCTGGCTTTCCAGCAATCTTTACCAATACAACCGCTGGAAACTCTCCAGTTCGCTGTGGGCGGATTACAGCAGCAACAAAGATATTCCCGAAGCCTATTACTACAATCCGAAAAACAGCAAAAGTTTGAGCGGCACTTTATCCTTGGCCTACAACCAACCCTTCGACAACAATGTCAGACTGCAGCAAACCCTGACCGCCGGTCTGGGGCGTTACTGGCAGGCGGATGTGGATGCCGAGAATACCTGGCTGCTCAAATACGGCCACGATTGGCAGCTGGGCAAAAAGCTCAGCGTCAATTATGAATTCGGCCGCCGCCAGGCCATGTACGACGGTGAACCCGAATTCCAGAATTTCGGCAACATCGGCTTGAACGTGAAACTCAAATAAACCCGGTATTTTTCAGACGGCCTCTTGTCCGTGCCGTCTGAAAAATACCCGCAACGACAAAGAAACCGACATGAAACAACGTATCTTATTCCCACTTTTATGCGCCCTCGCGCTGCCTTCCGCATGGGCGGCTGCCGAGGTGAAATACGGCGTGATGTGTTATCACGACGTGATCGACCAAAGCAGGCCTTCCGTTACGGCCAATCTGTCACAGGAAGTGCGTAAAACCTATTTCCCGCAAACGATTACCGTAGAACGTTTGATTGCCCATTTCAACTGGCTGCGCGACAACGGCTACACGCCGGTAAGCTGGCAGCAGATTAAGGCCGCCCGTGCAGGCAAAGGCCAGCTGCCGCCCAAGCCGGTGTTGCTGACTTTTGACGATGGCTACGCCAGCTTTTACACCACCATTTATCCCGTACTCAGAGCGTACAACTATCCGGCTGTTTACGGTTTGGTGACTTCATGGATGGAAACGCCTGCCGACGGCCACATCAATTATGGCGGTGTGAAACTGCCGCGCTCGGCATTCATTACTTGGGAGCAGGTGCGCGAGATGCAGAAAAGCGGCTTGATTGAGATGGCGTCGCATACCCACGATATGCACCACGGCAAAACCGGCAATCCGGGCGGTTCGCAATTTGCCGCCGTGTTCCCCGGCAATTACCGCAACAAAGGTTACGAAACGCCGTCTGAATACCGCGCGCGCATCCGTGACGATTTGAAAAAATCGCGCGACATCATGAAGCAGCGCACCGGCGTGACGCCTGACGTGTTGGTTTGGCCTTACGGACAGTTTACCCAAACCGCCGTCGATATTGCCCGTGAATTGGGTTTCCACGACGACATGACCCTGAAAGACGAAAAGCTCAGCACCATCGGCGCGCAAAGCATCGGCCGCTCGCTGGTTGACCAGGAAACCACCTTCGGCCATCTGAAATCGTATTTGGAAGACAAATATTTCGTGCTGCCCAACGAGCGCGCGGTATACGTCAAACTTGATGATTTATACAACGCCGATCCGGTCAAGCAAAACCAAAATTACGATAAATTAATCCATAGAATGTGGGCGTTGGGTACGAAAACCGTCTATCTGCAGGCGGTGTCCGACGAAAACGGCGACGGCGCAGCCGACAGCGCGTATTTCCCCAACCGCCATTTGAAGCTGAAGGCCGATTTGTTCAGCCAGGTTTCTTGGCAGCTCAATACGCGTGCGAACGTGGAAGTGAAGGCATGGATGCCGATGCTGGCGTTTGACTTGGGTGACGGCTACGAATATCTGACCGATTCGCGCACAGGCCGTCTGAATGCCCATGCGGTGAAACGCCTGTCGCCTTACAACGCGAAAAACCGCCAAGCCGTGAAAGAGATTTACGAAGATTTGGCCTTTAACAGCCGCTTCAAAGGCTTGTCGTTCGGCGACGACGGCTTCATCACCGAATTCGAAGCCGCCGACAAAGGCAACGACGCCGCCAAAACCGATGCCTTGATTGCCTATTCCGACATGCTGAAAAAAGCCGCCCTGCAATACAGCTACAACGGTGTCAACGAAATGAAAACCGCGCGCAGCATTTGGGCCGAAGCGGCGGTGCCGTCTGAAAAACCGGTTCGCTTCGGGCAGGATCTGGCCAAATTTGCGAACCATTACAACCATGTCGTCATTCATACCGCGCCTTATTCGCCGGGTGCGGAGTGGCAGGTGGAGTACGGAACATGGCTGGGCGGTTTGCTGGGCAGTTTGCGCAATACCGATTTGCCGCATGACAAACTGGTGTTCCATATCCCCAACCGCGCCGACGACGGCCGGCAGCTGATGAGTTCGGAAACCTTGGCCGAACGCATCATGCAGGTACGCAAAGCGCGTTTCAAAGGTGCGGCGTTCAGTGATGATTTCGTCGGCAACCGTCCGGATTTGAAAGTCGTGAAACCGGTATTCGGCATTAAATAAATAAAAATGTTCAGACGGCCTCGAATGCCGTCTGAAACCTTACGCTCACAAAATTAAAAAAGACAGTGTGTTATGAATTGGTACGAATATCTCGCGATTTTTGTCATGCTTTATCCGGGCGTGATGGCCGTTTACTGGACCTTGTCGGGCATGATTTATTTCCTGATGTGGGAGCGGCGCGGTGACAAACCTGTTTTTGACGAAACCGCACCGATGGTCAGCGTGTTGATTCCCTGCTACAACGAAGCCGACAATTTGGACGAGTCGATTCCGCATTTGCTGAAGCTCACTTACCCCAATTACGAATTGGTGTTCATCAACGACGGCAGCAAAGACGCGACCTTGGAAATTTTGCGGCGTTGGGAAAAGCATTCGGAACGCATCAAGGTAGTCGACCAGAAAAACGGCGGCAAGGCATCGGCCATGAACAACGGTGCAAAACACGCACGCGGCAAATACATCGTCGGCATCGACGGTGATGCGGTTTTGGATTACCACGCGCTGGAATACATCGTCGAAACGCTGGAGGAGAATCCGGAAGTCGGTGCCGTCACCGGCAATCCGCGCGTGCGCAACCGCAGCACCGTGTTGGGCAAGTTGCAGGTGGCGGAATTCAGCTCGATTATCGGCCTGATCAAACGTTCGCAAAGCCTTGCGGGGACGCTGTTTACCGTGTCCGGCGTGATTATGTGCATCCGCAAAGACGTGTGGCAGCAGATCGGCGGCTGGAGCGAAAACATGATTACCGACGACATCGACATCAGCTGGAAAACCCAAACGTCGGGTTACGAAATCATTTACGAACCACGCGCCCTGTGTTGGGTGCTGATGCCCGAAACCCTGCGCGGACTTTACAAGCAGCGTCTGCGCTGGGCGCAGGGCGGGGCGGAAGTGATTTTAAAATACAGCGGAGAAATCTGGAAGACGAAAAACATCCGATTGTGGCCGCTTTATTTCGAATATTTCGTCACGCTGATTTGGGCTTATTCGCTGCTGGCATTTACGCTTGTCAGTCTTGCCGATATGGCGGTGGGCAACGCCGATTTGACCTTGTTCAAAGTCGGCAGTCTGGCGACATTTATGGCCTTTTTGATGCAGCTTTCGGTCAGCCTCTATATCGACAGCCGCTACGAAGGCAATCTGTTCCGCTACTTTATCAGCTGCATCTGGTATCCGTATGCTTTTTGGCTGATGAACAGCATCACGCTGATTCACGGCTTTCCGAAAGCGGTTTTCCGCGACAAATCACGACAAGCGACTTGGGTCAGCCCCGATCGCGGTATTCAGTAAATGAAAGGAGATGGACATGCATAACCGGGAATTGCGCGATCAGATGGTTATCCGTAAGGCCAAACGCGGCTCGTTGAGTATCACCACTAAAAGTATTATGGCGTTTTTGGTGATTTGGAGTTTGTGGATGTTGACCGCCTATCTGGTGATTGACGACCATCACGCGCTGTTTATGCGCCCGCTGGTCGGCGGTCGGACTTTGTGGGATATTTTCCGCATCGCTTTGGTGATTGTCCTGTCGCAACTGGTCATCCTGCAGGCATGGAGCATTTTGGTGAAATACCGAATGAACCGGAAGCGCAAACAGGAAAATGTTGAAGACGCATTCGGATAGTTTCGGGCTTTGCGTGTTCCGCATAATAAAGGCCGTCTGAAAGAACCAGCTTCTTTCAGACGGCCTTTGGCTTTAAACGGCCAGAGTATCCGCGGCAGGTTTAAATCCAGCCCAAAGTATGCGCAAACACAACGACGATGGCGACGGGTGCCAAGAAGCGCAGCGCGTTGAACCAAAGCTGAATCAGGGCTTTGGGTACGGTACTGCCTTCGCCGATGTCGGCCAAAACCGACTGTTTGTTGCGGATCCAGCCGGTGAAAACCGCCACGCTTAATGCTCCTATCGGCATGATGACGGCGGAAATCATGAAATCCCACAAATCGAAAACGGTCTTCCCGAAAATCTTCCATTCGCCCAATACGCCGAAAGACAAGGCAGACGGAATGCCGACGATAAAAATCGCGATGCCGATTATCCAAGAGCTGCTTTTGCGTTTGCTCTCGTCTTGGCGGATGGCCGCCGCAATCACGGTTTCCAGCATGGAGAATGCCGAAGTCAGCGTGGCAAACACCACCAGCAGCATAAACACGGCAAATAAAGCAGTGCCGAACGGAATCTGCATAAACACCGCCGGCAAAACAATGAAAATCAAACCTGGGCCTTGCGACGGCTCAAAGCCGAAGGCAAACACCGCCGGAAAAATCACTAAGCCCGCCAGCAGCGACACCAACAGGTTCATCCACATGATGCTGTTGCCCGAGCGGAACAAATCCTGTTTCTTACTCAAATAAGCCGCATAGGTAATCATGGTCGATACGCCGATGCTCAAAGCGAAAAACGCCTGCCCCAAAGCCATCAGCATGGTTTGCGGCGTCAAATACGACCAGTCGGGTTTCAAAAGAAACGATACGCCCTGCATGGCGCCCGGCAGCGTCAGCGAGCGGGCAGCCAAAACAATGAACAGTACAAACAGGGCAGGCATCAGGTAGCGGTTGGCTTTCTCAATGCCGTCTGAAACCCCGCCTTTGACCACCCAAATCGTCATCAGCATGAATAATCCCTGATAAAGCAACACGCCCCAAGGATTGGCAATGGTCGCATTGAACAAGGCTTCGAAATCGGCATTCGGCCGGATCTGGCCGGTAAACGCGTGTACGACGTAGTTCAATACCCAGCCGCCGACCACGCTGTAAAACGACAGCAGCACGAAACACGCCGCCACACCCATACGGCCGACCCAAGGCCATTGCGAGCCGGGGGCAAGGGTTTTGAACGCATCGACCGCGTTTTTACCGCTGGTGCGGCCGATATAGAATTCCGCCAACTGCACGGGCAGCGCGACCAAAACCGTAAACAGCAGAAACAATAGAAAAAACACCGCACCGCCGTTGGTGCCGGCGGTATAGGGGAATTTCCAAATCGCCCCCAAACCGATGGCCGAGCCGGCGGCGGAAAGGATAAAGCCCAATTTGGATGACCAAGAAGCAGAAGAATTCATAACGTATCGGCAAATGACAATAATCGCAGATTGTAACAAAGCCGATATGCCGCTTGCAGCGGTTCGCAGCAGTATCGGCAGATTAAGCACGGAAGGTGCGGAGAATAGACGGCATAGGGCGGAAAGAATCAAAATTATTCTGATATTCGGAATAAACGCCAATCAAACCGCCGAAAATAAAAACATTATGCCGTCTGAAACTTAAAACACACCTTGCCGTATCAATTTTCAAGACAGGTCTGAGCACCGTCTTGGAAACGTCGGGAAAGCTGCTACAATAGCTTCCTTTCAAAACACACCAAACATAAGGAATATAATGCTTTACGCCATTATCGCCATCATTGTCGGCCTCGTTTTGCTGGTCTGGAGTGCCGACCGCTTCATCGACGGTGCAGCCGCCACCGCCCGCCATTTCGGTATGTCGCCGCTCTTAATCGGCATGGTTATCGTCGGCTTCGGTACTTCCGCCCCCGAGATGGTCGTCTCCGTCATGTCCGCCGTCGACGGCAGCCCCGGCATCGCCTTGGGCAACGCCTACGGTTCCAACATCACCAACATCGCCCTGATTTTGGGTATTACCGCCCTTATCAGCCCGATTGTGGTGCAGAAACAAATCGTTAAAGTGGAAATCCCGATTTTGCTGGCCGTAACCGCTTTGGCGGCGTACCAACTGTTCGACGGCAATCTGAGCCTGACCGACGGCGTAGTGATGCTTTTGGTTTTGCTGGGCTACATGATTTGGACGGTAAAAACCAACCTCAAAGGTGCGGACAACATCGTCGAAGACATTTCCGACGAACTGGCAAACAGCCACATGCCGCTGAAAAAAGGCCTGTTTTGGCTGGTTGTGGGTTTGGTGATTCTGGTATTGAGTTCGCGCCTGCTGGTGTGGGGCGCGGTTGAAGTGGCGCAAGAAATGGGCGTGAGCGACCTGATTATCGGCTTGACCGTCGTTGCTGTCGGCACGTCGCTGCCCGAGTTGGCGTCCTCTGTCGCCGCCGCGAGAAAAGGAGAACACGACATCGCCATCGGCAACGTCGTCGGTTCCAACCTGTTCAACACATTGGCCGTCGTCGGTTTGGCGACCGTACTGCATCCGATGGAAGCACCACCTGAAATCTTAACCCGCGACATCGCCATCATGTCGGCATTGACCGTGCTGCTGTTCGTCTTCTGCTTGGGCAAAGGCGGCGCAGGTCAGATAGGCCGTCTGAAAGGGCTGATTTTACTCGGCTCGTATGTGGCTTACACCGCGTATCTGATTAGCACGAGTTTTTGATAAGTAATAAAAAAAGAGCAGGGGATACCTTGCTCTTTTTATTTTCAGACGGCCTTGGGTGCCTGAGGCCGTCTGAAAACAAAAAACCGGATATGCAGACAGACATATCCGGTTTTAAAAATATGGTGGGTCCGGTGGGGTTCGAACCCACGACCAAGGGATTATGAGTCCCCTGCTCTAACCCCTGAGCTACAGACCCGTCAGAAGCAGGGGCGTATTGTATCATAATTTAATGACGAAACAAGGTTCAAAATGCGGTGGAGAAGGTTTAGGCCGTCTGAAAACCGTTTTGTTTTCAGACGGCATGGTTTGGAATGGAAAAATACGGCGAACCGATATTTTCAGACGGCCTGAAAGGGCGAAAAAACGCTATAATCAGGCCAATCGTTTTCAGACGGCCTGTTGCTTCGGCAGGCCGTCTGAAACCTGAAAACCCGAGAAAAGGCCGTCTGAACGGTGCGGCGGAAATGCGGATTGCTGCCGTCGTTTTCAGACGGCCTGAAAGAGTCAAGATGAAATACAGAGACTTACGAGAATTTATCGCCATGCTCGAGCAGCAGGGCAAGCTCAAGCGCATCAGTACGCCGGTGTCGCCGCATTTGGAAATGACCGAAATCGCCGACCGCGTGCTGCGTGCCGAAGGGCCGGCGCTCTTGTTTGAAAACGCCGTCAAGCCGGACGGCAGCCGCTATGATTATCCCGTGCTGGCCAACCTGTTCGGCACGCCCGAGCGGGTGGCGATGGGCATGGGTGCGGACAGCGTGGACAAGCTGCGCGAAATCGGCCAGACGCTGGCCTACCTGAAAGAACCCGAGCCGCCCAAAGGCATTAAGGATGCGTTTTCCAAGCTGCCGCTGTTGAAAGATATCTGGAGCATGTCGCCGAACGTGGTGAAAAACGCGCCGTGTCAGGAAATCGTGTGGGAAGGCGAAGAGGTTGATTTATATAAACTTCCGATACAGCACTGCTGGCCGGAAGACGTGGCGCCGCTGGTTACCTGGGGCTTGACGGTAACGCGCGGGCCGCACAAAAAACGCCAGAATCTGGGCATCTACCGCCAGCAGCTCATCGGCAGAAACAAGCTGATTATGCGCTGGCTGGCGCACCGCGGCGGCGCGCTGGATTTTCAGGCGTTCAAAAAGGCCAATCCGGGGCAGCCTTATCCCGTGGCCGTGGTGTTGGGCTGCGACCCTGCGACCATTTTGGGCGCGGTTACGCCCGTGCCCGATACGTTGAGCGAATACCAGTTTGCCGGCCTGCTGCGCGGTTCGCGAACCGAACTGGCGAAGTGCATCGGCAGCGATTTGCAGGTGCCCGCGCGGGCGGAAATCGTGCTGGAAGGCGTGATTTATCCCGACGAAACCGCGCTGGAAGGGCCTTACGGCGACCACACGGGCTATTACAACGAGCAGGATCATTTCCCCGTGTTCACCGTCGAGCGCATCACCATGCGCAAAGATCCGGTTTACCATTCCACCTACACGGGCAAGCCGCCCGACGAGCCTGCGGTATTGGGCGTAGCTTTGAACGAAGTGTTCGTGCCGCTCTTGCAAAAGCAGTTCCCCGAAATCGTCGATTTCTACCTGCCGCCGGAAGGCTGTTCCTACCGCATGGCCGTGGTGTCGATTAAAAAGCAGTATGCCGGACACGCCAAGCGCGTGATGATGGGCTGCTGGTCGTTCCTGCGCCAGTTTATGTACACCAAGTTCATTATCGTGGTGGACGATGATGTGGACTGCCGCGACTGGAAAGAAGTCATCTGGGCGGTTACCACGCGCATGGATCCCGTGCGCGATACGGTTTTGGTGGAAAACACGCCGATTGATTATCTCGACTTTGCCAGCCCCGTCAGCGGTTTGGGCGGCAAAATGGGTTTGGACGCGACCAACAAATGGCCGGGCGAAACCGACCGCGAATGGGGACGCGTGATTGAAAAAGACGCGGCCACTGTGGCGAAAGTCGATGCCATGTGGAAAGATTTGGGGTTGTAACGGCTGCATGACGAAAGCGGAGCAAGGCCGTCTGAAAAGTTTTTCAGACGGCCTTTGTGTTTTTCAAGACGGGATTGGGCGAAGTCGGAATGCTGTCCGCGCCTGAAACATTTATATCGAAATAATCGGTATTTTCTTGTGATACATCAAAGCCGGCAGGGTGGAAAGCGGGATTATACTGTTGTTGACAAATATTAAATTCCGATTTCACACATACAGGAGCTTGATGATGGACAAGAAAATAGGTTTCAAGCCGGTTCCGACAGCGGTTGCGTTGGCATTGGCTTTGCTGATTTGGTTTGCGGTTCCCGTTCCGGAAGGGGTAACGCCCGAGGGCTGGCATCTGCTGGCGATGTTTGTCGGCGTGGTTGCGGCGATTATCGGCAAAGCCATGCCGATTGGGGCGATTGCGATGATTGCCATCACATTGGTGGCGTTGACCGGGGGCACCAACGACAAGCCTTCCGGTGCGATTAAAGACGCGCTGTCGAGCTTTTCCAGTTCGCTGATTTGGCTGATTGGTGTGGCGATTATGATTTCGCGCGGCATTCTGAAAACCGGTTTGGGCGCGCGCATCGGTTATCTGTTTATCGCGGTGTGGGGTAAGAAAACGCTGGGTATCGGCTACAGCTTGGCTTTGTCCGAACTGCTGCTGGCACCGGTAACGCCGAGCAACACCGCGCGCGGCGGCGGCATCATCCACCCTGTGATGAAGGCGATTGCGTCGAGCTACGATTCCGATCCGGAAAAGGGCACGCAAAACCGCATGGGTAAATACCTGTCGCTGGTCAATTACCACAGCAATCCGATTACGTCGGCGATGTTCATCACCGCCACCGCGCCCAATCCGCTGGTGGTGGAGCTGGTGGCCAAAGCAACCAACAGCGATATTGAGCTGAGCTGGGGCACATGGGCGTTGGCGATGTTTGTACCGGGTTTGATTGCGATGATTTTGATGCCGACCGTGCTGTATTTCATCTGCCCGCCCGAAGTGAAAGAAACGCCCAACGCCATGCAGTTTGCCAAAGACCGTCTGAAAGAGCAGGGGCCGATGAGCCGCGGCGAGTGGATTATGCTGGGCATTTTCGGGATTTTGCTGTTTTTGTGGGCAGGCATTCCGGAACTGCTGCTGGGCAAAGCGTATGCCGTTGACGCCACCACGACCGCGTTCATCGGCTTGTCGCTGCTGTTGCTCTCGGGCGTATTGACGTGGGACGACATTCTCAAAGAAAAAAGCGCGTGGGACACCATCACTTGGTTTGCCGCATTGGTAATGATGGCGACATTTTTGAATAAACTGGGCGTGATAACATGGTTTTCGGGCGTTTTGGAAAGCGGCATCGAGGCAACAGGCATGGGCTGGATGGGCGCATCGGCATTGCTGCTGTTGGCTTATCTATACGCGCATTATATGTTCGCCAGCACTACCGCACACATTACCGCCATGTTCGGCGCATTCTACGCCGCCGGTATCGCCTTGGGCGTACCGCCGATGCTGTTTGCCCTGTTGATGGCCGCCGCGTCCAACATCATGATGACCCTAACCCATTACGCGACGGGTACCGCGCCGATTATCTTCGGTTCGGGCTATTCGACGCTGGGCGAATGGTGGAGAGTCGGTTTCATCATGAGCGTGGTCAACCTGCTGGTGTTTGTCGTTATCGGCGGGATTTGGTGGAAAGTGTTGGGTTATTGGTAAGGCAGTTTACAGAAAGGCCGTCTGAAAATAAGTTTCAGACGGCCTTTCTGTTTTTCGGATGATTCGGACAGAGATATGCCAAACGTTTTTCCTTTCAGACGGCCTTTACAACGATTTGCTTCTATCGGATTGTTTTTGCTATATAATGCCGAGCTTGATAAAGTTTTTGCTCCGACACGATTTCATGAAACTGTTTCCTGCCTACCGACGCTGGTGGCGTTACAAGTCGTTCCGCAACGATGCCGCCCTGCCTGCGCATACGGTGGATTGTCCCGACTGCGGCTGCCGCACTGGGATTCCGCGTCTGCTTCAGGGGCAGGAAGCGCATTGTCCGACGTGTCATCACGAAATCGTGCAGGTGGAGAAAAATCCCTATATCGCGCCTTTGGCTTATGCCGGTACCTCGCTGATTTTAATGGCTTTCGTGTACACCATGCTGTTTCTGCAGATTGAGATGATGGGCGTGGTGTCGATTCTGACGCTGCCGGAGATGATGCGGCTGTTGGTGTTGCAGGAATTCGGTTTCTTGGCCGAAGTGATGTTTATCCTGACGTTCGGCACGCCGCTGCTGTTTTTGCTGTTGTGCATGTATGTTTACGCCGCGCTGGCGATGGAAAAAATGCTGCCCGCGCTGTTTTTCTGTACGCGCGTGCTGGTGCGTTTGCGGCATTGGATTATGGTCGATGTGTTTTTTGTTTCCACGCTGGTGGCGTATATTAAATTATCGTCGGTGGCGCAGGTCACGTTCGGCCCGGCTTTTTACCTGATGTTTGCGCTCGCCGTGATGCTGATTCGGACATCGGTGTCGATTCCGCAACACTGGGTATATTATAAAATCCACCGCATTTTGGGGTTCGACGCGGTTCAGACGGCCTCGGACGATAAAATCTGCTGCAGCCGCTGCCTGTATTTCCGTGATGCCGGTGAACAGACCTGCGGCGTATGCGGTGCGGATTTATACCGCCGCCGTCCTTACAGCCTGCGGATTTCGCTGTGTTTCCTGCTGGCGGCGGCGATTCTCTATGTTCCGGCCAACCTGCTGCCGATCATGATTTCGTCCAACCCGACCACCGTCGAAATCAACACCATCATGAACGGCATCATTTATATGTGGCATGACGGCGACAAGTTGATTGCGGCGATTATTTTCAGTGCGAGTATCTTGGTGCCGGTGTTGAAAATCGCGGCGATGGGCGTGCTGATTGCGTCGGCCTATTTCAAGCCGCCGCTGAGTGCGCCGCAGATGTCGGCCATGTACCGGATTACCGAATCCATCGGCCGTTGGTCGATGATTGATATTTTTGTGATTATTATCCTGATGAGCGCGTTTCACACCAATATGGCACGGGTGGTGCCGGGTGAGGCCGCCGTCTATTTCTGTCTGGTGGTGCTGCTCACCATGATTTCCGCCTATTTTTTCGATCCGCGCCTGATTTGGGACAAAGTTTCAGACGGCCATAATGAATATGAACGATAATTTAAACCGACCCGACAACGATTTACCGCCGCCTCCGCCGGCACGCGTCAAAAAGACCAATGTGTTTACTTCGGTGGTGTGGCTGATTCCGCTGATTGCCCTGATTGCGGGCGGATGGCTGCTGATGAAGCAAATCCGCAATACCGGCCCGACCGTGACGCTGCTGCTCGACAGCGCGGAGGGCATCGAAGTCAACAATACCGTGATTAAGGTGTTGAACGTCGATGTCGGCCGCGTCACCAAAATCAAACTGCGCGAAGACCGCAAGGGCGTAGAGGCCACTGCGCAGCTCAATGCCGATGCGCAGGATTTGATGCGCAAGGACACCCAGTTTTGGGTCGTCAAGCCACGCATCGACCAAAGCGGCGTGACCGGCTTGGGTACGCTGCTTTCGGGTTCGTACATCGCGTTTACCCCGGGCACCAGCGCGGAAGAGGAGCGCGTGTTTAAGGTGCAGGACATTCCGCCGATTGCCGCCATCGGCCAAAGCGGTCTGCGCCTGAAACTGGTCGGCTCCAACGACAAGATTCTCAATGTCAGCAGCCCGGTTCTGTATGAAAACTTTATGGTCGGCCAAATCGAAAGCGCACGCTTCGACCCGAACGACCAGACCGTGCATTACACCATTTTCATCCAAAGCCCGAACGACAAGCTGATTCATTCCGAAAGCCGTTTCTGGCTGGAGAGCGGCATCAATATCCAAACCTCGGGCAGCGGCATTCAGGTCAACTCCGCGCCGCTGCCGGCCTTGCTGTCGGGTGCGATTGCGTTCAGTTCGCCCAAAACCGACGATACCCGGGCGGTGAAAAACGAGGATACTTTCACGCTTTACGACAGCCGCAGCGAAGTCGAAAATCTGCCCGATGACCGTTCGCTCTATTACACCGCCTTTTTCAAACAATCCGTGCGCGGTCTGACCGCAGGCGCGCCGGTGGAATATAAGGGCATCAACATCGGCGTGGTGTCGGATGTGCCGTATTTCGAGCGCAACGACAGCCTGCAGCTGTTTGCCAACGGCTGGATTCCTGTGCGCATCCGCCTCGAGCCTTCGCGCTTGGAAATGAATGCCGACACGCAGAGCAAAGCGCATTGGCAGCAGCAGTTTCAGATGGCCTTGAACCGCGGCCTCACCGCCACCCTCGCCAGCAACAACCTGATTACCGGCAGCAAGCTGGTCGAGCTGACCGACGAACCGTCTTCACTGCCGAAGCTGAAACCGCATACCGTTTACGGCGGCGATACCGTGATCGCCACGCGCGGCGGCGGCTTGGACGATTTGCAGGCGCAGTTGTCGAACCTGTTGGCGAAATTCAACAATCTGCCGCTGGAAAAAACCGTCGGCAACCTGAACACTTCGCTGGCCGAACTGAAATCCACCCTGCAATCCGCTACCGCTACGCTCAATTCGGTGAATCAGCTGGCCGGCAAACCGCAGACCCAGAATATTCCGAACGAAATCAACCAAACCCTGAAAGAGTTGCGTCAAACCTTGCAAGGCGTATCGCCGCAATCGCCGATTTACGGCGACGTGCAGAATACCTTGCAGAGCATCGATAAAACGCTGAAAGACGCGCAGCCGGTCATCAATACCTTGAAAGAAAAACCGAACGCGTTGATTTTCAACAGCAATACCAAAGACCCTATCCCGAAAGGAAGCCGATAATGCGCCTTTTAGCCTTAGCTTTCGCCCTGTCGCTCGCCGCGTGTTCCACGCCGCAAAGTACGCAGTATTTCGTGCTGCCCGACAGCCAATATACCCAGCCGCGCCAAGGAAACGAACTGGCGGTGAAGGTGTATCTGGCCGAACCGCTGAACCAGGGCGGGCTGGTGTACCAAACCGATGTGCACCATCTGAATTTCGCCAGAAACCATTTGTGGGCGGCACCGCTCGATAGCGCATTGGCCAATAATCTGAGCAACAAACTCAACCGCCTGAACCGCCAATATACTTTTATCCCGTCCGGCCGCAGCCAAAGCAGCCAAGTGCTGAAAGTGTATGTCGAAGCGTTTAACGGCAGCTATCAGGGGCAAACCGTGGTCAGCGGCTACGCGCTGTGGCCGAACGGACAAAGCCGCCCGTTCCATGTGGAAACGCCGCAGCAGGGCGACGGCTATGCGGCTATGGTCGATTCCTTGGAAACCGGTTTGAACCGCGCGGCCGAATTAATGGCTTATTAAAAACACAGGCCGTCTGAAAAGTGATTTTTCAGACGGCCTTTTACTATTAAAAAGTTACCGATTCAAAAACGGCTCAACCGAAGCCCAAACTGCCGGAAAGTTCACGGCAAAAGTCGGGTGTGGTGTATTCGGAATCACCGCCAAATCAGCGTTCGGCAGCATTTTATAAGCGGCGATAACCGTATCCAGCGGGGCGTTTTGATCGTCTTCGCCCACCACCAGCAACACCGGTGATTGCACGCGGCTAAACGTTTCCGCGCCAAATTCGGTTTGATTGTAAGCGGCGTTTTGTTGTGTTACCCATTGCGCGGTGTGTTGAGGATTGGGGCGGATGGTTTGCTGTTGCGCCCAGTAGGCAGGGTCTAGCTTTTGCAAGACGGCAAACGATGCACGCTCTTTGGCGCCGCCTTGAATAAAACCGCGTTTCCATTCACCGGCACCGATGGCGATGATTTTGCCGCTCTGCGTCGGGTAGTCTGCCGCGAATTGCAGCGCGGTGTAGGCGCCGTCGCTGAAGCCTAAGAAGTCGGCTTGGCTGATGCCCAGTTGGCGCAACACGGCGGCGGTGTCTTTGGCTTTTTGCGCGTAAGTCGGCAACACTTTGCCGCTTTCCGATTTGCCGTGGCCGCGGGTGCTGATGGCTATGACTTGGCGTTGTGGGCGCAAGCGGTCGATAAATTCGCCCATTTCGGCGGTAGAGCCGACCATGCCGCCGTGCAACACGACAATCGGTTTGCCTTGGCCGTACACTTCGTAATAAATCTTGCTGCCGTCTGAAACGGCGTAGCGGCCGGAAGCGGCATTGTTGCCGTAGTTGGTGTGGCTTTGGTAGCTTTGCTCGGTTTGGCCGAAATAGCGCAAAGGTTCGGCATGGGCGGCGGTGGCGAGTAGGGCGGCCATCAGTAAAGCGGTGAAGGTTTTCATGATCATTTCCATATCCATATCAAGCATGATAGGCCGTCTGAAAATGCTGTTTTTCAGACGGCCTGATAGATTAAAGCTGATAGTGTGGTTTGCGCAGGAAGCGGTCGCCATTCGGTTTCACTTCCGCATCATACACTTGCTCTTTCCAATCGTTTTCAGACAATTCCTGATAATCGATGGTGATCCACTCATCGGGCGTGTTCAAACGCTCGCTGACGAAGGCGGTCAAATCGTCGGCAAATGATTGCAGTTGCTGCTTGTTCAAACCTTTTGGGTAACATTTAATGGCAATATGCGGCATGATGGTTTCTTTCAAACATGGTTTTCAGACGGCATGTTGGCTGCCTGACTCGATAACGGTATTGTAAATTAAGCTGAATTACTTGATAATCCGAAAAATAATACAAACAGTTTTAAGATTTACTTAATAATGGAACACCTGAAACTCATCGCTATTTTCAACGCCGTACTCAAACACGGCAGCATGAATGCCGCCGCGCAGCATCTGAACATGACGGCCAGTGCGGTCAGCCAGCATATTCAAAAGCTGGAAAAGCATTACCAAATCAAACTGTTAAACCGCACCACGCGTAGCCTTGCGCCGACTGAAGAAGGCAGAATCTTGTGGCAGTATGCGCAGCAATTGGCCGAATTGTCGGCGCAAACCGAGCAGGCCATGCAGAATCTGCGTGCCGAGCCGGCAGGTGACGTACGCATCACGCTGCCCGACGGCTACGCGCAAACGCCCGCCATCCGTCAAACCATCGCATCGTTGCGCGAACATTATCCGTCCATCCGCCTGATCCTTATCGAAGACAACCGCCTGAGCGATTTGCATGCCGACCATAGCCCCGATATTGCCATCCGCGCCGTACCCGAGCCGGACGACGACCGCCTGATTGCCCGTCCTTTGGCACATTGGCAGACCATGATTTGCGCCTCGCCCGATTATTTAAGCCGCCACCCGATTGCCGCGCCGCACGATTTACCGCAAGCGCATTGGCTGAATTTTCAGGATTCGGTGTTGCTCGATACCTTAAAACAGCTCGGTTTGCCCAAAGTCTTGCCGACCAGCCGCACAGATTGCTTGAATCATTCCACCACCGCCCGCGAATTGGCGCGCGCGGGGTTGGGTTTGGCGGTGTTGCTGGCGGGCGATGTGGCACCTTATATTGCAGACGGCAGTTTGGTGCAGGTATTGCCGCAATACCCGTTGCCCGTGCGCACGATTTATGCCGTCACCGCCTACCGCGGCCAATCAGCCAAAATCCGTGTGGTATTGGAAACCTTATCGCAATCTTTTGCAACACAATAGAAAATGCCGTCTGAACATTTCAGACGGCATTTTTTAGAGAAAAATCAATGGTGTTTGTGCGACGTGCTGTACACGATTTTATCCGTCCACGCCATCGCGACGGCGGAGACCAAAAAGCCCATGTGGATGATGAACTGCCACATCATCTGTTTTTCCGGCAAGTTGGCGGCGTTGATGAAGGTTTGCAGCAGGTGAATCGAGGAAATGCTGATGATGGACATCGCCAATTTCACTTTCAGCACCGAAGCGTTGACGTGGCTGAGCCACTCGGGTTGGTCGGGGTGGTCGTCGACGCGCAGGCGCGAAACGAAGGTCTCGTAGCCGCCGATGAGCACCATCACCAATAAATTGGCAATCATCACCACATCGATGAGGTTTAAAATCGCCAGCATGATGGTGTTGTTGTCCATCTGGTTGAGGTTGACCACCAAATGCCAGAGCGATTTGAGGAATTTATAGGCGTAAACTGCCTGTACCACCACCAAGCCCAAGTAAATCGGCAGTTGCAACCAGCGGCTGGCGAAAATCAGGCTGCCTAAAAAGCTGCGCTGCGGTGTGAAACGGCGGGGTTTGTGAGGAGCAGGGGTGTGGTGTTCGGGAGTATGTTCTGTCATGTTCGGAAATCAATCTAGCTGTCAAAAGGCGCGTATTTTAAATGAATTTCGGCTGAAAATCCAATCCCTTATCTGTAAAATTCAAAGGCCGTCTGAACGTTTCGGACGGCCTTTCCATATGGACGGGCAAACACGGTTTCATTAAAATATTCCCTATTATTACCAAGACTGCCTGCTGATGGAAACGACGCTTTACTTTTTGATGATGATCGGTTTTTTGGCCGGACTGATGGACGCGGCGGTGGGCGGCGGCGGTTTGTTGCAGATTCCGGGGCTGTTTAACGTTTTGCCGCAGAATACGCCGGTGCCGACGGTGTTGGGCGTGGGCAAAGTGGCCTCGTTTTCGGGAACCGTAACCGCAACGTGGCAGTATGTGCGCAAAATCCCCGTGCCGTGGAAAATGCTGCTGCCGGCGGCGGTATTGGCGTTTGCCGCATCGTATCTGGGTGCGAAATCGGTGGCGTATTTCCCGACCGAATACATGAAGCCGATGATGCTGGTCATCATGATTGCGATGTGTCTTTATACCTTTTTAAAGAAGGATTTAGGCCAAATCCGGCGCACCGCCAAGCTGACGCGCAAAGAAACCCTGTGGGGCTTGTTTTTCGGAGCGCTCATCGGCTTTTACGACGGCATTTTCGGGCCGGGAACAGGCAGCCTGCTGGCGTTTGTCTTCGTGCGTTTTTACGCTTATGACTTTCTCACGGCCAACGCTTCGGCCAAGGTCATCAACACCACCACCAACCTTGCCGCGCTGACGTTTTTCGTACCGAACGGCCATGTGGTGTGGGCATGGGCGGTTCCGCTGGCGGTTGCGAACCTCATCGGCGGCATCATCGGCGCACGTTTGGCAATACGCGGCGGCACGAAATTCCTGCGATACGGGTTTATGTGTCTGCTGGTGTTGATCATCGGCAAATTCGCGTGGGATTTGTGGGCGTGAATCAGGATTAAAAAAGGCCGTCTGAAATATTTTTTTTCAGACGGCCTTTGCTTATCGGTAAACATACCGAATCACTTCGTTCTTCCGCTTTCCTTGGATGCGAATCGTCAACATAATGCCGTCGCCGTCGAAGGCCAGACCGCCCGAATAGCAGTCCGGTGCGCAAAGGTAAGGCTGCGTACAGACGATGTCGCCGCCTTGTTCGCAAAACGTGAAAATCCGCCGGAACGCCTGTTCGCGGTAATGGAAAAACGTCAAGCCGCCGTCTTCCAGCAGCCATTGCTTGTCGTCGCGGCAGAGCCGTCCGTTGTCGAGACGGAAGCGGTCGCGGAAAGTCAGCAGCGAACCGTTTTGCTCGACCGAGGTTTCTCCCGTGCCGCTGCAATTCCAGTCCATTTGCGAACCGTCGAGGCTTTGCGATTCGAAGTGAAGTATTTTTACGCGGGCAAGCTTTTGAAAAATATCGGGTAATTTCTGCATAAAATCGACAGGCCGTCTGAAACGGAAAGGAAACCGCGGTTTCCCTTGTCCCGTTTTCAGACGGCCTCAAACTTTAGAATTTTTGGAAGAAGCGGTAAGTCGGCGTCACCAGCAAGGCCGCGGCAACCGATTTCACCACGCCGCCCGCGATAAACGGATACAGGCCGGCTTCCAAAACGTTGCCCGGTTCGACGAAGAATGAAAGCTGAATCAGACCCGGAACAAACATCACCGCGGTCGCCAGCAATGCCGCCGCCGCGCTTTTCCACACTGACTGCAACACGCCGCGATCGCTGAACCAGCCCAAGATATAGGCCATCGCGACAAAGCCGAACAGGTAGCCGCCCGACGGTCCCATCAACACGGCAAAGCCTGCCTTGCCGTTGGCAAACACCGGCATACCGAGCGCGCCTTCCAGCAGATACAGCAATACCGCCGCGACACCGGCTTTGCGCCCCAGCGCGAAACCGACCAGCGTCACCGCCAGCGATTGAAGGGTAATCGACACCAAAGGCAGCGGAATCGAGAATTGCGCCATGACCGCAATCAGGTTCGCGCCCAAGGCGGTTTTGAGCCAAAACGCAATGTTCTGGTGGCTGTCTGCCCAATGCTTGACAGAGTTTACTTGTTGAATCATTTGATTTTCCTTAAAAAATAAAAACGGAGCCCGCGCGCAATGAGCGGGCAGGCGTATTTTAAGGGACATCGCTCTAAAATCAAAGGCCGAGACCTTTGCAAAATTCCTATCTTTGGCACATTTCTTCGTTATGCGCTGCTCGAAAGTTTGCCTGTCTTTTGATATGTCTGAATTTTTGTGCTGCCATCACTTCGAACTGTACTCAAATCCGGGGTTTTGCAAAGGCTCAGGCCGTCTGAAAAATAGAATGCCATCGGCCATTTGTTTTCGATACCGATGGCGGCGAAGTGTTTGGATGGAAATGTCCATCATCGGGAAGGGGTTCAGTTTTCCTGCCGGGGCTGCCGTTATTTCGGTTGTCGGCGCATGATTCCGATACGGTAAAGAAAGGCCGTCTGAAAATATTTTCAGACGGCCTGAAACCTTTGCTGCATAGACGAATGATTTGGAACCGTGCCGCATTCCCGTTAACCGCAGCAGGCAGGCGCACGCATGGGTTAAGGCCGTCTGAAAACGGCCTCGGTACGCGGCTGCAGTATCCGAGGATGCGGGTAAAAGCCTTTATCCGATGATGCCGTTTGTCGATACCTCGTCAGGCAGAATGACGGGGGATGTTAAGGCATATTCGGCGGTGGGCGGATTGGAGACTTTTTCTTCAAACATCTCGTCGGTCAGCGTGACGGAATCGAAAACAAACGAGCTGACGGCGGGATTGTCGCGGTCGTATTGGTTTTCGATAAAGATGGTGCTGTTTGTGCCTTCAAGCGTGATTTCCCAATCGGTGCCGTTGTCGGTGAAAAGCGACTTGAGCGTGAGGTCTTCGGGGCGGATGCCTTTGCCGAAGCGGATGCGGTTGCTGCCTGCGTCATCGATGATGCGGTTTTGGCCGCCGTTGTTGCCGAACAGATAAACATCGTCGCCGCTGCCGCCGTACAGCAGGTTGCTGCCGCTGCCGCCGTCGATGGTGTCGTTGCCTTGATTGCCGAACAGGGTATCGTTGCCGCCTTTGCCCAGCAGCCTGTCGTTGCCATACAAGCCGTTTATCAGATCGTCACCCGCGCCGCCGGCCAGATAATTGCCGTTGACGTTGCCGAAGAGAATGCGGTCGGCATCGGTGTGACCGGTTAGCGGTTGGAAACGGATGGTGTGTGAAACGCCTGCTTCGCTGTCGTCGGAACTGCCCTCGGGCAGATAGCTGTAAGTGATGCTCGGGGCAGCGGCATTGTGGTTGGGCACGAAGATGAGATTTTCAGAATAATGGGCTGATACAGTGCCTGATTTAATCCACTCGATCATTTCGCCTTCACTGTTGACTTCAAACAGACGGCCACCGCTGACTTTTTCTATCTTCACTAAGCGCAGCGGCGAGGTATTGCTGCTGCCGATGCCGAATGTATCGTAGTCGGAGCGGTAGCCGCTGTTTGCGGAAATGTTGATGGTTTTGGTATAGCCTTCGACACCGATGCGCCGATCCAGTCCGGCGTAATTGAGCGTCCCCGAATCGAATGCAAACCAAGTGATGGCCGGATTGAAATACTGGTCGGCAGCCACGGCGGTTTGGTTGTGGATGAGCAGCTTGTCGGTACTGTCTTTGATGCCGATTTCCCAAGTTTTCGCCAGCAAACCGTCGGCATTGACGGCGGCTTTGATGGTCAAATCTTCAGGGCGGATGCCCGCGCCGAAACGCACGGTGTTCCGGCCTTGCGGGTCGGAGAGGGTTTCCACGCCCGGAATGGTGAAGTCGATGATGGTGTCGCTGCCGTAACCGCGGTCGAAATAATAAGTGTCGTCGCCTTTGCCGCCCATCAGCGTATCGTTGCCGCTGCCGCCGTCGAGAAAATCGTTGCCGTCGTTTTCGTCTTTCCAACGCCAGCCGCTGGGCAGGATGTCGTCCCGTTCGGGCAGACGGGAAATGCCGCCGTAAAGGGTGTCGTTGCCTGCGCCGCCATACAGTTTGTCGGCACCGTCGCCGCCCAAGAGCGTATCGTTGCCGCCCAAACCGTGCAGCGTATCGTTACCTGCCCGGCCTCTGAGCGTGTTGCGGCTGTCGTTGCCTGTCAAAATCAGGGAAGTGGGGTTCTCCACGGCGGCCTGCGTCGCCGTGTTTGCCGTTTGCTTGCTCATTTCTGCTTCCTTTCTGGGTAATCAAATAAATCATTTAGAATAAAATAATGACAAAATTATTCTTTTGTCTTTTTTGTTTTATTTAGCGTATTATATGAATAAGTATAGCTGGAAATGCTTGGAAATAATAGATTAAATTCATTTTTGTGATCGGATTTAAAATTTATGGGTAATTTGTTTTAAAATAAATGAAATGATTTTGCGGTAGAGAAAAAGGCCGTCTGAAAATCATTCAGACGGCCTTTGCCGTAAAACGAAGCCTGTTTTTTCAGACGGCCTCTGCTGTTGTAAAGCAAGCATCAGGCGTTCAGGTTGACCGCGTGTTCGCGCGTTTCGTGGAACACGATGTCCGGCCAGCGTTCCTGCGTCAGGTTTAGGTTCACACGGTTGGGGGCGAGGTAGGCGAGGTTGCCGCCTGCGTCGACGGAAAGGTTGGCGGCGTTGGCTTTTTCAAACTCGGCCAGTTTCTTTTTGTCGTCGCACGACACCCAGCGCGCCGACCAGATGGACGCGGTGTCGAACACGGCTTCCACGCCGTATTCGGCGGCCAGCCGCGAAGTAACGACTTCAAACTGCAACACGCCGACCGCGCCCAAAATCAAATCCGCGCCTGAGTGCGGTTTGAACACCTGCACTGCGCCTTCTTCGCCGAGCTGCTGCAAGCCTTTTTGCAGCTGCTTGATTTTCAGCGGATTTTTGATGCGCACGCTGCGGAACAGTTCCGGCGCGAAAAACGGAATGCCGGTAAACGCCAGCTGTTCGCCCTCGGAAAAACTGTCGCCGATTTGGATGTTGCCGTGGTTGGGAATCCCGATGATGTCGCCGGCGTAGGCTTCTTCCACCAGTTCGCGGTCGTGCGACATAAATGTAACCACGCTGCTGGCGGCGATGTCACGGTTGATGCGCAGGTGCTTCATCTTCATGCCGCGCTCGAATTTGCCCGAGCAGACGCGCAGAAAGGCGATGCGGTCGCGGTGTTTCGGATCCATATTGGCCTGGATTTTGAACACGAAGCCGGAAAATTTTTCTTCAGACGGCATCACTTCGCGTACGGTCGCGTCGCGGCCTTTCGGCGCGGGTGCCCAATCGATGAGCGAGTTTAAAATTTCCTGAATGCCGAAATTGTTAATCGCCGAACCGAAGAACACGGGCGTGAGTTCGCCCGCCAAAAATTCTTCCAAATCAAACTCGTTCGACGCGGCCTGCACCAGTTCGATTTCAGCGCGCAGGTTTTCCATTTCCAGCGGAAACAGTTCGTCCAAACGCGGATTGTCTATGCCTTGGATAATCTCGAATTCATGCGGCAGCTTCTCGCCGCCCGCGTCGAAGAGATACACTTCGTCGTTCAGAATGTGGTACACGCCCTTGAAGTTTTTGCCCATGCCGATCGGCCAAGTCACGGGCGCGCAACGGATTTTCAGGATGCTTTCCACTTCGTCGAGCAATTCCAGCGAATCGCGCACTTCGCGGTCGTATTTGTTCATAAACGTAACGATGGGCGTGTTGCGTAGGCGGCAGACATTCAACAGCTTGATGGTCTGCGCCTCCACGCCTTTGGCCGCGTCGATGACCATCAGCGCGCTGTCCACGGCGGTAAGTACGCGGTAGGTGTCTTCCGAAAAGTCTTGGTGGCCGGGCGTATCGAGCAGGTTGACGGTGTGGTCTTTGTAGTCGAACTGCATCACGGATGACGCCACGGAAATACCGCGCTGCTTCTCGATTTCCATCCAGTCGGAAGTCGCGAATTTGCCCGTTTTCTTACCCTTGACCGTACCCGCGCTCTGGATTGCACCCGAAAACAGCAGCAGCTTCTCGGTGAGCGTGGTTTTACCCGCGTCGGGGTGGGAAATGATGGCGAACGTGCGGCGGCGGCGCACTTGGTCTAGGATTTCGGACATGGTCGTTTTTTCAGGATAGATTTGTCAATGGAAAAGGCCGTCTGAAAAAGCATCGGGCAGTTTTCAGACGGCCTTTCGATAAATTTGATAAGCGCGTGATTATACAAAAAAATGCCTGTTTTTTCAATGATCGGAACGCAGAAAGGCCGTCTGAAAATATTTTTCAGACGGCCTGATTCGGCGTTCGGCTTGAAGCGGATTTCCACACAGACGGCTGTTTCGGTTTGGCGGCAGTACGGTAAATCGGAAAGCAGAGGCCGTCTGAAAGTATAGTGAACGAAAATCAGAAATTTACTTCGTTGGACGACGCTTGCCGTACTGTCTGTACTGTTTCCGCCTTGCTGCCCTGTATTTTTCTGATTTGACTTCACTATATTCCGGTTTGGTGCAAAACAGTTTTCAGACGGCCTTTTGACGGCAAACCCAGTGATGCCGAATCAGGCGGATTCGGCGGTTATGCCACGACAATCCTGCTTTCCACGTCGCCGAGATTGGCCGACAGTCGGGCAAAATGGATTTCGCCGGCGGTGCCGCTGCCGTCGGCATCGTAGCTCAGCAGGCCGCTGTCATCGTGGTAGCGGACATGGTCGGCGACATTGCCGCCCAAGCCGAGTGCGCTGAAGATGGTGCCGTCAAGACTGAGGGTGTCTTCCAAGCTGAAGTCGGGGATTTGGTCGATTGAGCCGTCTAAAACGGTATCGAACACAAAAGTATCCGCGCCGTCGCCGCCGATGAGGGTATCAGAGCCGCGCCCGCCGTTGATGGTGTCGTTGCCCATGCCGCCGGTTAAGGTGTTGGCGGCGTGGTTGCCGGTCAGGGTATTGCCGGAGGCGTTGCCTGTGCCGCTGATGCTGTCGCTGCCGAGCAGGTGCAGGTGTTCGAAATGCGTGCCGAGCGTATGGCTGACACTGCTGTACACGGTATCTTCGCCGTCGTCAGCCGCTTCCGTCAGCACATCGCCTGCGTCGTCGGTAATGTAGGTATCGTTGTCGGCGCCGCCGTCCATGCGGTCTTGGCCGCTGCCGCCGTCCAAATAGTCGTTGCCTGCGCCGCCTTTGATGGTGTCGTTGCCGCCGTTGCCGCTGATGGCGTTGTCGGCGTTGTTGCCGGTCAGGATGTCGTCGTAATTCGAGCCGCTGAGGTTTTCAATCTGCGTGCCGTAGCCGATAAAGGCTTGGCCTTTGACGTATTCGGTGTAGCTGTAAGCCGGCAGGTTGCCGCCAACGGTTACGCTGTTGAGGTCTTGTTCGGCAAAGTAGGTTTTATAGTCGTTGGCGGCCAGCGTCACTTTGCGTTCGGCGATGAAGCTGTCGGACAACTGTGAAGTCCGGTATATCCACGAACCCGGGGTCAAATCGACCGTAACGCCTTCGTTTTCGGCGGAGGCGTCGAAGGTATCGACACCCGCGCCGTCCCAAATATAGACGGTTCCGTCCTGAACCAGCGACGCGTAGTTGCCGAAGCTGTAGATGTCGTTGCCGCTGCGCGCTTCCTGATTGACACCGAAACGGTAGTGCATATAGGCCAAATCGTAAATCGGGATACCGGCAGGCCGGTTGCCGTGGTAGCCGTACGAATACGACATCGAGCTGTATTCGGAGCTGTAATCTTCTGCGGCAGCATAGGCGTTGCCGCTGCTGTCGCGCAGTTTGGAAAATTCGCCGTCGGTGTGGCCTGCGGAGAGGGTGTGGAAAATTTCGTGCATGGCCAGGTATTTCTGATAGGCGCGGTCATTGAATTTTTCGCCGAAATAGTAGCTGCTGAATACCAGCAGGCCGCCGCCAAAGGCAAATGCACCGCTTCCGGAGAATACGCCGCCCAGCTGTGCCGACATGATGACGGAATCGGCTTCGGCGCGGTTGGCGGTTTCTTCAAACAGAATGTTGGTGGACGCGCTGAATTCCGCATAGGCACTGCGCGCCACGTCTTTCATGGTTTCGCTCATGTCGACGAATGTGCCTGCCTTGACGTAATTGGCGTTGACATATTCTTTTCCCTGCGAATAATCGTTTGCGGTATCGGCAAAGTAATATTTCAAGACGGTTTTCTTCACGTTTCCGTTGCTGTCGTAGCCGCCGAAAGGTGTTCTGGCATAGCTTAAAAAGCCGCCGGAAGAAGCATTGTTGTTGGCCACCGTGTCGATGAAATAGGCGAAGTTGTAGCCGCTGTCGCTGTGCAGGGTAACGCGCTGGCTGTTGTTGGTGTGTTTGTGCGGATTGACGAATGCGCCGTCATTGTCTCCGCTGCGGGCGAATGCGGCGGTATCGCTAACTTTGACGGTTTTACCGCTCAAATCGCGGGTAGTCAGTACGGCGGTTACTTTATCGGCCACGCTTAAATCTTGATGGTCAACGGCTGCGCTGAACGTGAGGCCGTCTGAAACGGTGGCGGTGTATTCGGCCTTACCGACGGTAAGGATTACCGTATCGCCGGCCTGTGCCGAACCTTCGACCGTTCCGCTGATGATGCCGGTTTGCGGTAGGGCTTGGAGTGTTTTTCCGTTTACGGCCGGAGTATCGAAAAACACGCCGATTTCGGTTAATTCGCTTTTTCCCTCGGTAGACGTGGTATGGACGCTGCGGACGGTTTTGCTGCTGCCGCCGCCTTCCAGCGCATAGAGGTTGACGTTGCTGGTCAGGAAGCGGTGGCCGACGGTTTGTCCGATGAGCGATGGGTAGTCTTGGTACGGAATATCGACGTGGAAGCTGAAATCATCGCGGTCGAAGCCTGCGGTGTAGGTTTTACCGCCGATACTGATGACGACGGCTTCCACCGCATCTTTGTTGCGGCCTTGCGCGTAGAGGCTGCCGCCGAAGTCAAGGAACCCCTTCAGGCGGACGTTGCCGTAGCGTTCACTTACGCCGAGCGCGTTGTCTTCTCCGATTCGGGTAATGCGCACGGCGGCGGCAACATCGTTTTGAACGGTGTAGCTGTGCGATTTTGCGGCTTGGAAGCGGTTGTCGGCATCCAGTACGCGCGCGTGAACGGTATAGCCCGGATTGTCGGCCAAATCTTGGCCGGAAACCTTGACTTTAAAGCCCAAGTCCGCGTCGGCGGCGGCAATGTGGCTTTGGCCGTTGACGGTAACGATGACGGTTTGTCCGGGAAGCGCGCCGCCGCCTTTCAGACGGCCTGTGATTTCAAGGTCGGCATGCTGTTCGCTGACGTTGATCATATTGTCGGCTGTCACCGGATCAAACTCGATTTCGATACCGTTGAGGCTGACGCGGTAGTTTTGCTGCGTTTGCGCATGGCCGGTGTTGCCGGCTTGGTCGCTGCTGTCGATAAACGCCGCTATGCTGCTGTTGTCCTGCATGACGGCAGCGGCGATGTTTGTGCGGAAGAGGCCGTCTGAACCGACTCCGGCGGTAACGGTCGTCGAACCGACGGTCAGTACCACGGTATCGCCGGTTTTGAATTCGCCGCCGACTTTGCCGGACACGGTTATGCTGTTTTGCAGATCGGCGGCGGTCAGCAGGTTGCCGTTGCCGACGGTATCGAGCGTAATGTCCAATTTCGGCGGCGCGGTGTCGGCGAGATAAGCTGCGCGGGTTTGAGCGGTTGCGCTGTTGCCTGCCAGATCGGTGGCGGTAACCGAAGCGGTAACTTCACCGCCGCCCGCGATCAAATCATCGGTTTTCACGTTGGCGCGCCAAGTGTCGCCGCTGCGTTGGGCTGTATAGGTTTGGTTGTTGATGCTGACGGTGATGACGCTGTCGGCGGTATCGCCGTCGGTTTTGACTTTGCCGCCCAACACGGTTTCGGCATGGGCAAGGGCATAGGCCTGATTGACGGTGGCGATGGGGTCAATGGTAATTTCGGGTTCGTTGATGTGGTCGTCTGTAACCTGATAAACCAGCGTGGCGGAACGACTGCCTGCGGAATTGCCTGCGCTGTCGCGCAAAGTGGCGACCATGTCGATGGTTTGGTCGGAATCGGCAATCAGGTCGGCCATATCGACGGCGGCAGTAAACGTGCCGGACATGCCGTCGGTTTTGACGTTGTAGGTTTTGCCGTTGACGATCAGCACAATATCCAGATACGGCTCGACACCTGCGGGCGCGCTGGGGTTGCGGTTGAGGCTGAATGTGCCGGTTACGGTTGTGGTGGCCGACAAGGTTTCGCTGCTGTCCAAAATGTTGTCAACGGCAACGCCGGTCAGGGCGACATCGCCCCAGCGCGGCGAATAGGCGGCTCCGCTAAAACTTTGGCTTGCGGTGTAGGTTTTGCCGCTGCTTTGCAAAACGGCGGTAATGGTGTCGTAATTGAAGTGCAGGCTGTTGCCGCTCTCGCTTACGGCAAATTCGCCGGTATCGTCGGGCGTAACCGCAACTTCTTTAACCAAGTTTCCGGTTTTGTAGAATTTCAGCGTTACGGCAGCGGCGGTCAAATCGACATTCGCGATACGGCCGGTAACCGGCAGCGCGGACAGTCTGAATTCGCCGACGTTAATGTAGTTGTCGCCGGCAACCGGATCGAGTGTGATGGTGGGGTTGAGGATAACGGTGTAGTTTTGCGCCGCAGAGGACGTGCCGGTGTTTTGGGCGGTATCTTTGCTGTCGGCGGCTGCGATAATCCGATCATATTTCAGCAAATCGGCGGTAGGAACATCGGCAGTAAACGTGCCGTCTGAATTTAACGTTGCGCCGACTGTTTTTTCTACGGTTTCGGTTGTGCCGGAACAGGTTGAGCAGACGCAGCGCAGCGTAATCATGTTGGTATCGGCAGGATTGTAATTGCTGAGCGTACCGGTAATTCGGGTAGTGTCGGTTTGGCTTTCGGCCAAATTGATGACGTTGTCGGCGGTGATTTTGTCGAGCGTAATCACAGGAGACGGCGGTGTGAGATCGACGGCATAGCCTTTCTGGGTCGAAGCGGCTGCACGGTTTCCTGCGTCATCGGTGGCGATGACCGAGGCCGATACCGAGGTGTGGTTGGCCAATGTCGAACCGGCAACGGCCAAACTGAAGCGGCCGTCTTTGACGGCAACTTCGGCTGCGGTTTCGCCGATGGTGATTTTCACTTTGTCGCCGTCGCGTGCGTGCTTCACAGAACCGTTCAATACCACGGCTTCGCGGCTTTCCGCCAGATTGATGATGTCGTCGTCGGTAATCAGGTCGAAAGTAACGGACGGTGTGTCGATTCGGGTATCGACGGTATAGTTTCGGGTCGCTTCGGCGGTAACGGCTTCACCGTCAATGTCGGTGGCGGTCAGCTTGGCACGAACCGTCCAGCTGCCTTCGTCGGCCGCCAGTTCCGTACCGCTGACCAGCAGCGTCCAGCCGTCGCCTGCCGCATTGACACGCGCCGCTTTGTCTTGGCCGTTAAGCGTAACGGTTACATTCGGGTTGCGCATGGTCTCGTCAAGCGTAACCGCGCCTGAAAGGATGACGGCTTTTTTGCTGTCGGCCGCATTCATCAGGCCGTCTGAATCGATTGCGTCCACCGTAACCGCGGCCGCCGTGTAAGACGTATCGACCCGGTATGCAGTCTGAGCGGATGCCGTTGCCTGATTGCCTGCCGCATCCGTCGCTTCGATTTTGACCGATACCGTGTTTCCGCCTTCGACCGCAGCCAGCGTTTTTCCACCGATAGGCAGCGTCCAAGTGCGGCTGTCCTGTTGGATTGCCGCCGCATATTCCTGATTGTTCAGCACAACGGTAATCCGTTCGCCGCCGGTATTTTCGCCGACGGTATAAGTTCCGCTCAAGATATGGTTGGCACGGCTGGCGGCCAAGTCGATGGTTCCGTCTGCTGTGACGGGATTGATGGAAACGGTCAGTTCGGGTTTGACCGTATCGACGGCATAGTCTGTCGAATTTTCAGCGGTCGCCATATTGCCTGCCGAATCGGCCGCTGCTGCCTTAACGCGGACGGTGTTTTTTCCCTGATTTTCCGCCAGTTTTGCCCCGTCGATTTCCAGCGACCACAGGCCGTCTGAAAAAACGGTTGCCGGATAGTCGGTGCCGTTGACGTTTACCGTAACGCTCGGGTTGACGAGCGTTTCGTTACCCGAAATTTTACCGTTCAACGTATGGGTCTGAACGGAGTCGGCGGCATTCAGCGTACCGTCTGCTGCGACGGGATTGATGGAAATAGTCAGTTCCGGCGGCGTGGTATCGGCAGGAATGTCTGTCGGGATATTCGGAGTTTCGGTAGTCGGAGTTTCGGTAATCGGAGTCTCGGCAGTCGGAGTCTCGGTAATCGGAGTTTCGGCAGTCGGAGTTTCGGCAGTCGGAGTTTCGGCAGTCGGAGTTTCGGCAGTCGGAGTTTCGGCAGTCGGAGTCTCGGTAATCGGAGTTGCGGTAATCGGAGTTGCGGTAGTCGGAGTTTCGGTAATCGGAGTCTCGGCAATCGGAGTTTCAGCAGTCGGGGTTTCAGCCTCCGAGTTATCCGGTCTGCGTGGCGTATCGGGCGAAGTTGGTCTGTGGGAACCGCTGTTTTTATGTGCGGCGACCAGGCCGATTGTGCCCAAAGCGGCTGCGGTCATGCCGGCGGCGGCTTTGTGGACGGTGATTTCCTGTGCTTCGACAAACGCAGGAACTTCTTCAAGCGTGGCAAAGGCGGCTTGCAGTTTTTGCAGTTGGCTGCTGTCGCCGACGCTGAAATAGTTTTGGTAGCGGCTCAGGATAAGGGCAGGGTCTTGGCTGTTTTGCGTCCAGACAAGGAGGTCGCTGCCGACGGTTTCGGTTTTCGGTTCGGCAACCGGATTGCCTTCGCTGTCGAAGATTTGGTATAGCGTACCGCTTTCTGCCGGCAGGGTAAGGGTTTGCGCTTCAGGCAAAGCGTGGATTTGGGTTTGGCCGTTTCGGGTAATGTGTAAGGTAAATTCGCTCATTTTTTTGTCTTTGGCATAAATCGGAATAATTTCGGAGGGATTATAAGCAATGATTTAGGATAAACGTTATAAATTTTAGATATTCGGTATTTTGATTTTTAAGTGTGATTTTGTTGTTTTGTTATTGTTTTGATTGGATAAAAAAACAAGCTTGCAGATTTGACCGTTATGCGGTTTTGGTAAATTTGCGACAGGGGGACATTTTAAAAAACAGGCCGTCTGAATATTTTCAGACGGCCTGTTGTGCAGACGGAATAATAAAGTTTTTGAACGGTAATCTAACTCCAATCAGGGTATTCAGGTGGAGGCCGTCTGAAAATCAGCGCGTGATACCCGCGGTCACGATGTATTTCATTTCCAGATAATCGTCCATGCCGTATTTCGAACCTTCGCGGCCGATGCCCGACTGTTTGATGCCGCCGAACGGGGCTGCCGCGTTGGACAAGCCGCCGGTGTTGACCGCCACCATGCCGTATTCCAAGGCTTCCTGCGCGCGGGTGATGCGGCCGATGTCGCGGCTGTAGAGGTAGGAGGCCAGGCCGAATTCGGTGTCGTTGGCAAAGGTTACCGCTTCTTCATCGCTGCCGAAGCGGAACACCGGCGCGAGCGGACCGAAGATTTCTTCTTTGGCAAACTTCATGTCCTGCGTCGCATCGCGCAACACGGCCGGCTGCATGAAGAGGCCGTCTGAACCGCCGCCGCACAATAATTTTCCGCCTTTTTGCTGCGCATCTTCGATAAATTCCTTCACTTTTGCGACGGCTTCCTCGTCAATCATCGGGCCGATGTCGGTGTCTTCCGCCAAACCGTTGCCGACTTTGAGTTTTTCCACGGCGGCGGTGAATTTTTCCGCAAATTCGTCATACACGCCTTCCTGCACATAAAAGCGGTTGGCGCAGACGCAGGTTTGTCCGGCGTTGCGGAACTTGCTCGCCACCGCACCTTTGACCGCTTCGTCGATGTCTGCGTCGTCGAACACGATGAACGGCGCGTTGCCGCCCAATTCCAGCGAGACTTTTTTCACGGTGTCCGCACATTGTGCCATCAGTTTTCGGCCGACTGCGGTCGAGCCGGTAAAACTGAATTTGCGCACGCGTTTGTCCTGCGTCAGCACGCCGCCGATGGCGCGCGACGAGCCGGTAACGATGTTCAGCACGCCTTTCGGAATGCCGGCGCGTTCGGCCAGTTCGACAATCGCCAGTGCGGAAAGCGGCGTTTTGGAAGCGGGGCGGATGACGAACGTGCAGCCGGCGGCCAGAGCGGGCGCGACTTTGCGCGTAATCATCGCGTTGGGGAAATTCCACGGCGTTATCGCGGCGCATACGCCGACGGGCTGGCGGATAACCTGCACGCGCTGGTCGGGCGACAACGCAGGCAGCGTATCGCCGTAAACGCGTTTGGCTTCTTCGGCGAACCATTCGACATACGACGCGCCGTAAGCGATTTCTCCTTTCGCTTCGGCCAGCGGTTTGCCCTGTTCCGAAGTCAGAATCACGGCCAAATCGTCTTGGTGTTCCGTCATCAAATCGAACCAGCGGCGCAGGATTCGGCTGCGTTCCTGCACGGTTTTCGCTGCCCATTCAGGCAGGGCGGCATGGGCGGCGGCCACCGCTTCGCGCGCTTCAGTTTTGTCCATGTCCGGTATTTCGCCGACGGTTTTTCCGTCGGCAGGGTTGACGACGGCGAGGGTTTTGCCGCTGTGGGCAGGCAGCCACCGGCCGTTGATGTAACAGAGGTTTTTCAATAAGCGCGGGTCGTTGAGTTGCATGGCGTTATCCTTTGAAATGTTTCAGACGGCCTGAAAGGCGCGGAGTTACTGCATTGGAAACTACGCTTCCGAACCGGGCTTGTCAATGTCGGGAATTTTATTGAAGGCCGTCTGAAAAAGGTATTCAAAAATCTTTAATCCGTCATTAGCTGCACAAGTCCGTTGCGCCTCCCCCGAGCAGGCATACTATCGTCCGGAGTAAATTTTGATTAAATATCAAAGTTTTAGAGGTTTTATATTTCAATAAAAAATGAAATTTCGAAATATCAAATAGTTAGTGAACATTGATTCCGCAAAACTGCTTTGATTCCGACAGTAAATTTTGAAGTTCCTACAATCTGTCCCTTCCCTCTGCACTTAGCGCGGGGGAAGGTTAGGATGGGGGTGGTACTTCGCAGAAGTACATTTGTCCGAGTTTCAAGCAGATTTTAATGTTTCTGCGAAACATCACCCCCTCCCCAACCCTTCCCCGCGCTAAGCGCAGGAGAGGGAGCAGATTGAAGCAGCCCTAAATACTGCTGATTTTGAGCCAGACAGAAGCTGAAAATATCAGTCTTTCAGGTTTTCAGACGGCCTCTTGAATTTATTCCGGACAGTAGTGCACCTGCGCGGGAGAAGCGTAGCGGACTTGTGCAGCTAATGACGTGCATAGATTTTCAGGTTGAAGCTGAGTTTTGCAAAGGTCACAGGCATCTGAAAAGGACACAGGCCGTCTGAAAGTTTTCAGACGGCCTGTGACATCAAGCGGGTTGCCGATGATTAATGGCGGTGTGGTTGGAAACCTGCCGGAGCTTCCGCGCCTTCGGGTAGGCCGAAGGTTTCGCGCAAGACAACTTTGTAAAATTCAAACGCGTCTTTTGCGCCTTCAATAGCTTCGGCTTCGGCTTCGGGAGAGAGCGGCAGGGCGTTCAGGTATTCGACGAATTCGCGCCAGTGTTTGCCGCGGCCGTCGGGGTGGGGGGCGAGATGACGTGCGCCGTTTTCGCCGTTGTAATCCAGTTTTTGCGCGTGTTTGAACAAAAACGCCGCGCCCAGATTCGAGCCTTCGGCGCAATAGAGCCAGCCGATGGCTTTGTTGCCGGTCTCTTGCGGCAACGGTTTGCCGTATTCGTAAGGGGCTTCGCCCAAATCGGCCAAGTCCTGCACTACGGCATCGTGACGCGCCATATAAGCCAATTCGGGAATGGCTTGGTTTAACTCGAGATTTTTGTAGATGTGGTCAACCGCTTTGTGGAATACCGATTGCAGCTTGAGGAATTTGACGTAGTTTTCTTTGCTGTCAAACGGTGCGACCGACATCACCAGATTATCGACCGTATCGTGGATGACGGTGGTCTGTGCTTTCAGGCGTTTGGCAAATGTGGATTCGGTGTCGGTTTCGGGTGTAGGGTGCATGATTTTTTCCTTGTGTTTGAAGTTGTTTGAATGGCGGTGTTTTCAGACGGCCTGTTTGTCCAAAGGCCGTCTGAAAACATCAGAATCTGTATTCCAGCGAAACCGCGTAATTGCGGCCGGGTGCGTAGTAGCGTGCCAAACCTTTGTTGTCGCGGTCGACGGCGTTGGTGGTGCTGTAGCTGTAAATGCCGCGCAACGAATCCCATGTGTGGTATTTGCGGTTAAACAGGTTGTACACGCCGCCGCGCAAGGTCAGGTTTTTGGTCGGTTTGTAGTAGCCGAACAGGTCGAATACGTAGGCGGATTTGTTCAGCCACGGATAGGACTCGACGGTTTTGGTAAAACCTTGGTTGTTGGAGCCTTCGTAAACGGTGTATTGGGCATCGCCGGATTTTTTTCCGCCCAGATAGGTCAGGCGCGACATCACCGCCCATTTGTCGCTCGGGCTTTCGTAGTCGATACCGGCAATAACTTTCAGCGGCTGGGTGGACAGCAGACTGTTGTCACCCGAGAGTTTGCTTTTGGCGTAACCCAATGCGCCAAAGAGTTTCCAACCGGCCGGAACCGCAGGCCAGACTTTGTCAACATTCAGACGGCCTGTGAATTCGATACCGCGTATGCGTGCTTTGTCGATGTTGGCCATGTGCCAATAGAGCTGGCTGCGATGAGGGCTACATCCTGACCAATATTGTGAATACCAATCACAAGTAGGGTCAACGACTGTTTCCAAATACTGCTCTTCCGACAAGAAATGACGGTAGTTACTTTGGTAGAGATTCAAATCCAAGTTCCCTGCCGAGCCTTGTCCCTGTAAAGAGAGATTGTGCGTCACGCTGCGCTCGGCCTTCAAAGACGGATTGGCTACCCATGTCGCCGCCCCGTTGTTGAAGGTGAAATACATTTCCGAAGCGGTCGGGACGCGGTAGCCGGTCGAGACGTTATAGCCTGCGCGCCAGCCGTCGGCAAATCGCCAGCCCAAACCGGCAAATCCCGACCAACCCGAGAAGCTGTTGGCATCGGGTTTTTCCGCACAATTGTTACATTCGGCGTTCAACTCCTGCGGCGTCATTTTGGTGTGGTCGTAGCGCACGCCGATGCTGCTGTCGAATGTGTCGTTCCAACGGGTGTGGTTGGAGAGCGAGAAGCCGTAGTTCCGGGTTTTCACCGGATACTGGATGGTGTTGGTGCTGCGGTATTTTTCGCCTTTCCAATAAATGTCGTCTTGGTTGAGGTTTTCAAATTCGCGTTCGCCGATAAAGCTGCGGAAAGACAAGGTGTGTTCGCCGCCCCATTGCAGCGGCTGGCTGTCGGCGCGGAGGCTCAGGCGTTTGAAACGCGTCGTCATGTCGCGCTGATAAACGTTGTCCAAATCGGGCCGGTCCCATAAATAAGGTCTCGGCCATTGGTCGGACGACCAGTCGCGTGGGTAAGTGCCCTTATAGTTGAGCGCACCGACATGGGTTTTCTGATAGTCGGCATCCAAACGCAGCAAACCCAAAACGTCGGAATCGGGCGTATATTCGTAATAGGCGTTGAAGTTGCGCCGTTTGTTGTGGTCGTGCGCACGCCGCCAGTTTGAGCCTATCAAATTATAGGAATCTTCAATAGTATGGTTGTAACCCTGCTGGCCGTTGATTGATGCACCGATGCGGTGGTTTTCGTTGAGCTGTACGCCGGCTTTGGCCAGAAAACTGTGGTATTTGTGTTTGGCAGCATCGGGAATGCCGCGTGCGGAACCGCGGATGTTTTCGCCTTCGCCTTCTTTGACGGCGGCATGGCCGCGTCTGCCGTAACTTTCGGTTTCATGGCCGCGGCGTTGGGAGTAGAGCAAAATGCCGTCAAAACGGCCGGTATCCCATGCCACGCCGCCGGTGTTGGTCCATTCGATATTGCGGCTGCTGTAACCGCTTCTTAATATGCCGCCGAATTTTTGTTCCGAATCCAAAATATCCCGGGCATCCAAAGTTTTGTAATTGACGCCGCCGCCGAGTGCGCCGCTGCCCGTATTGAACGAATCCGCACCTTTCACAATATTGATTTGGCGCACCAGCTCGGGGTCGATCGCCAAACGCGAGCTGTTGAAATTGCCGTAGCGGGCATACAGCGAATTCTCTTCGGAATCAGGCAGATTGACACCGTCAATGCTCATGCCGACACGGTTGCCTTCCACACCGCGCATAGCAAAGCCTTTCTGATGGCGGCCACTGTCGCTCAAGCCCACATCGGGCGTATAGCGTACCAAGTCTTTGTTGTCGCGAATCATCTCGGTTTGAATCTGTTCGAGGTTTTTGCGTTCGACGGAAGGAGGCGTGACGCGCCGGCCGCGCACGACAACCTGCTGTAATTCCGTCTGTTGTTCGGCTTGCGGTTTGCCGTCGGCAGGTTTATCGGTGGATTCTTCCGCCGCCCAAACGGGACTGCCGAATAAGAGGCCGATTGAGGCGGCCAAAGGGAGAATGCGGGGTGTTTTCATGGATTCGTCTTTTTAATAATCGATGGGTTATCAAAATACAAAACGAGAGGTAAAGTTGAAGTTTGATAATGAATAATAATATATATCATTTGCATTTTATGTCAACATGAATTTTTAACTTCCGTTAACAAAACAGTGCCGCATCAGAACATAACGGTCATCAGGCAAAGCCCGACGGATGTGGAGAGAGGATATGCCGGAGAAGCCCGTGCAAAACATTGCCAGCGGGCGGCGGTTTGCGCTAAGATAACCGCACTTTTCGAGTCGGGGTGCGGCCGGAGTCGGCCGCTGAGAATATACCCGTGAACCTGATACAGTTTGCACTGGCGTAGGAAACTCATCACAATCATCATTGGTATGAAGGCACAACCAGCGCATCGGCGGGTTGTGCTTTTTTGTTTCATCAGGGGGCGGATGTTTCAGACGGCCTGAGGCCTCGGCAAAACCCGAAAACATTCACAAGCCTCCGAGCGGTCATTGGTTTTTCAGGTGCAATCCGAGTTTTGCCAAAGTCGCGGCCTTGAAAAGCGCGAGGCCGTCTGAAAGATTGTTAAAGGAAGCATGATGGATTTTTTCTGTTTGAACCAAGTACGCGCACGCAATCCTTTGGTGCACAGCATCACCAACACCGTTGCCGCGCACTTCACCGCCAACGGTCTGCTGGCGGTCGGCGCATCGCCGATTATGGCCAACGAAGCCGCTGAAATGGCGGATATGGCGGCGGTTTGCGATGCGCTGCTGATCAATATCGGCACGCTGGAGCAATCCACCATAGCGGCGATGTTTGCAGCCGGAAAAGCGGCGAATGCGCGCGGGATTCCGGTGGTGCTTGATCCCGTGGGCGTGGCGGCGACTCCGTTGCGCCGCGAGACGGTGGCGCGTTTGTTGGAAGAGGTGAAGTTTGCGGCGGTACGCGGCAATGCGGCGGAAATCGGTTTTATTGCCGGCGAAGCGTGGCAGGGCAAGGGCGTGGACGCAGGGCAGGGCGTGAAAAACGCGGCGCGGATTGCAGCGGCGGCCGCGCAGAAGTACCAATGCACCGTGGCCGTGAGCGGAGAGACGGATTATGTTTCAGACGGCCTGACGGCTTATGCGGTGAAAAACCACACGCCGCTGTTTCCGAAAATCACGGCTTCAGGCTGTCTGCTCGGCGCGGTGATTGCCGCATTTTTGGCGGCATCGGCCAAGGGCGGTGAATTGGCTGCCGTCACCGAAGCCTGTGCCTTTTACGCCTTGGCGGGCGAAACGGCGGCGCAGGGTTTGGATTGCCGGCAAAGCGGTACGTTCGGCGTGAAACTGATTGACTGCCTGGCCATGACCACGGCGCAGGATTTGGCGGACAAAGCGCGTATCGAGGCCGTCTGAAAAAAAGATGCAGGCGTTTTCAGACGGCCTGGGCAAAAAAGCGGGCAGGCCGTCTGAATCATTCACTTTAAAGGAGAAGCAACATGGCAGAAACATTCGTGCAAAGCCTGACCATCGCCGGTTCCGATTCGGGCGGCGGCGCAGGCATTCAGGCGGATTTGAAAACGTTCCAAATGCGCGGCGTATTCGGCACCAGCGTGCTGACGGCGGTTACGGCGCAAAATACCGTGGGCGTGCACGGCGTGCATTTGCTGCCGAACGACATCATCGCCGCGCAAATCAAAGCGGTGGCCGACGATTTCGACATCCGTGCGTTCAAAATCGGTATGCTCGGTACGGCGGAAATCATCGAGTGCGTGGCCGACAGTCTGAGCCGTTGCCGGTTCGGACAAATGGTGCTCGATCCGGTGATGATTGCCAAAGGCGGCGCGTCTTTGCTGCATGAATCGGCGGTGGCGGCCATGAAAAAGCTGCTGTTGCCGCGTACCGATGTCCTGACCCCCAACCTGCCGGAGGCCGAAGCCCTGACCGGCGTAAAAATCGGCAACCGCCAAGATGCCGAACACGCCGCGCGCTTGCTGCAAGAAGCGGGTGCGAAGCATGTGGTGATTAAAGGCGGCCATCTGCACGACAGCCAAAGCGAAGTCTGCACCGATTGGCTGTTTACGCCGAACGACGTGGTGGAACTGGAAAGCCTGCGTTTCCTGACGCCGCACACCCACGGCACCGGCTGCACTTTCTCCGCCTGTATTGCCGCCGAATTGGCCAAAGGCTTTGCGGTGGAACAGGCGGTGCGGACGGCGAAAGACTACATCACCGCCGCCATCAGCCGGCCGCTGAACATCGGCGCGGGACACGGGCCGGTCAACCATTGGGCTTACCGCGATTGACGGGGTAAGCGGAAGGCCGTCTGAAAACGCGGTTGGATGAAAACGGATGTTTTCAGACGGCCTCGAATGCGGCTGTCCCTCACAGGATGCCTTGATGCCGGTTAAAATGATGTTTTGAAACGGAAAAGCATATCGAAATATGGCTTCCGCAAGCAGCATTGGTAATTTTGAATGGAATTGTTTACAATACGCGGCATCACGGCTGCGGCGGTATCCGGCGCGGCGATTATTGAAAAAAGGTATAGGATATGCAGGTCACATCAAAATGGTTGGACGGAATGTGTTTTGTCGCCACGACCGAGGGCGGACACAGTGTCGTTATGGAAGGTGCGGCGGCTGAAGGGGCGGTAAAACGCGGTCCCAGCCCGATGGAAATGCTGCTGTTGGGCGTGGCCGGCTGCTCCAGTATCGATGTGGTGATGATTGCCGAAAAGCAGCGTCAGGATGTGGTCGACTGCCAGGCCACGGTGACGGCCAAACGCGCCGACGATGCACCGCGCGTGTTTACCGAAATCCACATTCATTTCAAAGTCATCGGCCGTGATTTGAAAGAAAGTGCCATTGCCAAAGCCGTGGAACTGTCGGCGGAAAAATACTGTTCGGCCTCGATTATGCTGGGCAAGGCGGCCAAAGTCAGCCACAGTTTCGAAATCGCCGAGGCCTGATTTCAGGGTTTCAGACGGCATTGCGCCGGCAGGATGGGGCAGGGCGGAGTCTGCGGGATTCTGTTCTTGCCGTTGTGCCGTCTGAAACGGCCGGTGTGTACGGTCGTCAAAAAAGCAGATATATTCAGGCTGTATCTTGAATATATCTGCTGATTTGAATTTTTTTCTCTCTATTTAACGCCTTGCAACACTTGGCTTCTTGTTAGAGCAATTGTGCAATTTATGTTTTTAATTGTCAACAATCCTTATTATGTAAACAATCCGTTTGTGCAAATAAAATTGCCAGGTAAATCCAATGAATAACCACAACAAATCCAACAATACTGCAACCAATACTGCACCGGCGACGTCTTCATTGATTTTGGAAGAACGGCACGATTCCGAGCTTTTCCGTGTTTATGCCTCAATTCTGGATGCGATTACCGACCACGTTCTGCTGCCGGGCAAAAAGCTGACCGAATCGGATTTGTGCCGCCAGATGGTGTGTTCGCGCAATACCGTGCGCAGCGCGCTGTCGCTGCTGGCGCACGATAAAATCGTCGATTTGCAGCCTAACCGCGGTGCATTCGTGCATGTGCCTGATTTGAAGGAAATCCAGGATGTGTACAATTCGCGCATCGAATTGGAAAGCATGATTTTCAACCTGCTGATTGATTTGCCGGATTTGGAAACGCGCCTGAAGCCGCTGTATGAAATGATTGAGCGCGAGGCAGAGGCGTCGGCCAAAGGCGACAGGGTGGGTTGGAACCGTTTGGCCAATGCGTTCCACGTCGAACTGGTGCGCCTGCTCGATAATGACGTGTTGTTCGAAATCATGAATACGCTGTGCGCCCGTTCGTCGCTGATTGTGGCGGTGTTCGGCGAGCGCAGCCACGGCCACGGCCACCGTACCAGCGGCCATACCTATAACGAACACCGCGAAATCCTGGATTTGCTGGCCGCGGGCAAACGTACCCGCGTGCTGAAACTGCTGCGCCGTCACTTGGGTGGCTGTATCGAGCGGTTGGAAAGCAAATACGAAGCGCAAAACGAATTGCATTGATTGTTTGATACTGAATAAAAAGGCCGTCTGAAAAGCAGGCGGGGTGTTTGATGATGCGCTGATGGTGTTTGACGGCACAATCAGCCCGATTAACCGCCCTGATGCGTTTCAGACGGCCTTTGGTGTGGAAAAAATGGAAAGTTTGATGACTTTGTTGTCGGTGTTGGTGCCGATGTTTCTCGGATTCTTCATCCGCCTGCCCAAGCCTTATCTGGCTTTGGTGGACAAGCTGCTGGCGGTGCTGGTGTATGCCGTATTGTTTTTAATCGGCGTGTCGCTCTCGCGGGTGGAGGATTTGGGTTCGCAGCTGGATACGATTGTGCTGCGGACGCTGCTGCTGTTTGCCTGCACCATCGGCATGAATCTGTTGGTGCTGATGTGGTTTGACCGCCGTTTTCCGTGGCAGACGCAGGGTTCGGGCAAAAAATCCAATGTCAGTCTGGCAGGCAGCGCGAAACAGCTCGGCTGCGTGGCTTTCGGTTTTGTGTTTGGCAAACTGATGGCCGGTGTATGGCTGCCGTCTGAAAACTTGGGCATGTACTGTCTGATGGCTTTGGTGCTGCTCATCGGCATCCAGCTCAACGGCAGCGGTGTGACTTTGCGTCAGGTTTTAATCAACAAACGCGGTGTTCAGACGGCCTTGCTGATGATGGCCTCGTCGCTGGCGGGGGGCTTGCTGTTTGCCGCGTTGAACGATGACGTATCGTGGCTCAAAGGGTTGGCTCTGGCGTCGGGCTTCGGCTGGTATTCTTTGTCGGGCTTGGTCATGACCGAGGTTTACGGTGCGGTATGGGGCAGCATTATGCTTTTGAACGATTTGGGACGCGAGTTTTTCGCGCTGGTGTTCATCCCCATGCTGATGCGCCGTCATCCGAGTGCCGCGGTGGGTGCGGGCGGGGCGACCAGCTTGGATTTTACCCTGCCGATTATCCAAAGTTCGGGCGGTTTGGCCGTCGTGCCGCTGGCGATCAGTTTCGGCTTCATCGTCAATGTGGCCGCGCCGTTTCTGATGGTGGTTTTTTCTTCATTCGGTTGAACCGCTTAATAAAATTTGGCACAATCCCAAGCATGTTACGCATAAGAAAAACACCGTAGTCCACACAAAGAGAAGAATATGAAACCACGAATCCAAAGGCACGAAAAAATCATCGAGCTGGTGCGCGCGCAGCATTATATGTCCATCGATCAATTGGCCAAAGAGCTGGACGTTACGCCGCAAACGATCCGCCGCGACATCAATGTCTTAAGCGAAGAAAACGTTTTGCGCCGCTATCACGGCGGTGCGACTTTGGGCGATGTGCTGGAAAGCGAATTGCAGCAGGGCAAGCGCAACAGCCATCAGGAAGAGAAAAACGCCATCGCGCAACTGATTGCCGACCAAATTCCCGACAACGCGTCGCTTTTTCTCAGTATCGGTACGACCATGGAAGCCGTGGCCGCCGCGCTGATTAAGCAACGGCGTAACCTGCGCATCATCACCAACAATATTTATGTGGCATCGATGGCTTCGGCACGCAGCGACTATATCGTCATCATCACGTCGGGCGTGGTGCGGCCGGTGGACGGCGGCGTAACCGGTGTCGCCACCGTCGATTTCATCAACCAGTTCAAAGTCGATTATGCCGTCATGAGTACGCACGGCGTGGAAGAAGACGGCTCGCTGCTTGATTACGACTACAAAGAAGTCAGCGTGATGCAGGCGATGATGAACAATGCGCGCGTGAAATTTTTGGGTGTCGACCACACCAAATTCAACAGCAACGCGCTGGTACGGTTGGGCAACATCACCGAGTTCGACAAAGTATTCACCGACCGTGCGCCGGCGGAGAACATGCGCAAAATTCTCGACGGCGCAGGCGTGGAATGGCTCACGCCGCCGTCGCGCTGATTTTACATGTGGAGCAAACATGAAACTGTGGTATTCCAATACAAGCCCTTATGCGCGCAAAGTCCGCGCCGTCGCCGCCCATCACGGTTTGGACGCGCAAATCGAAGCATCGCTCATCAGCGTCAGCTCGTTTTCCGACCAAGCCGAACACAACCGCGACAATCCGCTCGGAAAAATCCCCGTATTGCAGATTTCAGACGGCACATGGCTGTACAGCAGCAATGTGATTGCCGAATACCTTGACGCGCAGGGCGGCAGCCGTACTTTATACCCCCAAGGCACGCAGCGTTGGGCGGCCTTGAACCTGCACGATTTGGCCGCAGGTTTGCTGGATAACAGCATTGCCGTGATTGCCGAAAAACTGTTGCGCCCCGAAGCCGAATGGTGGCTGGCGCGGCACGGACAGATTCGGCAACGCAATGCACGCACGCTGAGCGTGTTAGCCGAAGCCTTGCGGCCTTTCGGTACGGAACTCAACATCGGCACGCTCAATGCCGTGTGCGCCATTGATTTTTTACGTTTCCGTAATGCGCTGACCGCTGCCGAAAGCATGGCCGGTTTCGCCGGGCTTGCCGCGTGGGCAGACGAAATGAACGCCCGCCATCCCTGCTTGGCCGCGACCAAACCGTTTGCCTGAGCAGTTATTAAATCAGGCGGTTTCAGGTACAATCCTTTTTTTAAATTCTTTTCAGACGGCCTTGAAAAATATGCAGGCCGTCTGAAAACATTTCTTTTGCAAAGACCATTTTATGCTCAACAAAGACCAATTTGCCGACAACCACTTTATCCGCACCATCATCGAAGAAGACCTGAAAAGCGGCAAGCATACCGCCGTCCAAACCCGTTTTCCGCCCGAGCCGAACGGCTACCTGCACATCGGCCACGCCAAATCCATCTGCCTGAATTTCGGTTTGGCCTATGTGTTCGACGGCCTGTGCAACCTGCGTTTCGACGACACCAATCCCGAAAAGGAAAATCAGGAATACGTTGATTCCATTAAGGAAGACGTGAAATGGCTGGGCTTCGAATGGAGCGGCGAGCCGCGTTATGCGTCCGACTATTTCGACCAACTCTTTGATTACGCCGTCGGCCTGATTAAAGACGGCAAAGCCTATGTGTGCGACCTGACCGCCGACGAAATGCGCGAATACCGCGGCACGCTCACCGAGCCGGGCAAAAACAGCCCCTACCGCGACCGAAGCGTGGAAGAAAACCTGGATTTGTTCTACAAAATGCGCGACGGTGAATTCCCCGACGGCAGCAAAACCCTGCGCCTGAAAATCGACATGGCTTCGGGCAACGTAAACCTGCGCGACCCTGTGATTTACCGCATCCGCCGCGCCCACCACCACAACACGGGCGACAAATGGTGCATCTACCCGATGTACGACTACACCCACGCCATTTCCGACGCCATCGAAGGCATCACCCATTCGCTGTGCACGCTCGAATTCGAAGCACACCGCCCGCTGTACGACTGGGTGCTCGACAACATTCCCGCGCCGCACGCCACCCGTCCGCGCCAATACGAATTTTCGCGCCTGGAACTGCTGTATTCCATCACGTCCAAACGCAAGCTGAACCAACTGGTTTCAGACGGCCATGTGTCGGGCTGGGACGATCCGCGTATGCCCACCATTTCCGGTATGCGCCGCCGCGGTTACACGCCCGAAGGCCTGCGCCTGTTCGCCAAACGCGTCGGCATTTCCAAATCGGAAAACGTGGTGGACATGAGCGTGTTGGAAGGTGCGATTCGTGAAGAATTGGAAAACTCCGCCCCGCGTTTGATGGCGGTGCTGAATCCGCTGAAAGTGACGCTGACCAATTTTTCAGACGGCCAAACCCAAAGCCGCCGCGCCGCGTTTCACCCCAATCACGAAGAAATGGGCGAGCGCGAAGTGCCTGTTTCCAAAACGATTTACATCGAAGCCGACGACTTTGCCGAAGAGCCGCCCAAAGGCTGGAAACGCCTGACCCTCGGCGGTGAAGTACGCCTGCGCCACGGTTATGTGATTAAGTGTGACGAAGCGGTGAAAGATTCAGACGGCCGTGTCGTCGAGCTTAAATGTTCCATCGACCACGACACGCTGGGCAAAAATCCCGAAGGCCGCAAAGTCAAAGGCGTGATTCACTGGGTATCCGCCGAACACGCCGCCGAAATCAAAGTGCGCCTGTACGACCGCCTGTTTACGGTCGAACGCCCCGATGCCGTGCGCGGCGAAGACGGCGGATACCTGCCGTTTACCGATTTTCTCAACCCCGAATCCGTGCGCGAAATTACTGCCTTTGCCGAACCCGCCGCCGCAAATCTGCCGCCGGAAAGCCGCTGGCAGTTCGAGCGCATCGGCTATTTCGTGACCGACCGCAAAGACCACAGCGCGGAAAACCCCGTGTTCAACCGCACCGTAGGCTTGAAAGACGGTTTCGCCAAATAGGTCGAACATATAAATATCATTTGATTCGGCAGGTTAAAAGGCCGTCTGAAAAATCCAAGCGGATTTTTCAGACGGCTTTTGTCTGCCGATGAACTTTTTGCCGTGGCGCCACTCTTACCGGCTGCGCGGAACAGGATGTTTCAGACGGCCTGTTCCGCCCAGCCTTTACCGGATATGGATAAAATTTGACACGAAAAGCGCAACTGCCTACAATCGACTTTTCTCCAAATCCCACCGCCATACGGTGCCATTCATTCTTTCAGACGGCCTGCTTGTCTTCAATCCTATCAAAACCACTCATTATGCACGTTTCAGAATTACAGACCCTACACATTTCCAAATTGTTGGAAATGGCCGAAGCGCACGGCATTGAAAACGCCAACCGCTTACGCAAACAAGACCTCGTTTTTGCCATCGTCCGCCAGAAAATGAAGCAGGGCGAAAGCTTTACCTGTTCGGGTACGCTGGAAATCCTGCCCGACGGTTTCGGTTTCCTGCGTAGTGCGGATACCTCGTATCTGGCCGGCCCCGACGATATTTACGTTTCGCCCAGTCAAATCCGCCGTTTCAACCTGCACACCGGTGACACCATCGAAGGCAGCGTGCGCGTACCGAAAGACAACGAGCGTTATTTTGCGCTCGTGCGCTTGGATACCATCAACGGCGATGATCCGGAAGCGTGCAAGCATAAGATTTTGTTTGAAAACCTGACACCGCTGTTCCCGACCAAACAACTCAAACTCGAGCGCGACATTAAAGCCGAAGAAAACCTGACCGGCCGCGCGATTGATTTGGTGTCGCCCATCGGTCGGGGACAACGTGCTTTATTGGTGGCTCCGCCGAAAACCGGTAAAACCGTGATGCTGCAAAACATTGCCCACGCGATTACGGCCAACAATCCGGAAGTCGAATTAATCGTGTTGCTGATTGACGAACGTCCGGAAGAAGTAACGGAAATGAGCCGCAGCGTGAAAGGCGAAGTGGTGTCTTCCACGTTTGACGAACCGGCGCAACGCCATGTCCAAGTGGCCGAAATGGTGCTGGAAAAGGCCAAGCGCATGGTCGAGCACAAAAAAGACGTGGTGATTCTGCTAGACTCGATTACCCGCCTGGCGCGCGCCTACAATACCGTGGTGCCGACTTCCGGCAAGATTCTGACCGGCGGTGTCGATGCCAATGCCCTGCACCGCCCGAAACGCTTCTTCGGCGCAGCGCGTAATGTGGAAGAGGGCGGTTCACTGACCATCATCGCCACCGCTTTGGTGGAAACCGGCAGCCGCATGGATGATGTGATTTACGAAGAATTTAAAGGTACGGGCAATATGGAGCTGCACCTTGACCGCCGTATGGCCGAAAAACGCCTGTTCCCTGCCATCAGTATCAATAAATCCGGTACGCGCCGCGAAGAATTGCTGGTGCCGAACGACCAGCTCCAGCGCATGTGGCTGTTGCGCAAGTTCCTTCATCCGATGGACGAAATCGAAGCGACCGAGTTTTTGGTCGGCAAGCTGAAAGCTTCCAAGGACAACAACGAATTTTTCGAATTGATGCGCGGCAACAAATAGCGTGAAGAAGTCAAACGGCAGGGATAAACGCCAGCCGTTTTGCTTGATTTGTGAAATTTGCATAAACAGGCCGTCTGAAACTTTCAGACGGCCTGGATTTATTGTATAGTCGAAACCACTCGGATTGATACGGAATACACGATGCAGACGAAAATGAACTGGCAGAATTTACTGTCCACCCAACGTTTCCGCGTTAAAGACGGCAGTATTGTGCCGACGGTTACGCCGTCCACACAGGAAGGCATGGATGCGTTACGCACCGATTTTCATATCGACTATGACCGCGTGGTGTTTTCCGGATCGTTCCGCCGTTTGGGGCGAAAAACCCAAGTCCACCCATTCGCCGAACACGACCTGACCCACAACCGCCTGACCCACAGTGTCGAAGTCGCCAGCGTCGGCAGAAGCTTGGGCAACCGCGTCGGTATGATGTTGCAGGCAGGCGAATTCCTGCCTTTGGGCAATACGCCGAGCGACATCGGCGCTGTCGTGCAGGTTGCGTGTTTGGCGCATGATTTGGGCAATCCGCCGTTTGGACACACCGGTGAAGACGCGCTGCGCGACTGGTTCCGAAATCCGCAACACAGCCGCTACCTGCAAGGATTAAGCGACATAGAACGTAATGATGTGCAGACCTATGAAGGTAATGCACACAGCTTGCGGATTCTGGCGACATTGGAAATGTACCGAAACCGTGGCGGCATGCGGCTGACGGCAGCCACCATAGGCGCATTGTTGAAATATCCGTGGACAACGCTTCATCCCAACGGCAGGAAAAAATTCAATATCTACCAAGCAGAGTTGCCCTTTATCCAGCGGGTCGCAGAAGAATTGGGCTTGCTCGAATTGGGCAACAATTATTGGGCGCGTCATCCGCTCTCTTACTTGATGGAAGCCGCGGATGATATTTGTTACGCTTTATTGGATTTGGAAGATGCGGTCGAGCTGGATTTGCTCAGTGATACCGAAGTCGAAAGCATATTATCCGAGCTGACCTTTACCGAAAGCACATGGTATGCCCAATCCAGCCGCCAGCGTTGCGCCATGCTGCGCGGTATCGCCATCGGCCGCGCTATTGACGATGTTGCCCAAACCTTTATGAAACACCAATCCGATTTACTGAATGGCGAATTCAAAGGTAAAGATTTAATCGCCTTGTGTAGCCCGGAAGTACAAAACACGCTTGAAAAGGCCAAAGACTTGGCGCGTACACGCATTTTCCGCCACCATACCAAACTCATCACCGAAATCGCTACTTTTCCTTGCTTAGGGTCGATTTTGGATTTGCTTGTGCCGGCCGCTTACGCTTATCTGGTGGATAGAACTGTCGATGCGCGCCAATCCTTGGTATTGGAGTTACTCAAAAATGATGATCCGATTACCGAAAACGACACGCTTTACCAAGCCTATATGAAAATTTTAGATTTTGTCGGCGGTATGACCGATAATGCCGCGGCTAAAATGGCACAGGACTTATCAGGTCTGGGTATGTTGAGATAGGATTTATTTTATTTTATTTCAATCAGTTATTGAAAAACAAAAGAAATAATGATTAATGTACTAGACGATTGTCAATAAATCCTATATTATTCGTCCTTCTTAATTCACAGCGCAACAGCAAAGTGATGAGGATGCACCCGTAGCTCAGTTGGATAGAGTATCTGGCTACGAACCAGAGGGTCGGGCGTTCGAATCGCTCCGGGTGCGCCAGCTAAAAAATACTTTATCCGCGCCCATCGTCTAGCGGTTAGGACATCGCCCTTTCACGGCGGTAACCGGGGTTCGATTCCCCGTGGGCGTGCCAAATTTTGATAAAAGCCTTGCTGAATAGCAAGGCTTTTATTTTTCATTAAATGAATCTGTCTTTATTTTTTGTCAGCTAAAAGTCAAGTATTTTGATTTTTTCTGACTCAGAGAGGAAAGATGTTGAGATAAATTTCTATCAGGCTAAAAATCAATATTTAAAATCAAAGCGTAATATCCATAATTATATCAGGAATAGTCTCAACCCTCGGTATTCTGCTCACGATAAGTTCTTTGGTTGCCATGATGAATTCATTTTTAAGCTGTTTAAATAGAAAAATCTTCTACAATCGGCTCATACAGAATCCGGTCAACTGATTCACGGTTCAAATGCGGTGCAAACATCTCGATGAAATCATAGGTATAACCGCGTAAATAAGTATCAGAGCGGATAGCAATCCATGTTGGCGATGGCTCAAATAAATGAGAGGCGTCGATCAATTCTAAATCCTGATCTGTTTGCGGATCATAGGCCATTTTCGCCATTAATCCGGCACCTAAACCCAGTTTTACATAAGTTTTGAGTACATCGGTATCTGCTGCGGCTAAGGCAACTTCAGGTTGATCCAGCTTTGCTTTGGCAAATGCACGGGCAATGCTGCTGCCGGAATGAAAGGCAAATTCATAAGTGATTAGTGGAAAATTGGTCAAATCTTCAATGCTAAGCGGATTTTTGCAATCCAGTAAAAGATGGTTTTTCGGCACAATCACAGCATGATTCCAATCATGGCAATTCAATTTGCGCAGTTCTGGATAGTCATCTAGCTTTTCGGTAATGATGGCAATGTCTGCTTCTCCGTTACTGACCATTTGTGCAATGGCAGAAGGACTGCCTTGTTTAATAGTTAAATTGACTTTCGGATAACGTTTCACAAATTTTGCTACGATGAGCGGTAAGGCGTAGCGAGCCTGGGTATGTGTAGTAGCAATAATCAAAGAGCCGCTGTCATGATCGGTAAATTCGTTGCCGATGTTTTTGATATTCTGTACGTCGCGCAAAATACGTTCTGAAATTTCCAATACGGCTTTGCCTGGTTGAGAAACAGAGACCACGCGCTTGCCGCTACGGATAAAGATCTGAATGCCTAATTCTTCTTCCAGTAAACGAATCTGTTTGGAAATGCCCGGTTGTGAAGTAAAAAGCGCGTCAGCTGCTTCGGAGACATTCAGATTGTGGCGATACACTTCGAGCGCGTAACGTAATTGTTGTAATTTCATGGTATTTGAATTTGTGGATATTGTGCGACAAATATGGCGTAATTTAGCATATTTTGGTTAATTTTGGCGGTGGTAATAGTATTGGGCTTGGAAGTTTTTGTTTTTTCAGGAAGTATCTGAATCTGGTATGAGAAAGCTTTAAAGAGAAATGCATATGTTTTGAAACGATTGTTGTTTTTGAACAACGATAGCGTAAAGCTTATAGGGATTTATCCATAAATAAATGACACAGGATTGATTTTTCGGCATGATTGGTAAGTAGGAAGCAGGCAGTTTCATGATTGTTCAGAGGCATTGAGTATTGACAGTTTGCCCTCGGCTTCTTTATAGTGCAACCTGATATATCCGATTTGCCGCCTTTTATATGCTGCGGCCTGTATATTTGGTAAAGTTGTAGCGGTTTAATTATCCGTTGCATAACAATTTTGATGAGGGAATAAAATGACCAAACAGCTGAAATTAAGCGCATTGTTCGTTGCCTTGGTGGCTTCTGGCACTGCAATGGCAAGCGAAGCGCATACCAAACACGGTTATACCGTAAGCAGCCAATCTCAAGAAGTCGTACGCAACAGCTACGGTGAATGTTGGAAAAACACTTATTTCGACAAAGCAACTCAAGGTCGCGTAGAGTGTGGTGATGCTGTTGCCAAGGTTGAAGAGCCTGAATATGCTGACGAAACCGTTTCATTGTCTGCTAAAACTCTGTTCGGCTTTGACAAAGACATCCTGCGTCCTGAAGCTCAAGAAAACTTGAATGCATTGGCTCAACGTCTGAGCAATACCAATGTACAAACCGTACGTGTTGAAGGTCATACCGACTTTATGGGTTCAGAGCAATATAACCAAGCATTGTCTGAGCGTCGTGCTAATGTTGTGGCTAACTATTTAGTTAACCGCGGTGTTGCTTCAAGCAAAATCTCTGCTGTAGGTTTGGGTGAATCTCAAGCTCAAATGACAACCACTTGTGAAGCTGAAGTAGCTAAGTTGGGCAAAAAAGTTTCTAAAGCCAAACGTCGTGCTGCTCTGATTGCATGTATCGAACCTGATCGTCGTGTAGATGTGAAGATTCGCAGCTTGGTGACTAAACAAGTTGCTCCTGGTTCTGTACAAGGTGAGCGTCCTGCAGTTGAAGAAGGTTGGATTCCTTCTCCATACAACGGTGTTCACGGTTACGCTAAACCTTAATCAGGTTTTGAAAAGCCCCGCCGCTTTGGTGGGGCTTTTTTGTGCGTAGGTTTTATTAATTATTGTAGGGATTTTGAGAGCTTTGATGATTCTATTGCTTTGAGCCGTCTGAAAGACAGTTGCGATGAGTTAATCATGATACCGAGAAGTTATATGTACTGGTTTAAATTAGATAAATTGAATGATTTAATCAATTATATAGAAATAATTTTATAAGGTTTGGTTAGAGTTGCTTCCATTTTAATAATGTGATTTACTTTTTCAGGATGCATAAATGACGGAATTTGATTTCATTCAGAAATATCTTAAAAATCAGCAACAAGATCACCAAATTGTATTGGGCATTGGCGATGATGCGGCAATTGTTCGTCCGCGAAGCGGTTTTGATCTGTGTTTTAGTTCTGATATGCTTTTGAAAAACAGGCATTTTTTTGAAAATATTACGCCTGAGAATTTGGCTTGGAAGGTATTGGCAGTAAATATTTCCGATATGGCGGCGATGGGGGCTGAGCCGAAATGGGTACTCTTGAGTGCAGGTCTGCCTGAATTGGCGGAAGATTGGTTGCATCGTTTTTGCAACAGTTTTTTCGGCTTGTTGCAACGTTTTGGCATAAGTTTAATTGGTGGTGACACTACGCGCGGTGATTTGGTTTTTAATGTCACCATCATCGGTGAGTTGCCGCAAGGAAAAGCGTTGCGCCGTGATGCAGCGAAAGTCGGAGACGATATTTGGGTTTCCGGAAAAATCGGTTTGGCGGCATCGGCCTTGAATTGTCTGTTGAAACAATGTGATTTATCGCCTGAAGTATTCCAGCAGTGCGAGACTGAATTATTAAGACCGATGCCCCGTGTTGCTTTAGGACAGGCTATATTGGATCTGGCTCATGCTGCGCAGGATATTTCAGACGGTCTGGCGCAGGATATTGGCCATATTTTGACCGCGTCGAATGTCGGGGCGGAAATTTGGGCGGAGCAAGTCCCGACTTTGCCGGAATTGAAAGAATCATTGTCGCACGAGCAATGGCTGAAATATACCTTGGCCGGAGGTGATGATTATGAATTGGTGTTTACTGCACCGGAAAATTGCCGTGAGGCATTGCAGGCAGCTTCGCAACAATCTGACACGCCGATTACCCGCATCGGTAAAATTACTGATTCAGGCCGTCTGAAAGTGGTAAACTCTGTTTCGGACGACGTCGAGATTACATTAACTTCTTTGGGATTTGATCATTTTGTCTGATTTTAAGCCAACGTACTCATGGTTGAAGCAGAGGCCTACATGCTTTTTGGCATTTGGTTTCGGCAGCGGTTTGGCACCGGTTGCGCCAGGCACTTTCGGTACGCTTCCTGCCTTGCCGATTGCTTTTGTGTTGTCTTTAATCGGTATTTCCGGCTGGTGGTTGGCGTTGGTTTGTATGGGTCTGTTTGTTTGGGGGATTCAGATTTGTACCCATACCGAGAAGGAGTTGGGCATTCAGGATTATGGCGCCATTGTTTGGGACGAAATCGTTGCGATGCTGCTGATTTTGGCGTTTGTGCCGTTTAAATGGCATTGGTGGCTGGCGGCATTTGCCGTATTCCGGTTATTTGATGCCATTAAGCCTTGGCCGATTAAATGGTTTGACGCACGGGTGCATGGTGGCTTCGGCATCATGCTTGACGATATCATCGCAGCATTCATGACTTTGATTGTTTTGAATGTTGCGGGGTGGATTGTGTAAACAGTCCGACATTTTGACCGGAAGAATATCACGGCAAAATGCTTGGCCGTCTGAATAGATGGCTTTTTATTAAACTTACTAAAAAAACATTACCAATACGGGGTAAACAATATGAATCAAATTGAAATTAATGTGCAGTCACGCTATGTGGCTGGGCAAAGTGACGTCTATCGCGACCGCTATGCCTTCAACTATGTGATTACCATCTGCAACCGCAGTGACGAGGTTGTGACCTTGCGCCAGCGTTTTTGGGAAATTACCGACGGGCATGGCGAAACCGAAGCAGTAGGTCATCCGGGCTTGGTGGAGGAGCAGCCGGTGTTGTATCCGGGGGAGGAATACGAATACAACAGCGGTTCGCAAATCAGTACGCCTTGGGGCAGCATCGAAGGGGCTTATGAGTTTGAAAACAGCATCGGCAACCGTTTTATTGTCGGTGTGCCGAAATTGGATTTCAAAGCAGGCTTTACTTTACAGTAACGAACCATCAAAAATGCCGTCTGAACTAAGTTTCAGACGGCATTTTTGATGAATTGCAGTCGTTTAAAATAAAAATAATACAGCATTGTCTGCTCCCTGATGTACCGGTTGTGCACGGAGGCAGCTGTCGCCTTGTCTTATTTTTATTTTAAGCGACGATATTGCTGATTGTTCAGAATTTTTTGCGATTCGGCTGCACGATGGAAAGAAAAGAGATGTGTAACTTTTGCAGGATTCGCAAATTTTTCGGAGGTCGGTGATTCGGCATGAGCTGCACAAGTCCGCACGATCTTGGACGGCTGATGGCGACCATAGGTTTTCAGTTTGTTGGGGTTTGTAAAGGTCTTGATTTTGGTATTTTATTTTCTATTTGGAAATAAAGGGTTAATTTGACAATAAAATTAGCTGTTGATCATTTTTTAATATAAAAGCGTGCAAAATATTGCAAAAATTAACGCTTTATGCTGAAATAAATCCATCTTAATAAAAATTCAGAGGAGAGATGCTGATGGAGGCATTGAAATCATTTTTTGACGTCGTCAGCGGATGGGTCTGGGGACCGGTCATGTTGGTGCTGCTGGTAGGTACCGGCGTGGTACTGACCGTATTGCTCAAAGGCTTACAGTTCAGCATGTTGGGCTATGCGCTGAAACAGGCTTTCCGCCCGCATCCTAAAAAAGACGGTGAAGATCATGAAGGCGATATTTCCCATTTCGGTGCGTTGATGACGGCTTTGTCCGCTACCATCGGTACCGGTAACATTGCCGGTGTAGCTACCGCTGTAGTAGTGGGTGGTCCGGGTGCGGTATTTTGGATGTGGATTACGGCGGTTTTCGGTATGGCCACCAAATACGGCGAAGGCGTGTTGGCCGTCAAATACCGTGTGCAGAACAATAAAGGCGAGATGTCCGGTGGTCCGATGTATTACATCGAAAAAGGCTTGGGCAGCAATTGGAAATGGATGGCTTATGCGTTTGCGCTGTTCGGCACGTTTGCCTCTTTCGGTATCGGCAGTTCGGTGCAGTCAAATTCTGTGGCGCAAGCCGTACAAACCAGCTTCAATATTACGCCCAGCGTGACCGGTGCGGTTTTGACTTTGCTGACTGCGATTGTGGTTTTGGGCGGTATCCGTGGTATTGCCAAAGCCGCTTCGGTCATCGTGCCGCTGATGGCGATGCTGTATGTGTTGGGCGGGTTGGTTGTCATCTTTATGAATTTGGATTTGGTGGTGCCTGCGGTCAGCCTGATTTTGAGCGACGCATTTACCGGTGAAGCGGCGGCCGGCGGTGCGCTGGGTACGGTCATCCGTTACGGTGTGGCGCGTGGTGTGTTTTCCAATGAGGCCGGTATGGGTTCGGCACCGATTGCCGCCGCCGCTGCCAAAACCGACCACCCTGTGCGCCAGGCTTTGGTTTCGATGACCGGTACTTTTCTGGATACCATCATTGTGTGTTCGATTACCGGTATTGTGTTGGTGATGGGTTTGATGGGCGCGGGTGGTGAATTTGTGAAGCCGGAATTGAGCGGCGCGGCCTTGACGACCGTGACCTTCCAGCAGCTGCTGCCGGGATTTGGCGGTTGGATTGTCACCATCGGCCTGATTTTCTTTGCCTATTCAACCATTTTGGGCTGGTGTTATTACGGCGAAAAATGCGCGACTTATGTATTCGGCGACGGATTCGCCAATATTTACCGCGTGTTCTACGTCGCCACCGTGATGCTCGGTACTGTACTGAGCTTGGATTTGGTGTGGCTGGCGGCCGATACGTTCAACGGCTTGATGGCCATCCCGAACTTAATTGCTTTGTTGCTGCTGTCTAAAGTGATTGTCAGCGAAACGCGCGATTTCAAACAAAAAGTGAAAAACGGCGAATTGCCGGACTGACTGTTTCAATAAACCGAAGGCCGTCTGAAACCGCTACGCGGCAGGTGTTAAAACGAAATCAGAGATTTCTGTAACACCGTGCAGACGGCCTTCTTCTTTTTTGCAGTAAACGGATGGATAGGATTTTCCGACCAAACCGTATTTCAGACGGCCTCATCCGCAGGCTGCACCAATACCCACGGTGCAACGACCACTGCCCACATATCCTGATTGCGTTCAAAGAAATCACGCGCTTGCTCTTCGCTGACAACGCCGAATCGGCCTTGTTCCATCAGCGGTTTCAGCTTGGCGGTATTGTCGTCGGCCATCAGGCGGGCGGTTTCGATTAAGTCCAAGTCGGGAGCGACGTAAACCGCCGCGCCGCGTGCGAAATGCGGTTGCAGTTCCGACCAAGAAATGCGGGCAGTTTCGGTGTTGAGTTTTTCGTTTAACAAAGGTTCGGACACGGGGTTTCCTGTTCGGCTGAATAGTGGATTGGCGTGTATTTTAACCTGAATTGTGTAATGCATTGTAGCGGTATTGTCGGATTTACAGACATAATGTTATACAGTATCATGAATGGCTTTCCATTTTTTCAGACGGCCTCGGGCTGTGTAAAGGCCGTCTGAAGATTGAGGTTTACATGAATTCGATTTTATTAACCGGATTGTTCCAGCGTCTGCTGATTGCGCTTGCCGCACTTGGTGCGCTTTGGGGCATTTATTTTTGGGCGGTCGGCGCATGAGCATCGTGGTCGATAATCTGACCGTCAGCTACCAACGCCGCCCGGCGGTTCATCACGTTTCGATGACGTTCCCCGAAAAAAGCATGTGGGCGGTGTTCGGCCCCAATGGTGCGGGCAAATCCACGCTGCTCAAGGCGGTGATGGGTTTGGAAAAAGCGGAAACGGGCGGGGTGGACTGGGTAGGTCTGCAGCGCAAAGACATCGCCTATCTGCCGCAACAGGCGGAGGTTGACCGCAGCCAGCCGATGACGGTGTTTGAGCTGGCGGCGATGGGGTTGTGGTACGAAATCGGCTTTTTCGGGCGCGTGAACGCGGCGCAGCGCAAGCGGGTGTACGAAGCACTCGAGCGCGTGGAGATGCACGAATTTGCCCAACGCAGCATCGCGCACTTGTCCAACGGCCAGTTCCAGCGCGTGCTGTTTGCGCGGATGTTGGCGCAGAATGCGAAATTCCTGCTGCTGGACGAGCCGTTCAACCACATCGACGCGCGCACGACTTACGCCCTGCTTGACGTATTGCGCCGCTGCCACCAAAGCGGCCAGGCGGTGATTGCCGTGTTGCACGATTATGAACAGGTACGCGCGTATTTTCCCGAAACCTTGCTGATTGCGCGCGAAAAAATCGCCGCCGGCGCGACGGAAACCGTGCTGACCGACGAATATCTGCTTCAGGCCAACGCAGCCATGCAGCAGCAGGAATCGGCCGACTGGTGCGCGGCTTGAGCAAGACTGGCTGACGACAACCTTTGCAATGCACTTACTTCAAGCATCAGGCCGTCTGAAAAGAAGGCAGGGTGGGCAGATTGCCCGGATGTCTGTAAGTTTTTGAAACCCGTTCGGTAAGGCCGTCTGAAAATATTTTGATGTTTCGGAAAGCCTGTGATACGGCAAACCGAAAATGGTGAAAGCAGGCTTGCGCAGCTAATGACGGGTATAAATTTTCAGGTCTCAGCCGGGTTTTGCAAAGGTCGCAGTTTATTTTTCAGACGGCCTTTCGAGCCGTATTTTAAAAAAGCTGAACCGTCATTCCGAATCATCATAGGCCGTCTGAAAAGTTTCAGACGGCCTGTTACAGAAACCGATTATGAGTTTTCAAGAATTATTCATCACGCCTTTTGTCGAATTCGATTTCATGCGCTATGCGCTGGCTTCGATTTTCTGCTTGGCTTTGAGTGCCGCACCGGTGGGCGTGTTTCTCGTCATGCGCCGCATGAGTCTGGTCGGCGACGCGCTGGGTCATGCCGTGCTGCCGGGTGCTGCCGTCGGCTATATGTTTGCCGGACTGAGCCTGCCTGCGATGAGCATAGGCGGTTTCGCGGCCGGTTTGCTGATGGCGTTGCTGGCCGGTTTGGTTAGCCGTTTTACTGCGCTGAAAGAGGACGCGAACTTTGCCGCGTTTTATCTGACCAGTCTGGCCATCGGCGTGGTGTTGGTGAGCAAAAACGGCGACAGCGTGGATTTGCTGCATCTGCTGTTCGGCTCGGTGTTGGCGGTGGATGTGCCTGCGCTGACCATGATTGCCGTGGCCGCTTCGGTTACGGCGGTGGTGCTGGCGGTGATTTACCGGCCGCTGGTGCTGGAGAGCATAGACCCCTTGTTTTTAAAGGCGGTCAACGGCAAGGGTGGCTTTTGGCATGTGCTGTTTCTGGTGCTGGTGGTGATGAACATGGTGGCCGGTTTTCAGGCGCTCGGCACGCTGATGTCGGTCGGCTTGATGATGCTGCCGGCGATTACCGCGCGGCTGTGGGCGAAAAGCATGGGCATGATGATTGCGCTTTCAGCGGTGATAGCGTTGCTGTGCGGTTTCGGCGGCCTGCTGTTTTCCTATCATGTCGAAATTCCGTCGGGGCCGGCGATTATTTTGTGCTGCGGCGTGCTGTATGCGCTGTCGGTGGTGTTCGGCTGGGAAGGCGGTGTCGTTACCAAATGGTTGAAACGCCGCAAACACAAAGTCGGCTGATTTTCAGACGGCCTTTTGCCGCAAACGCAGAACCGGTATCGCGGATTGCCCGATATTTTTCAGACGGCCTGCTTGAAGAACAGGGCAGGCTGTTTTAAAATGGCTGTAATGTTACGTTATATCAAAAGGAATAAAACATGAAACAATGGAAATTGGGTGTCATTGCGGCGTTGTTGTCCGGTGCGGCTTATGCGGCACCTTTACCGGTATTGGCCAGCTTCAGTATTTTAGGCGACGTGGCCAAACAGGTCGGCGGCGAGCGTGTGGTGGTAACGAATTTGGTCGGCGCAAACCAAGATTCTCATGCGTACCACATGACCAGCGGCGACGTGAAAAAAATCCGCTCGGTGAAGCTGGTATTGCTGAACGGCTTGGGCTTGGAGGGTGCGGACGTGCGCCGCGCCGTGCAGCAGAGCAAAGTGCCGTTTGCCGAAGCCGCCAAAGGCATTCAGGCGTTGAAAGCGCCGGAGGGCGGCCATCACCATCATGACCACGGCGACGGCCATGCGCATGACCACGGCGAATTCGACCCGCACGTTTGGACGGATCCTGTGTTGATGGTTACTTACGCCAAAAACGTGTCCGACGCGCTGATTAAAGCCGATCCTGCCGGAAAAGCCTATTACCAGCAGCGTTTGACCGCTTACCAAAACCAACTGAAAAAACTCCATACCGATACGCAGGCCGAGTTCAACCGCATTCCTGCGTCGCACCGCAAGGTGTTGACCGGTCATGAGGCGTTTGCCTATATGGCCAAACGTTACAACATCACTTTCATCGCGCCGCAAGGCGTGAGCAGCGCAGCGGAACCGTCGGCCAAAGCGGTGGCATCGATTATCCGCCAGATCAAGCGCGAGGGCATTACCGCCGTGTTTGCCGAAAACATCAAAGACACGCGCATGATTGACCGTATCGCGAAAGAAACCGGCGTGAAAGTCAGCGGCAAGCTGTATTCCGACGCATTGGGCAACGCGCCTGCCAATACCTATATCGGCATGTACCGCTACAATGTCAAAGCGATTACCGCCGCGATGAAGAAATAATCCGCCGCAGGGCAGGCGAAACAAGGCCGTCTGAAAACTTCAAGCGTTTTCAGACGGCCTTGTAGCGTTTGGTAACAATATGATAAGGCTGTATAATTCCGTTCGATAAATTCATACTAATTCAGATTCAGGAACCAGCCATGATAGAAACCGTCGAACGCGAGAGTATGCAGTACGATGTCGTGATTGTGGGTGCGGGGCCGGCAGGCTTGTCGGCCGCCATCAAGCTCAAGCAGCTTGCCCAAGCCGCTGAACGTGAAATCAGCGTGTGCGTGGTGGAAAAGGCCTCGGAAGTGGGCGCGCATACCTTGTCCGGTGCGGTCATCGACCCGATTGCCTTATCGGAACTGCTGCCCGATTGGAAAGAGCGCGGTGCGCCTTTGCGTGTGGAAGTAACCAAAGACAAGGTTTTGTTTCTGACGGAAAAACACGCCGTTCCACTGCCGGTCACCCCCAATTTCGACAACCACGGCAACTACATCATCAGCTTGGGCGAATTGGTGCGCTGGTTGGGCGGGCAGGCCGAAGAACTGGGCGTGGAAATCTATCCGGGTTTTGCCGCCTCGGAAATCCTGTACCACGAAGACGGCTCGGTCAAAGGCATTGCCACCGGAAACATGGGCGTAGGCAAAGACGGCGAGCCGACCGATAATTTCCAGCCCGGCATGGAGCTTTGGGCGCAGCAAACCCTGTTTGCCGAAGGCTGCCGCGGTTCGTTGAGCGAACAAATCATCAAACGCTTCGGCCTTGACCAAGACAGCGACGCGCAAACTTACGGCATCGGCATCAAAGAAATCTGGGAAGTCGCACCGGAAAAACACCAACAAGGTTTGGTGCTGCACAGCAGCGGCTGGCCGCTCGATACCAAAACCTACGGCGGTTCGTTTCTCTATCATTTGGACGAGAACAAAGTCGCTGTCGGTTTTGTCGTCGGCCTGGATTACCAAAATCCCTATTTGTCGCCGTTTGAAGAGTTCCAACGTTTCAAGACCCATCCTGCCATCCGCGATACTTTTGCCGGAGGCCGGCGTATCGAATACGGCGCGCGCGCTTTGGTGGAAGGCGGTTTCCAAAGCATTCCGAAACTGTCGTTCAAAGGCGGCGCATTGGTCGGCGATGCGGCCGGTTTCTTAAACATGCCGCGCATCAAGGGCATCCATACCGCCATGAAATCGGGCTTGCTGGCCGCCGAAGCCGTGTTCCCAACATTGGAGAATTTGGAAGAAACCGAAAACGCGGAGCAGGGCAAAGAAGCCGCGCAATACCGCACGCTGTTCGACCGAAGCTGGGCGCATACCGAGCTTTATGCCGCGCGCAACGTGCGCCCGTCTTTCCAATGGGGCTTGCTGTTCGGCGTGATGTACACCGGCATGGAGCAGCTGTTTTTCAAAGGCCGTCTGCCGTTTACCTTCAAACACCACGGCAAAGACCACAGCCAACTGAAAAAAGCCGCCGCCTGCAAACCGATTGCCTATCCGAAACCCGACGGCGTATTGACGTTCGACCGCTTGAGCAGCGTGTTCCTCGCCAACGTCGCGCACGAAGAAAATCAGCCGAGCCATCTCACCTTGAAAAATCCGCAAGTGATGACGGACATCAACCTCAAAGAATACGCCTCGCCCGAAACACGGTATTGTCCGGCGGCGGTGTATGAAATCGTGGAAGAAAACGGCGCGCCGCAATTGCAGATTAACGCGTCCAACTGCGTGCACTGCAAAACCTGCGACATCAAAGACCCGACGCAGAATATCGTTTGGATTTGTCCCGAGGGCGGCAGCGGCCCGAATTACGGCGCAATGTAAGGCCGTCTGAAAGATTTGTTCAGCCGTAGGTACGGTTAGCCGTTCCGCCTGCTGCGCAGCAGGTTTGAAAACGAAATCAAAGATTTCTGTCAAACCGTGGCGGCGTAACCGTACGGATACCTAAGGCCGTCTGAAAAGTTTTAAGAAAACGGATTTCAGACGGCCTTGCCATTTGGTTTGCAGACAGGTTTACGGTGACGCTGCCTTTATGCGACTCCGTACTCCGGATAATAAATGCCGCTGAAAAATAAAAAAACCGTTTGCGCACCAAATGGCTTCCCCGGCAAAACAGAGTCGTACCGCTTACGGCATCTGCGGCTTGGTGCAAACAACACTATTTTTCTTACATAAAATCAAAAGGCCGTCTGAAACCAATTGGTTTCAGACGGCCTTTTGATTAAACCCCCGACTTTATTGGCCGGCTTTCAAACCCTGCCACAAGCGCACGCTCAATTTGCTGGTTTCAGGTGATTTTGGCGAAATCACGAAGCTTTTGTCCATCACTTCTTTGCTCGGGAAGATAGACGTGTCTTCCGAAAGCTTGGCATCCATCAGCTTACGCGCCGGTTGGCTGGCGGGGGCATAGGTCACGAACGTACCGTTTTGTGCCGCTACCTGCGGGTCAAGCGTGTAATTGATGTATTTATGGGCATTGGCCACGTTTTGCGCATCGCGCGGAATCATGAACGAATCAATCCAAATGCCTACGCCGGTTTTCGGGGTCAGGACTTGCAGGTTCACGCCGTTTTTCGCCTCGATGGCGCGGTTTTTGGCGATGTTCAAGTCGCCGCCGTAGCCCACGGCTACGCACAAGTTGCCGTTGGCCATGTCGTCGATGTAGCCGGACGAGCTGAAGCGTTTCACGTCGCCGCGCACTTTTTTCATCATTTCAACCGCGGCTTTGAGGTCGTCGGGGTTTTCGCTGTTCGGGTCTTTGCCGATGTAGTTCAGAGCCAGCGGCATTTGTTCGATGGCGCTGTCCAAGTAGCTGATGCCGCAGGATTTCAGTTTGGCGGTGTATTCGGGGTTGAACACCAAATCCCATTCGTTTTCAGGCAGGGTTTCGCTGCCCAGGGCTTTGGCAACCAAATCTTTGTTGACGGCAAGCGTATTGATGCCCCAGAAATAAGGCACGGCGTATTTGTTGCCCGGATCGACGGTCGCCATCAGGGAAAGTAAATCGGGGTCGATGTTGCTGTAGTTGGAAATCTGGCTTTTGTCGATTTCCTGATATGCGCCTGCTTTGATTTGGCGGCCGACGTTGGCAATCGACGGTGCGACCAAGTCGTAACCGGATTTGCCGGTTAATACTTTGGCTTCCAAGGCTTCGTTGCTGTCGTAGTAGTCGTAGCGGACTTTGATGTTGTTGTTTTTCTCAAAGGCGGTCAGGGTGGCGGGATCGACGTAGTCGGACCAGTTGTAGATGTTCAGGCTGCTGGATTGCGGTGCGGCTTGTTGCGGTTCGCCGTTTTGGGAGGCTGTCGGTTCGGCAGGTTTGTCAGAGCCGCCGCAAGCCGCCAGCGCAAGGGTGATGCAGGCGGTCAGTAGGGTTTTTTTCATGGAATACAGTCCTTTTGTGGGGAAGTGGAATAAATTGCAGCGGTGGGCAAAGGATTGAACCTTTAAACCACATACAAAAGGGAAACTGTGGTGGGGGCGGCAGGCGCCGGATACCTCGTGCCGCCCTTGATTCAGCAAGCTTGCATTAGACGTTAAAAACCTTTGAAATGCAATAGTTTAAACGCGGTAAAATGACACTTTTGCGGGCGTCTTCCGCTATGGTTTTCATCCCAAAGACAAAATTTTTCAGACGGCTCCGCAAACGGTGTATCGATTTGTCAAAACCGTCTGATTTATGGGAAAATCGCAGGATTAAATTTTTGAAGGGCGAGACCGTGTTAGACAGAGAAGGCTATCGCCCCAATGTCGGTATTATCCTTACGAACGATAAGAATCAAGTATTTTGGGGCAAGCGTGTGCGCGAGCATTCGTGGCAGTTTCCGCAAGGCGGCATCAAGCCGGGCGAAAGTCCGGAAACGGCGATGTACCGCGAATTGCTGGAGGAAGTCGGTCTGTTGCCGCAACACGTGAAAATTTTAGGCCGCACGCGCGACTGGCTGCGTTACGACGTGCCGTCGCATTGGGTGCGCCGCGAGTGGCGCGGCTCGTACCGCGGCCAAAAGCAGATTTGGTATCTGCTGCGACTGGTTGGCCGCGAGAGCGATGTCAACCTGCGCGCCACGCAGCATCCCGAGTTCGACGGCTGGCGTTGGCATGACTATTGGGCGCCTGTGGATGAAGTGATTGATTTCAAAAGAAATGTCTATCTTGGCGCACTTTCCGAACTGTCACGCTTTTTGCGCGGTTTGGAATCGTTCGGCAGTTTTCAGCAGGCGAGGCAGACACAGGGGCGCGGCTGACGCAGGCCGTCTGAAATGCGGCTTTGCCGGTGTCCGTAAACCGTCGGTGCCGATGAGCACCCGCCATGCGGTCGAACCGGGCGGCATTCCGCCAACGTGTGTTCATAAAAGCCGGTGTGCATAAATCAGATGCCGTCTGAAAAATATTTTTCAGACGGCATCTGCATCTTTCAATTTGTATCAGCGACGGTCGTCATCACGGTCATCGCGGTCATCGTAGCGGTCATCACGGTCGTCGTAGCGGTCATCGCGGTCATCATCACGATCATCGCGGCGGTCGTCACGGTCGCGGTCAGACTGTTCGATACGCGTGTCGTTGCGGTCGTCGTCGCGGTCACGGTCGCCATCGCCGCCGCAAGCACCCAACATTAATGCGGATAAGGCCAAAGCCAGCAGTGATTTTTTCATCTTCGTCCTTTGTTTTCGGGTTGACAGGTGGCAACAGTCTATAATCAAACCGTCCGACGGTAAACACGGTTAAGGTTAATATTTGTTCGGGCAGCGGGTGCAATGGGCTGCCATGCCGTCTGAAAAGCGCGGAAACATGTTAAAATCCCGCCTTTCCCGGCATCACGAATGCTTAGCCGCGCACATTTTCAGACGGACGTCTGAAACGCTTTCCACTAGAAAAAACATCATGACTCAGAACCAATACTCCGAATCCAGCATCACCGTCTTAAAAGGCCTCGATCCCGTCAAAGAACGCCCGGGCATGTACACGCGCACGGAAAGTCCGACGCATATTTGTCAGGAAGTCATCGACAACGCCGCCGACGAAGCGCTCGGCGGGTTCGCTACGGAAATCAGGGTGGAAATCCACGACGACGGTTCGCTGTCGGTGCGCGACAACGGGCGCGGGATTCCGGTGGGGCTGCACCCCGTGGAAGGGCTGCCGGTGGTGGAACTGGTGTTCACCCAGCTTCACGCGGGCGGAAAGTTCAACAAGAAAAGCGGCAACGGCGCGTATGCTTTTTCGGGCGGTCTGCATGGCGTGGGCGTGTCGGTCACGAACGCGCTGTCGAAACGGCTTGAGGTAACCGTAAAACGCGAGGGCAAAATCCACCGCATCGCGTTTTCAGACGGCCATGTCATTGAACCGCTGGCGGAAACCGGCAAATGCGCGGTAAAAGACAGCGGCACGGAAGTGCGCGTGTGGCCGGACGGCAAGTATTTCGAAAGCCCGAATTACAGCATTCCCGAGCTAGAACGCCTGCTGCGCGCGAAAGCGGTGTTGCTGCCGGGCGTAACCGTGTCGCTCACGCGCACGCCCAAAGGCCTGTCTGAACCGCAAACGCAGACGTGGCACTATCCCGACGGTCTGAAAAGCTATCTTGCTGATTTAATTGAAGAAGCGCAGGAAGCCGTGCCCGTATTCTCCACCGAAAACTATGTTTCAGACGGCCACGACGGGGATTTCAGCGCGGGCGAAGGTGCGGCGTTCGCGCTCACTTGGCTGGAAGAAGGCGCGTGCAACAGCGAAAGCTATGTCAACCTGATTCCCACGCCGCTGGGCGGCACGCACGAAGCGGGCTTGAAACAGGCCGTGTTCGGCGCGGTGAACAATTTCATCAACCACCACAACCTGCTGCCGCGCGGCGTGAAAGTGCAGAGCGACGACGTGTTCTCGCGCGTGGCGTTTGTGTTGTCCGCCCGCGTGCTCGACCCACAGTTTCAGGGGCAAACCAAAGACAAGCTCACCAACCGCGACGCGCTCAAGCTCGTGGCCGCCGTGTCGGGCGACCCGCTCGAATTGTGGCTGAACCAAAACGTCGAGTTCGGCAAAAAAATCGCCGACCTCGCCATCAAACAGGCGCAGGCGCGGATGCGTTCCGTGAAAAAAATCGAGAAGAAAAAAGGCAGCGGCGTGGCCGTATTGCCCGGCAAACTCACCGACTGCGAAAGCGAAGACATCCGCGAAAACGAGCTGTTTCTCGTGGAAGGCGACTCCGCCGGCGGTTCGGCCAAACTCGCGCGCGACAAGGCCACGCAAGCCATTCTGCCCCTGCGCGGCAAGGTTTTGAACAGTTTCGAAGTGCACGCCGACCAGCTCTTCGGCAACGCCGAAATCCACGACATTTCCGTCGCCATCGGCGTCGACCCCCACGGCGCGAACGACAGCCCCGACCTCAGCGGCCTGCGCTACGGAAAAATCGCGATTTTGTCGGATGCCGACGTGGACGGCTCGCATATTCAAGTGCTGCTGCTCACCCTGTTCTACCGCCACTTCCCCAAACTCGTTTCAGACGGCCACATCTACGTCGCCCAGCCGCCGCTGTTCCGCGTGGACGTGAACGCGCAGGGCAAGTCCAAACCCGCCCGCAAATTCTACGCGCTCGACCAGGCCGAACTCGACGGCATCCTCGAACGCCTGCAAAAAGAAGGCCTGTCTGAAAACAAATATTCCATCAGCCGCTTCAAAGGCCTGGGCGAAATGAACCCCGACCAGCTCAAAGACACCACCATGCACCCCGATACCCGCCGGCTGTTGCAGGTGCAGATACCCGACGGCGCGCACGAAGAAACCCACGGCATCTTCGTAAAACTGATGGGCAAAGGCGAAGCCGCCAGCCGCCGGGCGTGGATGGAAGCCGAGGGGGATACGGCGGAAGTGGATATTTGATTTCGGTTTTTTAAATCGAGATGAAAGGCCGTCTGAAAATTTAATGTGGTTTTCAGACGGCTTGTGTGTGAATTGGACGGTATCGAGACAAAATCAAAATACTGTCTGAAATTTTAATAAAAAAGGAAAACAAAATGCGTTACTTAGGGAAAATCGTTCGCTGGAATGATGAAAGGGGTTTCGGCTTTATCAAGGATGTGCAAACCGATAAAGAATATTTCGTCCATATTTCTGAATTTGCCGTTCAACAACCGAGACCGCAGGAAAACGAAGAAGTGTCTTTTACCCTCATCAAGGGTAATCAAGGTAAATTGGCGGCCGGAGCGGTCGAATATGTCCGACGCCCGCAAGCTCAAGTTAAACGGACGGTTCGAGGGAAGAAGCGTACTTCGGCAAATGTCTCTGTTCTACCGTTGGCGTGTATCGGTATATTACTGCTCGCTTTTGGAGGATATTTTGTTTTCCAGCAATGGCAGGACAGAAAGGCTGCTTCGGTAAAAACCTCGTCGGTTGCGGAAGTGGCGGAGAAAATGAAGCAAGAACGGAAAATGGAAAAAGAACCTCCTCGTCAGCAGGTTATGCAGATACCGCAGGAAGTGGTCGATGCTGCCAATGAGCGCGCGAAAAACATGGTTTTAACGGAAAAAGCAAGTCACTATCGATGTGATGGCAGAAAATATTGTTCGCAAATGACTTCGTGTGAAGAAGCTGAGTTCTTTTTGGAAAATTGTGGTGGCGCGGTTCAAATGGAGATGGACGGCGACCGTGATGGCATTCCTTGCGAAAGACAATGGTGCGGCCACTAACCATGCTGTCTGAAATTTCAGACGGCCTGTTCCTAAAAAAGAATCGGGTCGGTATTGACCCGATTCTTTTGTTTTTTGATTCGAAAACCGCTTTCAACCTCACGAAAAGCAGACTAAACTCAACCGCTGTGATTTGAATTTTTTCCATAAGGAGTGGCATGATGAAAACCGCATTACTGATTGTCGATTTCCAAAACGATTATTTCCCGAGTTTCGAGGGCGCGAAATTTCCGCTGGTCGGTACGGAGGCTGCGGCGGAGCAGGGGGCGAAACTGCTGAACCTGTTCCGTGGGAAAAATCTGCCGGTATTCCATGTGCGCCATGTGTTTGCCGGCGAAAATGCGCCGTTTTTCGAGGAAAACAGCGAGGGCGTGAAATTTTATCCGGCATTCGAGCCGAAAGCAGGCGAGGCGGTGATTACCAAGCATGAAATCAACAGCTTCCGCGGCACCACCGATTTGCACGCGCAATTGCAGGAACAAGGCATCGAGCGCCTGCTGATTATCGGCGCGATGAGCCATATGTGCATCGATGCGGCAACCCGTGCGGCGGCAGACTTGGGCTACCGGTGCCACGTTGCCCACGACGCATGCGCGACGCGTGATTTGGAGTTCAACGGCAAAACCGTTCCCGCAGCCGATGTCCACGCGGCTTATATGTCGGCGTTGGCGTTTGCTTATGCAAACGTGGATACGGCGGATAAGCTGGCGGAATTGGTCTGATTGTTGCATAACATAAGCCGTCTGAAAGGTTTTCAGACGGCCTACGTTTTTTGAGACGGAAAAATATTTTTCGACACAGTCAGGCCGTCTGAAAATTTTTCAGACGGCCTTTGATGCTCAAGCTCAAACCATTACTTCAGGAAGCCTTTGATAATCCCCATCACGCTGCGTGAGATGGCGTTGGTGACTTGGCGGTTGATTTGGCTGCCTACCGCGTCGGCGACATTGTAACCTACGCCCTGGCCGGATTTTTTCCGGCCGCCCATCAAGCCGCCGAGGAAACCGTCGAATGCGCTCGGTTCGGCATTGGCGGTCTGTTTTTCGGCGGCTTTCTGCGCCTGTGCCTGCTCTTTGGCCGCTGCTTCGGCAGCTTGGGCCGCAGCCTGCTGGCTTTCGGCTTCGGTCAGGGCTTCGAAGGCGGAGTAGTTGTCGATCATGTCTTTGTAGGTAGGGTACAGATCGTCGCTTTGGAACGCGGCGTCGCGTGCTTCTTTAGAGAGCGGCGTCAATGCAGATTGCGGCGGTAAAACGTAGGCACGTTCTACCGGTGCGGGCATGCCTTTTTCGTCAAGGAAGGAAACGAGGGCTTCGCCCACGCCCAGTTCGGCGATGGCTTCGGCCACGTCGATGTTCGGATTGCTGCGGAAGGTTTCGGCGGCGGCACGCACGGCTTTCTGGTCGCGCGGCGTGAACGCGCGCAGGGCGTGCTGCACGCGGTTGCCCAATTGGCCGAGAATGGTATCGGGCAAGTCGAGCGGATTTTGGGTAACGAAATACACGCCCACGCCTTTGGAACGGATCAGGCGCACGACTTGTTCGACCTGCTCGACCAGCGCGGTGGCGGCGTTGTCGAACATCAAATGCGCTTCGTCGAAAAACATCACGAACTTCGGTTGTTCCAAATCGCCGACTTCGGGCAGCATTTCAAACAGTTCGGCCAGCATCCACAGTAGAAACGCGCTGTACATGCGCGGGCTGCGCATCAGTTTTTCCGAATTCAGGATATTGATGACACCTTTGCCGTTTTCAGACTGCATCCAGTCTTCGAGGTTCAGCGCAGGTTCGCCGAAGAAATCGTTCGCACCTTCGTTTTCGAGCGTAAGCAGCTGACGCTGAATCGCGCCGATACTGGCGGCGGAAACGTTGCCGTATTGGGTGCGGTATTCGGCGGCGTTGTCAGAAACGTGTTTTAACATGCTGCGCAGGTCTTTCAAATCCAAAATGTGCCAGCCGCGGTCGTCGGCGACTTTGAACACCAGATTGAGCAAGCCCTCTTGGGTGTCGTTCAGGTTCATCAGGCGCGCCAAGAGCATCGGCCCCATTTCAGACACGGTAACGCGCACGGGAATGCCGGTATCGCCGAACACGTCCCAAAAGCGCACGGGGAAATTCTGAAGCCATGCGTCGCCCAAACCGAATTCGGCAATGCGCTCGCCCACCTTGCCGCTGTTTTGTCCGGCTTGAGAAATGCCCGACAAATCGCCTTTCACGTCAACCAGAAAAACGGGAACGCCTTCGTTGCTGAAGGCTTCGGCCATGCGGCGCAGGGTAACGGTTTTGCCCGTACCGGTCGCACCGGCAATCAGGCCGTGGCGGTTGGCCATTTTGCCTTGGATTTCGAGTGATGCGCCACCGGCGCGGGCGATAGGGAAGGTGGTCATGCGGTTTCCTTTCGGATTCGGATAAGAATGTAAACACTTATTTTCTTATGAAATGCCGCATGGCGCAATGTTTTTCAGACGGCCTTTAAAACCGTAAAACCAGGCCGTCTGAAAAAAAACGCAATCGGTTTCGGTTGAATGTTTTCAGACGGCCTTGTGCTTTCAAATCAAACGGATATGGACTATAATTTCGAGTTTTTCAACCGCTCTGTGCGGTTTGTTTGGATGTGGACGGAAAGAAGTGATGACTGCTGCGAAACAGCCTTTGGGCGAAAAGCAGATGGCGGTATTGATGGCGATGTTGATTGCGCTGATGCCGTTTTCGATTGATGCGTATTTACCGGCGATTCCCGAAATGGCCGAAAATTTAGGCTCGAATATCCACCGTATCGAGCAGAGCCTGAGCATGTTTATGTTCGGCACGGCGTTCGGGCAGCTGGTCGGCGGTTCGGTATCCGACATCAAAGGGCGCAAACCGGTGGCTTTGGCCGGACTGACGCTGCATTTTCTCAGCGTGTTGGGGCTGACGATGATTACCAACGTCGAGCAGCTGCTGACGCTGCGTGCGTTGCAGGCTTTCGGCGCGGGCATGACGGTCGTGGTGGTGGGTGCGCTGGTGCGCGATTATTACGACGGGCGCAAGGCCGCGCAGATGTTCGCGCTCATCGGCATTATCCTGATGATTGTGCCGCTGATGGCACCGATGGTCGGTGCCGTGTTGCAGAGTTTGGGCGGCTGGCGCGCGATTTTTTGGTTTTTTACCGTATACAGTGTTTTGCTGCTGGTGTTGGTGTCGCTGTTTCTGCCCAAACCGACGCGTACCGACAAAATCAGCCGCGAGATTTTTGCCGTGGTCGGCGGCAGGTTCAAGCATGTGCTGCGCAACAAAGGCGCAATGGGTTATCTGTTTTTCCAAGCATTCAGCTTTGCGTCGATGTTTGCGTTTTTGACCGAATCTTCTTTTGTTTACATGAATCTGTATGAGGTGTCGTCACACGGCTATGCGTGGATTTTCGGCCTGAATATCATCACGATGGCCTTGTTCAACCGCGTAACGGCGTGGCGTTTGAAAACGGGCGTTCATCCGCAGAACATTCTGCGCTGGGGCATTATTCTCCAGTTTGCCGCCAATTTACTGATGGTGGTCTTGGTGTTGCTGGCGGAGTTGCCGCCGATGTGGGCGTTGGTGGCGTGCGTGATGGTGTCCGTCGGTACGCAGGGCTTGGTCGGAGCCAATACCCAGGCGTGTTTCATGAGTTATTTCAAACAAGAGAGCGGCAGCGCGAATGCGGTGTTGGGCGTGTGCCAATCGGTCATCGCCGCCGCCGTCGGTATGCTGACGACGTGGCTGCACAACGGCACCGCCTTGATTATGCCGGTGGTGATGCTCTCGGCGACGGTGTGCGGTATCGTGCTGTTGTGGGTATGTTCGCACGAGGCGTGGATTGAAAATGACAAAAACCATGCCGGGTTTAAATAAAAATTCTGCTTTTATTTGAACGGCGCAACGAAATACCGTTTCAAAGCAAACATTGGGCTTTAATGCTTTAATTTCCGTCATCAGGCCGTCTGAAAGCCTTTCAGATAGCCTGTTTGATGATAAAATCCGTCCATTCACGAAACCAAGCAAGAGAAACACGATGTCGGTTGATGAGCAGCTCAAACCTTACCGCGATGCGATTGACGAAATCGATGCCGCCGTATTACGCCTGTTGAACGAACGCGCCCAACACGCCCATACCATCGGCGAACTCAAAGGCACGGGTACGGTGTACCGTCCCGAACGGGAGGCCGCCGTATTGCGCCGTATTCAGGCATTGAACCAAGGGCCGCTGCCCGACGAATCCGTCGCGCGGCTGTTCCGCGAAATCATGAGCGAATGTCTGGCGGTCGAGCGTCCTCTGACCATTGCGTATCTCGGTCCGCAAGGCACGTTTACCCAACAGGCCGCTATCAAGCATTTCGGCCACGCCGCCCATACGCAGGCCTGCACGACGGTGGACGACTGCTTCAAGCTGGTGGAAACGCGCCAAGCCGATTATTTGGTGGCACCGGTGGAAAATTCGACCGAAGGCTCCGTCGGCCGAACATTGGATTTGCTCGCCGCCTCTTCGCTCAAAGCCTGCGGCGAGGTGGTGGTACGCATCCGTCACAATTTAATGCGAAAAAACAGTCATGAAATCAATGGGGTAACCAAAGTATTTGCCCACGCGCAAGCATTGGCGCAATGCAATGACTGGCTGGGGCGCAACCTGCCCAAGGCCGAGCGGATTCCCGTTACCAGTAATGCCGAAGCCGCACGCATGGTGGCTGAGTCCGACGACGGCACGTTGGCGGCCATTGCGGGCATTACCGCCGCGGAAATTTATCGTCTTGATATTGCCGCCGAATGCATTGAAGACGAACCGAACAATACCACGCGTTTCTTGGTGCTCGGCCATCAGGATACCGGCAGTACCGGCCACGACAAAACCTCGCTGGTGATTTCCACGCCCAACCGTGCCGGTGCCGTGATGGGCTTGTTGCAGCCGTTTACCGATTTGGGCATTTCGATGACCAAATTCGAGAGCCGCCCGAGCAAATCGGCCGTGTGGGAATACCTGTTTTTCATCGACATCGAAGGGCATCAAGACGACGAACGGGTGCAGAAAGCTCTGCAGTTGTTGGGCGAACGCGCTTCGTTTGTGAAAGTGATCGGTTCGTATCCTGTGGCGGTTTTATAGTCGTTTTGATGTATCAGGTGTACACGGCGTTCGCTGCTGCCCTGTTTTAATTTCTGTTTCAAACGGCTATCTAATGGGTTACGTTTGGCTGTTGACGGCTTGTTTTGCACGGGTAATGACGGATTGGAAATTTTTTGAATAAAAGCCCCGGTCTTCATAATAAAAGGCCGTCTGAAAGAAAACTTTCAGACGGCCTTTATCTATTCAGGGTTATTTATACGGACAATTTTGTCGCGCCGCCCATATAAGGCTGCAATGCGGCTGGAATATTGATGCTGCCGTCGGCATTCTGGTGGTTTTCCAAAACCGCCACCAAAGTGCGGCCGACCGCCAAGCCTGAACCGTTTAAGGTGTGTACCAAGCGGTTTTTGCCGTTTTCGTCTTTGAAACGCGCTTTCATGCGGCGTGCTTGGAAGTCTTCGCAGTTGGAGCAGCTGGAGATTTCGCGGTAGGTATTTTGCGCGGGTACCCACACTTCCAAATCATAGGTTTTGGTCGCGCCGAAGCCCATGTCGCCGGTACACAAAGTAATCACGCGGTAGGGCAGTTCCAAGGCTTTCAAGATGTTTTCCGCGTGGCCGACCATTTCTTCCAAGGCTTGGTAAGAGTCTTCCGGGCGCACGATTTGCACCATTTCCACTTTGTCGAACTGGTGCTGGCGGATCAGGCCGCGCACGTCTTTGCCGTATGCGCCCGCTTCGGAACGGAAACACGGCGAATGCGCGGTCAGCTTCAGCGGCAGTTTTTCAGACGGCACAATGCTGTCGGCTACGGTATTGGTGAGCGTCACTTCCGCCGTCGGAATCAGGTATTGCGTTTTTTTGCTCTCGTCACCGCCTCGGGTCACATGGAACAAATCTTCGGCAAATTTCGGCAATTGTCCGGTACCTTGTAAGGTTATGTCATCAACGATATACGGCGTGTAATGCTCGGTGTAGCCGTGTTGCAGCGTGTGCGTATCCAACATGAATTGCGCCAATGCACGGTGCAAACGCGCGATTTGGCCTTTCATCACGGTAAAACGTGCGCCCGACAAACGTGCGCCACCTTCAAAATCCAAGCCTAACGGTTCGCCCAAATCGACATGGTCCTTGATGTCGAAATCAAATTTGCGCGGCGTGCCGACTTTGCGCACTTCCACGTTTTCCGTTTCGTCTTTGCCTTGCGGCACGCTTTCGTGCGGCAGGTTCGGGATGGTCAGCAGCCAAGCGTCCAATTCCTGCTGCACCGCTTCCAAATCTTTGGCTGCCTGTTCCAAATCCACCTTGATTTGCGCCACCTGATCCATGGCTGCCTGGGCATCCTCATGTTTGCCCTGACCTTTGAGCGCACCGATCTGCTTGGAAATACTGTTGCGCGCCGCCTGTAATTCCTCGGTTTTTACCTGCACCGCCTTACGCGCTTCTTCCAAAGCCTGAAAACGCGCCGTATCGAATTCATAACCGCGTGCCGCCAAACGGGCAGCCACCGCATGGGTGTCGTTGCGCAAAAGTTGGATGTCTAACATGAATCTCTCTCGATAACTAAAAATATGAATGGCGGTATTGTAAACCAAATCGGCGGGATTTTCAGTAGCCGGGCATTTCGGGAAAAGCCGGGGAAAGGCCGTCTGAAAAGTATTTTCCGATGGTTTTTTCAGACGGCATCTTTGAATGGTTGAAGATGGATGTCCGATTTTTCATTCTTTAAGAGAGACGGAATTCCGTTTGTACCAGGGGAGGGAGTACCAATGTTCGCTGAAAATGCTGAAAAATAATCTTAATCGCATAAATTTTCTCTATGGGAAAATTCAAAAAATGAACTTTGTTGCTTTGCAAGCCAACGGAATTGCGGTATGCTGGAATGCAATATTTACAAATCTTGATGTAATTTAAACATCTATGATTGTAAATGTAGTGAATTTGTCATGAAGCATATAAATGGCTCGTGACAATCAGTGTTTTTTATCAGAACAAAAAATCTCAGATTCCATATCTGCTTATTTAGTAAGTTTATTAAAATGAGGAGCGATACATGAATCCCATGTATATCACGTTTGGTTTATACCTGATTGCGGTGCTGCTGATCGGCCTGGCCGCTTATTTTTCCACCCGCAATTTCGACGACTACATTCTCGGCGGCCGCAGCCTCGGCCCGTTTGTCACCGCGATGTCGGCGGGTGCGTCCGATATGTCGGGCTGGCTCTTGATGGGTCTGCCCGGTGCGATTTACGCGGTCGGCTTGAGCGAGGCATGGATTGCCATCGGCCTGACCATAGGCGCATGGCTCAACTGGCTGCTGGTATCGGGACGCTTGCGCGTACACACCGAATACGCCAACAACGCCTTGACCCTGCCTGATTATTTTTTCCACCGCTTCGGTGCGAAAGGGCAGGCGATGAAGGTTATTTCCGCGGTTATCATTTTGTTTTTCTTTACGATTTATTGTGCTTCGGGCGTAGTGGCAGGTGCGCGCCTGTTCCAAAGTCTGTTTGAAGGCATGAGCTACGAAACCGCCATCTGGCTGGGGGCGGGTGCGACCATTGCCTACACCTTTATCGGCGGTTTCCTGGCCGTGAGCTGGACGGATACCGTGCAGGCGACTTTGATGCTGTTTGCCCTGATTCTGACTCCTGTGATGGTATATCTGAGTTTGGGCGGTGCGGAAGAAATGAGCGCGGCAGTGCAGGCCGTGGCCGCCACTACCAGCAAGGAGTACGGCAGCCTGTTTGCCGGAACGACATTCTTAGGCATTATTTCCACCGCGGCATGGGGCTTGGGTTATTTCGGCCAGCCGCACATTTTGGCGCGTTTTATGGCGGCTGAAAATGTGCAATCGCTGAAAAGCGCGCGCCGCATCGGCATGACTTGGATGATTGTCTGCCTGGCCGGAGCCGTGGCCGTGGGCTATTTCGGCATCGCCTATTTCGGCGGCCATCCTGAGCAAGTGGGCGCAATGGAAGGCAACAACGAACGCGTGTTCATCGCCTTGGCCACCTTATTGTTCAATCCGTGGATTGCCGGCGTGATTCTGAGCGCGATTCTGGCGGCAGTCATGTCCACCCTGTCGTGTCAACTGCTGGTCTGCTCGAGTGCGATTACCGAGGACTTCTACAAAGGCTTCCTGCGCCCGAATGCAGAGCAGAAAGAATTGGTATGGGTCGGCCGTATCATGGTGTTGGCCGTGGCAATCATCGCCATTTTGATTGCGGCCAATCCCGACAGCAAAGTCTTGGGGCTGGTGTCTTACGCATGGGCAGGATTCGGCGCGGCGTTCGGCCCCGTCGTGATTCT